>JACKEB010000017.1:0-300000 GCA_020633205.1 Polyangiaceae bacterium
GGCAAGTGACGGTTCGTTTGAGATTGGGTCTGCGCTGGCGACGCCTGCGAGTGAGGCGGTGGGGAAGTATTAGGGCGAGGGCGTGAGGCAGCGCGAGGGCGTGGGGGAGCGCGAGGGCGTGAGGGAGCGCGAGGGCGTGAGGCAGCGCGAGGGCGTGAGGCAGCGCGAGGGCGTGAGGCAGCGCGAGGGCGAATGCCTTGGCTCGCTCGCTGCGCGAGCATCGCAGCAACGCCGAGCTTGAACTAGGAATACCGGCGGGGCTCGCTCGCGGCGCGAGCATCGCGGTCGGGAGGGCGGTGGGCTCGCTCGCGGCGCGAGCATCGCGGTCGGGTAGGGCTGGGCTCGCTCGCTGTGCGAGCATCGCTGCGGCTTGGAGTTTGAGGAGGTGGCTTTTATTTCCTCGTGGATTTTTAGCTTGCCGGCGTGCTCGGTCGTGTCCAGGCCGGGGCCGGCTTCGCCGGTGCTCGCTTCGCTCGCAGCCTGGCTGTTTTCTAGAGCCGCCTGACCTGCGACTCGCCGGCGGTGGGGAGGGGTGTTTGTTCGTTCGAAAGGAGAACACCTCATGCTCGATGTCTATCCATTCATTCTCGAAACCATTGCTCAGTTGCGTCCCTTGGAGGTGCGGATCCGGCGCTCGGATCCGGACCTGAGCAAGCAGCTTCGGCGCGCGCAGTCCTCGATAGCGCTGAACGTGGCTGAAGGGTCCTACAGTCGCGGTCGGAACCGGCAGGCTCGCTATCACACGGCGCTAGGTTCAGCGCGCGAGACGCTCGCCTGCCTCGAGGTTGCGGTCGCGCTGGGTGTGCTGGCGGAGCTTGATGCACCGCTGGTGGCGCGCTTCAACCGCATCATCGGCACGTTGGTTCGGCTTGCTGGCGCCGCCTGATCGGCTTTCGGCGCCCCTCACCCGCGAACCACTGCGCGGAGCCTTGGAACGTACTAGGCTCCGCGCGGCTCGGGTGTGAGCCGTTAGCAGCGAGAGTCGAAGATGTCCCTGTTTCGCAAGAGCGTCGAGGCGATGGTTGGGTACGTGCCCGGTGAGCAACCGAAGGCCGGCACGAAGATCATCAAGCTGAACACCAACGAGAATCCGTATCCGCCGAGCCCCACGGTGCTGCCCGCGATTCAAGCGGAGCTCGAACACGGGGCGGCGCGACTCAGGCTCTACAGTGACCCGCACGCGACGTCGCTGCGCGAGGCGGCGAGCGAAGTCACCGGGCTGCCGGTGGATCAAATTCTCCACGGCAATGGTTCAGACGAACTCCTCGCGCTGCTCTTCCGCGCGTTCCTCGAACCGGGAGACAGCATCGCCTACCCCTACCCGACCTACGTGCTGTACCGCACGCTGGCCGCGGCGGCTGGCGCCGAAGTTCAGACGTTCGATTTCGACGCGGACTTCAACCTGCCGGCGACCCTCGGCGGCTGTGACGCGAAGCTCGTCTTCGTGGCGACGCCGAACTCGCCGTCGGGCACCCAGCACGCAACGGAGAAGCTGCGCGCGCTCGCGCGCAGCTTGAAGCACGGCGTGCTGGTGGTGGACGAGGCGTATGCGGCCTTCAGCGCAACGAACGCTCTCGAGCTAGCCACCAGCGAGCCCAACGTCGTGGTGCTTCGCACCTTCTCGAAGAGCCATTCCCTTGCGGGAATGCGCCTTGGCCTCGCCTTCGCGTCGAAGGACATCATCTCCGGGCTGAACAAGGTGAAGGACTCTTACAACCTGGACCGCCTGGCGATCGTGGCGGGCGCCGCCAGCCTGCGGGACACCGCGTGGACCGCTCAGAACGTGGCCAAGGTGGTGAAGACGCGGGAGCGCCTGACCACCGGGCTGACGGAGCTCGGCTATCAAGTGCTGCCCAGCTCGGCGAACTTCGTCTTCGCGCGCGCACCGATTTCCGACGGGGCAAAGAGCCGCGTAGAGCTTGCGCGCGGCGCCTTCGAGCACTTGAAGGCGAACGGCATTTTGGTGCGTTACTTCGCGGAGCGCCTGTTGGATGATGGCCTCCGCATCACGGTGGGTACGGACGACGAGATCGACAGCCTGCTCACCTGTTTGAAAGACTACGCTGGCTGAAAGCCGGCTCGGGAAGCACAAGGAATCATCATGGCCGATATCTTCGAGTTCCAGGATCTCACGGAAGAAGAGCTGTTGAGCGCCATCTCGCTGCTCAAGCTGCTCGCGGCGAGCGACGGCGTCGTCAGTGAAGACGAAGCCCAAGAGATGCGTGTTTTCGCCGACCACATCGGCCCTGAGCATTACGACGAGCTGAACGACAAGCTCGAAGCACTCGACCTCAGCGAAGACGGTGTGAAGAAGCTCGCCCAAGGCATCGCGCGGCAGCCAGCCCGCGAGCTGATCTACGGCGAGCTCTTCCAGCTCGCGACGGTCGGTACCATCGACGAGAAAGAGAGCGAGCTCCTCGACTGGCTCAGGCTGACCTGGGCCCTCGAGGAGTAGTCACTTCCCCACAGAGCGGCTCCATTCGTTCCAGAACGCGTGCCGCATCGGGGCCATTTCGAGTTCCTCAGACCACGTGCAATCGTGCCTGTAGTTAGCTCCGCGTACGTGTTGGATGAACTCGTCCGGCAGCCTGACGTCAAAGAAGTGCACGTAGACCCACAGACCTTCTGGCCAGATCCAGGTGCCATCAGTGAGTTCACAGTTGCCCATCTGTTCCGGCGGGGGTCCCTCTGGGAAACGGCAGTGGGAGTAGCCGAGTTGTTCGTGAACACGCACACCAGAACGTAGGTACGCGACGATCTGCACCTTGTCTTCCAAAGGTGGGCCCACGAGTTCCCGCGGGTCGGGCCACGGGAATTCATCTTCGTACCACAGTCCAATAACGTTCATCGGGTGTGACGCAGCTCCATTTCTTCGTGGTAATGCTAAAGCTCGTCCTCGGCGATCCACTCGTCGAGCCCGGCGGCTTTGAGCTTTGCGAGCGTGGACTCCATGAGTTCCTGGGAGCCTTTGAAGGAATATGCCTTAAGCACGTCGTTCATCACGAGACCTTCATCTCTACCCGTTAGTACGGTCGCCACCCAGGTGAGGTTTCCGTCCGCCATATGTGGATAGAGAATCGCCAGCACGTACATGTACTCGCCTTCATCGATTCCGCGAGGGAAGGCCCGCGTCAGCAGTTCGCCCGTTGATTTTAGGTGTTCAGGGAGTGTCATGCGCTCCTCGTCAGTCATCGTGAGGTCCACGGCACACCTGCGCTGACTCGCGTCGCAGATCTAGGTAGTCGATGTCCTGGTCCGTCAGTGCCTCGAGGAATTGCTTGGATCCATGAGTGCGGATGAAGCGCTCTTCGACGGGCGTGATAGGCAGCAGCATTGGGAAGGCCACGTTGTGAGGAGCGCGCTCGAACTCGATGTCCCAGCACCACGGGCTCTGCACCAGGAACCCTTGCACGCTGGCGTGGTGGGCGATTGGTCCCCGAGAGCCAACGACGTCGTTGCGCGCCATCGCGATGTGACGCTCCAGCACTTCTTCGGTTAGCGTGGAGAGCACCGTTAGCAGCGAATCATCCAGCTGAGACGTCAAACAGCTGAGCATCAGCTCCTGACGGATCGCGGGGCTCTTGGGCTGCTCTAGCAAGTGGCGCGAGAGGCCGAAAGTGACGAGCGTGGAAGCCTCAGGCACGGGGGTACCGTGGAAGGTCATGTAGAAGATGCAATCTCCAGTCGGCGCGTACTCCTTCTTGCAGTACCGTGCGGCAACGCCCAGGTGCCGCTCGATGTGCGTCAGGATGACGTCCGCATCGAGATCGTCGGTGGATACATCGTGCGTCACTGCACCTCAAAATAAGGTCGCTCCGGCGCGAACAACCAGTTCATGGCGAAGCGACGCCACTCGAGTGGTGCTGAGTCGCCGAGGTAGCTACTCGCGAGTACGTAGGCCCGGGCGCGGGCGTCAGGCGGGAGCCGATTGAGCTGCGGGTCAAGGTCACTCGGCTTGACCAACTTCTCCCCCGATTTGGCGAGCAATCCGAGCAAGAGGTCGGCGTGTTCCGGTAGCGTCCGCTTGGCAACCTTGATGTAGGGGTCGAGCTCGCGGTTGTTTAGAGCGGCTAGCGCGAGCGCAGGCCAAACCGTGCTAGCGTCCACTCCTTGATCGACGGGGAGCGCGAGGGCGCGCTCAACGATTTCCGGCGTTGCACCGTGGGACACCGCGGCAAACCGTATCACCCTTGGCAGCATCGACGGGATGGCTTCGGCTCGCTTCACCGCGGTGGGTAGGTCGCCTTGGTTCAGAAACTGGTAGCCGCGTTCTGTCTCATCCAGTTCCAGCCCAGACTCGAGATGGGCCAACATCTCGAGTTCTTTGCTGTCTCGCTCTAGCAGAGCCGCGCCATAGTCGCTTCCAGGAGCTACGCGCTTCAGGCGGCCAAGAGCCATCGCCGCCTGTGATTTGAAGGCAGGCGCGCTGGACCTGAGGTGGTTGAATATCCTTGCGGCAACGTCGAACTCATTCTGCTGGAGATGCACCCACGCCGCACCGTTCTCGAGCCAAGGATTCGTCGGGAAGCGCGTGAACGTGGCCAAGATCGCCGCGTCCTGTTCCTCACCGTCGGGCATGCAACGCAGGCCGATGTATTGCATGTCACCGTCGTCCGGAAACTGCTTCATTAGTTGCTCGTGCTCAGCGCACACTTCGTCGCGGCGCGCGTCGCTCGACGCCAGATCCTGTTGAGCTCGCAGTGACTCCACCTCATGCGGATTGCGCTGCAGCCGCTCGCGGACTATCGCCTCGGCCTGGCCCTCGAGTCGATCCACCCCTGCGAGCCAGTAAAGCAGGCTCGCAGAACCTGGGGCGTCGTAGCGAGCGCGCACGTCAATGATGTGGTTTCGTTCCTCCTCCGTTCCCGCGCGATTCAGAATCGTGGACGCTTCATGGATCGGGGGCGCGGAGACTATCTTTCGCGTCGTGCCCTTGCCCTTGATTTTCACGGAGCGAGGCGGCTCCTCGAAGAAGTACTTGGCGTCTGACTCCGCCCAGCGAACCGCGCCCAAGTACGTGGGTGACTGCTCGTCTGCGGAACCGTAGGCGGCTGTCCACTCCACCAATGGCAATGCGGCAGCGACATTGTAGACGTAGTCAGTACCCAGCCCGGCCGCCTCTACTTCGACGTCTTCGATCGCCACGTCTCCGCTCCGCGCGGTGACCTGTAGTTTACCCGGAGGAACCGAGACGCTCAGGTGTTCGCCAGGTTCTAGCTCGACGTGGGTGGGCCCGATATCCGCGGAGACGTGACAACCCAACCCGTTGATCACGTGCACCCTCGCATCGGACCCGGCCGCGCTGAATGCAGCGACGCAACCGACGATGGATCCCGCCACCGCCAAGCGACCAAGCGCGGGCAGGACCCCGTCCGCGGTTACGAAGCGATCCCACGCGCCAAGACGGTGCTGACGTGGGCGCTCACTGCCAGGAGGTCGCAGCGTGTATTCCTTGGGCACCCTGGCGGGCCTCGGCGCGTCCTCGGGTTCCTTTTCCTCAAGGAACCACTCGGCGATGCGTGCCTCGGTGTGCAACAGCTCTTCGAGCGTTTGGCTGCGCAAGGCCTCGAACGGCTGCGTGTAGGCTCGGTACCACGAATCGACCACCTGCATCCATTGGCCGATATTCTCAGACGTGGGCGGCTCCAAATCGAAGCGAGACTGCAACGCGCCATCCCAGCTTTCGATTTCGAGGCGCTTCAACACGGGTTCAGGAACCTTCACCTGCTTGCGCTGGCCGTCCGCCTGCCACAACGCGGCATAGAGTTCGGAGCCCGCGAACGCGAGGCGCACACGTTCGGACGAACTCACGCTTCCGTCGGCAATTACAACGGAGAAAACATTCATCAGGTGGCCGTAGGCGTCGTCGATGTCCGCCTCCACGTGCGCTGAGTAATGCAGCAACGCTGTCAGCTTCTTGAGATACTTTTCCCAACCGTGGCCGAGAGACTGGGCCGCCTGCAAGTGAAGCGATCGGCAGCGGCGGTCGTGTGCCGCGACGCTCGCCGCAACGGCATCGCGTTCAGCCCGCACCGTGGAGATGGCACCAGGCAAGTCGCGCTTTCGCAGGTCCTCGCCGCGGTGACGAATCACCCCACCCGGCGCTGACAGGAAACCATCCTTCAAGGCCTCGAGCACGCCGAGTTCACGACGCAGGTCGCGCAGGCGCTCGACCTGCTGGGACAACGCTTCGGGGTACAGGGTCCGGAGCTCCGCCGCGAGATCTACGTTGGCCCCAGCGCTCTCGAACAGGTCTGAGACCCTGCTGGCCGCCAACACGGGGGAGCGTCCGAGGTACACCCCACGATAGCGCGGATTCAGTGCGAGTTGAGAGAAGCGGCGCGCGACCGCTGCCTCCGCCTCCTCCTCGGTCGCTTCACGCATCTCCTGCGTTGTCTCGACGCGCTTCAGCGCCTCGGCAGTTACCGCCCTACGCAGTCCCTCGGGATCGCTGAACAGTAGCCACGCCGGGCGCTCGTCCAGCGCGCCCTCTAGGTAGACCCGCTTGGCGTTGGCTTCACGATCCTGATTGCTCGGGTGAGTGGACCACATGCGCGGGGGCGAACCCATTTCCTCCGGGAATATCCGATGCTGTTCACGGCCGCTCTCTGGCAAGCTGGGAGGCACTGCATACTCCGGATCGTTGACGACGCGCGCCATGCTCTCGAGCACCAAGCTCTGAATGGCAAACAGATCGGGCGCGAGGCGGCCCTGGCTGTGCTCCGCTCCTGCCACCGCGCCAGCCTGATCCAAGGCGTCGTCCGCAGCGCCAAGTCGATGCAGCGCGTGGATCAACGCATCACTGCCGCTCAGCGAGACGCTGACCAGATCCGCTTGAAACTCCATCTCGCGGCGAAGCGCGCGGTCGACGAGCACCACCAGCGAGAACGCAGTATCGAGCACCGCCCGCATGGCCCACACCAAGAGACGCAGCGTCCACGCAACGACGGCGATCCTGATATCGATGCGCGGCGCGTGAAGCAGCAATTCGTCAAGCCAGTCGCGCCCCGCGACCAGGTGTCCAGTGATTTGCTGGGCGATGTACACCCAGCGCCCGACCGCCATCGAGCGCTGAGCGAAGTGCCCAAACTCATGGGCGAGCACGGCCTTGAACTCGCTCAAGTTCAGCACGTTCACCAGACCCAGCCCGATCTCCAGATTCTTCTTGCTCGGCAGCAGCAAGTTGAGGAGCGACAAATCGTAGAACACTCCTGCATTCACCCGCACGGAAACGAATACTCGATGGGGTCGCGGCGCACCGGCCTCGTCAGCGAGGCGGTAGAGAAACCGAAACAGCTCCGGCTCGCTCTCTGGACGCAGCTCACGGCGGTCTGTCTCCTCTGCGCGCTTCACCTTGAACATCGCCTTGACCAGGACAAGCGCCAGCACGAAGGCCACACCGCCTAAGATCAGGGCCCGCAGCGCGTGGTCCCCTCCGTGCATCAAGAGCACGCCGTTGCGGTACACCGCACGCACGAACCAGAAGCACAGAAAGAAATAGAAGCCAACGAAGCCAAGCAGCGCGAGCAGCGCAAGGCGGGCGTGCCAGCGATAGCGGGCCGTCGGTCGAGTGAAGTCCTTCGGCACATTCGCCGGGCTCGGCGGGTAGAGCGGTGCCTCGTCGCTGGGAGAGCGCATGGCCCGCGAGTAGAGCACGCCGGTAAGCGGAGGCCAGCAACAACTGGGCAATGAAGTGCTCGCTTGCTTCCGCGAGGTCTCAGCGCTCAGGCTCCGTAGGTAGCCGAGAAACCGCGCGGCTCCCACCTCCTCACACCGCCGTCGCACGGACAAGCAGCGTTCCCTCACCCAACATCAGCTCCCAGGTCCGGTAGTGAGCTCAAGGACGCGAAACCTCGCAGCTACCGCTCACGGCCGTGGGTTTGGGGGTGAGGGAGCATCCCAGACCGACGGTTCGCAACCTGGGAACATCTGTGAGGGCCTCGTGTTGCACTCCAAGTGAGATACGGAGTGCTCTGCGCGCTGCTCGCGCTGTCACTCGGCGGCGCTGCCCCGCCGAGCTGCTCACGCTAGCTCAGCACCTCGAGCCTACTTGACCACGCACTCCGCGTTGTACGATTCGCAGGCATCCAGAGAGGCGTAGAGCGCAAAGCAGTGAGTGCCTTCACAGGTGCAGCCGATCAGCTCTTCGCAGCCGCTGCCCGTCCAGCGGAAGCCGAGCGAGTCGTTGCACTCGCCAACCGCTTGAGCGACCAGTCCGCTACAGCGGCCGATGACGCACATCTCTTCGCACACGTCTCCGCTGCGCATGCACACGCTGCACGCTTCGTCGCAGCACTCGCCGTCGCAAGGCAGCTGCCCGCAGCGGGTCGGCTCTGCCTCGTTGTTGCCCGAGGTGCACGCACTCAGCGCCACGCAGAGCAAACACCCTAACCCCCAAACCCGATTGCGAGACATGCGCTGGAGCATGACACGTTTTCCATGTCGTGCCCCAACGCTTCCGCGCAGCAACGCGCGCATTGTTGTTTGTTCGCGCCTCCCGGGCGCGAATGTCTCGCGTTAGAAAGCTAACGCTGAAGGGACGCTAGCCTGCGGCGGGCTCTACCAGGCAGGCTTTGCCGCTGCCTCCGGGGTCGGTCACGCAAACAAATCCGTTGGAGCAGTCGCTGTTGTCCTCGCACGGGCTGAGGCACACGGTCCCGGCGCCTTGCAGCTGAACGCACACGCCCTGCCCGCAGTCCGCGTTGGACTCACACTGGTAGGTGCAGAGCCCCGTCTTCCCCTGGGCGTTGGCGTTGAGCACCAGGCAGGCGAACCCGGCGCACAAACTCGCGGTCGCTGACTCACACTCGGTCTCCAGCGCTTCGCTCGTCAGTTCACCAGTGCACACGCCTTGAGGGTGGCAACGCGCCAACTCCGAGGCGCAATCCAGATCCTTCGAGCAAGCTTCACCCTGCTTGGCCGTCCCTCGCGACTCGCTTCCGCTATCGCTGCTGCAAGCAGGCAACGCACACAGCACACCGAGCGCCAGCAGCGCCCCAATCCGTTTGGTCATTCATTTCTCCAGAAGCAAAAGGAAAGCGGGGCGCCAGCAGAACCAGCGCGCCCGCCGCACGCCACAGCAAGTCACGGGCCAACTCGAGCCGGACGCGACAACCTGCGAAGCCTGGAGGTTTACCACAGGCAAACAGCGCTGGCGTGAACTGGCGCGCCCCCTGCGGTGTGATCCGGCGTTCCTCTGGAGCGAACGCTTCAGCCAGGGATCCAGCACACCGTTCCGTTTCCCCCGGGATCTGCCTGATCTGCACACCGTGGCAGCTAGGTAGGACGATGCTGAACTGAACGACCACCGGGCGGTTGATAGATTTCCACGAAGGAATCCTCAGTGGGCGAATCCAGCGATGAGCAGCCATTGGCGAAACGCTCTCTGCGCGCACGCACCGCGAGTTTGCGGACAAGTTGCCCAGGTGCGAACGAGCGTTCGCGCCTGCTTAAGTCTCTTCGGGAAGGCGCGGGCACACTGAAATCACCTGTTTCGCCGTGTGTTGCAGCGACAGACAGATGGGGTTCGGCTGCGTCCACTGGCCAGTGCCCACCCAGCCTCGCCAGCCTCCGCCCAGTGGTTTAACCTCCCGCCGCAACGGCTGGCGCGTTTTGCGCCTGCCCGCTTGCCCTTGAGATCTGAAGTGAAGTCCCTCGACGCGAAACTGGTCCAGCTGATCCAAGACCCCCGGGACCTGCCGTTCCTGCATCTGATGTTGCAGTGCGCGGTGGTCGCATGCTGCGGCATCGGGCTGTTCTTCGCGAAAGACTACTTTTGGTACTTGGTGCCCGTGTACTGGGTGCTGTGGTTTGCCTGGGTGGTCGACCGCTTCATCTTGATGCTGCATTGCACCTCCCACCGCATGCTGTTCAAGAAGCAGTACCGCGCGCTCAACTACGTGATCCCGTGGCTGCTTGGGCCTTTCTTCGGGGAAACGCCCGAGAGCTACTTCGTGCATCACATGGGCATGCACCACCCAGAGAACAACCTGGAGCACGACACCTCGTCGACCATGCGCTTCAAGCGTGACCGCTTCACGCACTGGCTGCGCTACTACTTGCGCTTCATGTTCCTCGGGCTCTACGACCTCGCGGCCTACCACCTCGAGAAGGGCAACAAGAAGATGATCCGCCGGCTGGTCGTCGGTGAGACGACCTTCTGGTTAGTGATCGGAGGCTTGGCCTACTTGAACTGGCAGGCGACCTTCGTGGTGTTCGTGCTGCCGGTGATCATCGTTCGCACGCTGATGATGATGGGCAACTGGACTCAGCATGCCTTCATCGATCCGGCTTCACCTGAGGTCGCCTACCGCAACAGCATCACCTGCATCAACACGCGCTATAACCGCCGCTGCTTCAACGACGGGTACCATATTCACCATCACGTGAAGGCGCGCTGCCACTTCGCGGATTACCCCGCGGAATTTGAAGACAACAAGGAAGTCTACGGGCGCGAAGACGCAGTGGTGTTCGACGGCGTGGACTACTTCCAGGTTTGGTTGATGCTGATGGTCGGCGCTTGGAAGGGCCTAGCAAAGCGCGTGGTGCAGCTGCCCGGCGCCCCCGAGCGCGACGAGGCTGCGACCATCGCGTGGCTCAAGTCGCGGGTCGAGCCCATCACCGCTTCCGAGCTCGCCCTCGACGGCGCCTCTCCCGCAGAGTAGCGCTCAGTAAGCGTCCTCAGGGACTTTGACGTCGCTCGGCAACTCGAGCGCGATGTCCGGCACCGCGGCCTCGCCGCCTTCCAAGTACGCATAGCGGGCGAGGTTGCCAACGACGCGCGCAACGTAGCCGCGCGTCTCTCCATACGGGATGCGCGCCACGAAGACGTCCAGCGGCAGCGTATGCCCCGTCTTCAGCCAGCGCCCGACGGCGGACGGCCCCGCATTGTATGCGGCTAGTGCAAGGGGCACGCTGCCGGAGAACTGGTCGAGCACCTTCTTCAGGTAGTAGCTGCCGAAGCGCACGTTGTACGCCGGCAGCCGCAACAGCTCCGGCTTGTAGTCGACGCTCAGCTCGTCCGCGACGTTCTTCGCCGTTGGCGGGATGAGCTGCATCAAACCGACCGCCTTGGCGGGGGAGACGACGTGAGGGCGAAAGCCGCTCTCTTGGCGCATCAGCGCGTAGACTAATCCGCGCGGTAACGAATTCTTGCGCGCCTCGATGTCCACCGTCTCGACGAACGGCTCCGGGTAGATGCACTCCCAGGCCCAGCGGTTGCTGGTGCTTGGCGCCGTGTTCAGATCCGCCCAGCGCACCGCGCGTTGACCGACGCGATAGCGCCTGGCGGCGCTGCCCAGGAGGGCGTAGCTACGACACAGGGCCTCGTCAGCGCGGTCGGCGAAGGACTTCTTGTAGGTTGGCTCGAGACGCTCGAGCTCGGACTCCGCCCGCAGCGCGAGCCCCGCATCGTGAAGCGCTTGCACCTTGGGTGGCAAGCTCAGGTCGAGAGGCCCCGCCGCTTTGGCGGCCTCCGGAGGAGCGATGGGCGGAGGCGGGCTCTGCCCCATCTGCTTGAGTCGCGCCGTGGCCATCAGCGCCGCGAAGGACAGCGGCCGTTCTTCGATTACCGCTCGGAAATTCTTTGCGGCTTCGGGCGCCTTACCTTGGGCCGCTAGCGCGACCCCGAGTAGCTCGGTGAGGCGCGCGCGATCTCGCGGGTCCCTTTCGTCCTTGGCGAGCTCGGAGAGTACTTTTTGTGCGTCGCCAGGCTTGTCACCGGCAAGCCAGGTGATCGCCAGCTCGTAGCGCGCCTCTGTGGAGTGTTGGCCCTTGCGTGGGTACTTTGCGAGGTAGCCCTTGTAGGCCTTCTCTGCGCCCTTCCAATCCCCGAGGATATACCGCAGGCGAGCGGCCATGTAGCGCGAGTGGTCCGCGTAGCTACTCGAGGAGTAGCGCACCATCAGGCGCTCGTACATCTCGATGGCCCGCGTATCTTGATCCGCGCGGGACCACGCCTTGGCGGCGTAGTAGTAGTCACGAATGGCGTGCTGGGATCCGAGCTGATTCGCCTGCTCCAGGAGCGGCGCCGCCTCGCTGTAGTGACGCGCCATGTAGCGGGCCCAGCCGCGGGCGTGCACGAGCTCCTTTTCAGGGATCGCAGCGCCTGGGCTCTTCGCGATTAGCTCCAGCTCGGCGTCGGTGTGCTCGATGTCTCCGTCCCGCGCAAACTCCATGGCCCGCTCGTAGCGCTGCTGCTTGCTGAGCTGCTGTGGCGCAGCCGCATTGGGCGGCGCATGCGCGGGAACCTGAGTCGCGATCCACTGGCGGTCGGCTGCGGCGAGCTGAGGCTTTTCTTGAATGTCGTAGACCCGCGCGCGGATTTCGCGCGCCTCGGCTTCACGAGCCAGCGACGCACGCAACTTGTGAGCTTTGTTTCGGCCCCGGGCGCGGGCACGCCGGGAAGCTTCCCGCGTGATGACCTGAGCCACCACGGCCTTGGCCTTGTCTGGTTGCTTTCCGCGCTCGAAGGCCATTGCCGCACGGATTAGGTCTCGAGAGGTGTCCCTGGAGCCGAAGTACGCCGCCGCGGCGTCGTAGGGTCCGACTTCGAGCTGACAGTGGGCGCGCGCTTCCGCGATTTCCGCTCCCAGCACCGGGAGGTCGGCTTCGAGGCCAGCCAGGCGCTCGACACACGTCGCGAACTCCCCCAGCTGGGAGGCGGCGTGAGCCCGGGCGAAGCGCGCAGCGGGCGACTTCTTTACCGCCTCCGGCGCCTGATCGATGATCGCCGCGGCAGTCTTCCAGTCCCCAGCACGCATCGCCGGCCTGAAGTCTTCCGTCGGCGGTGGTTGGTCATCGGGTTGCTTGGTGGGTGCGGGCGGAGCAACCTGAGCAGCGCTCGTCCCAGCCTCGGGCGGCGGACCTTCGCCCGCTTTTTGCTGTGTGCAGCCGGCTTCCAGCACTGGCACACCCAGCGCCGAACCGGCCACGAACCAGTGAGTGACATGCGTCGCCCAGCGTCGCGCTCGCAGCTTCGTTTCTTGCAGCTTACCCACCAAACCGACCTCGACCTCGGCTTATGGGGTAGCACGAGCCCCCACCCAACCCGCAAATATGTTGAATTGTTGCTGGTTCGCCGCTCCCGGGCACGAAAACAGGACCTCGTGTGTTTCCGGCCGCTTACGAGTTTTTGGGGGTGAGGAACGCCGCTCTCAGTCCGTGCTGCAACTCAGAAGCCCGTGCGACTCAGAAGCCCGTGCGACTCAGAAGCCCGTGCGACTCAGAACCCCCAGGTATGCTCGAAACGCAGCTGGCCGATGAAATAGTCCTGCCCCGACAGCAAACGGTCGTATCGCAGCTGAATGCCCACAGCGAAATCGCGATTCACCGCGTGATCCAACCCGAGGATCAGAGACGCCCCCAGATCGCTGCCGCCACCCTCCGCGAGTCCATCTGAGGTCAGATGCGGGCCGCCGAAGTAGCCGTAGTAGCCAGCCATCACGCCTAGATATGGGATCCAGTCGATCACATCGAGCTTGTAGGAGAGGCCGCTCGACGCGGAAACGACGTGGGTCGTCTCGAGCTCAGCAACCGGCTCTTCCGGTACACCGTCCAAGCTGTGCAGACCCCAGGTGAGCTCGAGCCGCCAGTCGAAGTAGTCGGAGATCCCGTAGGCGGTGTAGAGCCCGAACGCAGGCGGCTTGAGGCTCTCCCCGTTGAACGGCGCGCCACTGTTCTCAATCTGCGGGAAGCTGGCGACCCCGAGCCCAGCTCCCAGGTGCCACTGACGCTCGAAGGCGTGCGCCTGTTCGGTCCACGCGAAGCCCGTGACGAGCGTGCACCCGGCGAGCAGCAAGCGAAGGCCCTTGGAGAACGCCATGGCTCGGGGGCTTATCACTGTTTCTGAGCTGGGGCGACGTCGCATTGCTCGCATAGCCAACCGGGAGACAACGTCTCGAACACCGCTTTGCGTCGCGCCTTACAGCATGCTCATCGGGTCGACGTCGACGCTCACCCGCACACGGCGATCCCAACGGCCGCGCACGATCGCGAGCAGCGCCGGACGCAAGGCCTTGCGATCCTCGGCGCGAAGCATGACCTGAAAGCGGTAGCGGTTGCGAAGCCGGGCCAGTGGACTCGGCGCAGGCCCCCGCACTTCGAGCTCGAAGCGTTCCCCCGCTGAGCGACGCCCGAGCTCTGCAACCTGCCGAGCCACCTCGTGGGCAGCGCCCTCGAAGGTGGCATCCACACGCACCATCGCCACATGGGAGTACGGCGGGTACCCGAGCTCCTCGCGGTCCTGCAGCTCGCGCTCGACGAACTTCCCGACATCGTGAGTGAGCGCCGCCTTGATCGCCGGATGATCCGGCTGCCGAGTCTGGATCAACACCGTGCCCGGTGCGTCTCCTCGCCCTGCGCGCCCCGCGACCTGCACCAATAGCTGAAAGGTACGCTCTGCCGCGCGGAAATCAGGCATGCTGAGCGCGGCATCCGCGTTGAGTACCCCAACCAGGGTCACCGCGGGGAGATCGTGGCCCTTGGTCACCATCTGGGTTCCGACCAAGATGTCGACATCTCCGCGGCGCACTGCGTCCAGGATGCGCTCGCTCTTCAGCCCAGCGGCGACGTCGCGATCCAAGCGCGCCACCCGCGCTTCCGGGAAGCTCTGCTTCAGCAGCGCTTCGATGCGTTCGGTGCCTGCGCCTTCGTCGACCATCCCTGGAGCGCCACAACGCGGACAGCGTGCCGGTGCGTGGGCGGTGTAGTCGCAGTAGTGACAAACCAGCCGCTCACCGCGCGCGCGATGATAGGTGAGCGCGACTGAGCAGTTGGGACAGTCCGCCACCTGGCCACAGCTCGCACACGTGAGCGACGGCGCAAAGCCACGTCGATTGAGGAACAGAATCGCCTGCTCCTTCGCCTCCAGCGTGCGCTCCAGCGCGCGATGCAGCGGGAGACTGATCAGTTTGTCACCCGAAGGGCCTGGGCCCATGCGCCGCAAGTCGACGATTTCCACCTGGGGCAACGCCGCGGCCGCATGGGCGCGATCGGGCAGTACCAAGTGAGTCATCCGCCCACTATTTACCGCATGGATACTACCCAAGGATGGCGTCGCCGAGCCGAGCACACACACGGCGCCGGCGCGATGCGCCCGGAGCAACGCCATGTCTCGCGCGTTGTAGCGCACGCCTTCTTCCTGCTTGAACGAGCCGTCGTG
The DNA here is from genome assembly GCA_020633205.1 of Polyangiaceae bacterium. NCBI lineage: Bacteria > Pseudomonadati > Myxococcota > Polyangiales > Polyangiaceae > Polyangiaceae bacterium. The sequence continues at coordinate 15,161 of JACKEB010000017.1, forward strand.
CTCTTCATCGACGACGATCAAAGACAAATCAGGCACCGGCGCGAACAGCGCCGAGCGCGCTCCCACCGCAACCTTTAGCTCTCCCGCTCGCAGGCGCTTCCACATCGCCTGGCGCTCGAGATCCGTGAGCCCGCTGTGCAGTACGGCGATGGCGTCACCCACGCGCGAACGAAAGCGTCCAACGAGCTGCGGCGTGAGCGCGATCTCCGGCACCAAAACGACCGCGCCGCGACCAAGCTCCAGGCAGCGCTGCACCAAGCGCAGGTAGACTTCGGTCTTGCCGGAGCCGGTCACGCCGTGAAGCAAGAAGCCGGCGTAGCCGTGTTGCTTCAAAGTGGGGAGCACCGCCTGGACGGCGTCGTTCTGGGCCTCAGTCAACGTCGGCGCCACATCGCGCTTGGCTTCGGCGAAAAACGGATCGACCTCGCGCTGTTGCTTGTCGACCTCCACCAGACCCAGCTCAGCCAAGCGCTTGGTCGCGCTGCGAGCGCTCTTGTGTTGCCGCGCGAGGTCACTCACGCTCACCCAATCCCCTAGCTCCCGCAATTCCTCGAGGATCTGCTGTGCCTGCTTCGAGCGCAGCTTGGGTGCGGCGCCATCCGCCACGGGCAGCGCGCGCACCACCTGCACGAGCTTGCCCACCGACTGCACCTGCAAACCGTCGAGCAACCCCGCCTGGTCCAGCCGCTCGGTTGCGGTGCGCTCCAGGGCTGGAAGCGCGAGGCGCATCACTTCGCCCACCGGTGCCAGGTAGTAGCGCGCAAGCTCGACGAGAAACGAGAGCAGCTCGCTCGGCAGCACCGGCTCCGGGTCCACGACTGCGAGCAGCGGCTTGAGCTTTTCCTCGGGGACGTCCGTCGTTTCCTCGAGGCGCACCACCACGCCCATCACCTTGCGCCGCCCGAAGCTCACGAGCACACGGGATCCCTCACGCACGTCGCTCTTCAGCGCCTCAGGGACTTGGTAGCTGAAGGCTTGACCGAGGGGCACCGGCACCGCGACGCGAGCGAAGCTCATTCGGGCCTCGAGGGACTCAGGGGGTGGGCCCGGGCCGAGTCATGAAGTAGGCCGCCACGCCAACGATCACCACCACCGCCAGGGCGATCAGCATCCACGCCTTGCTCGCGGTCTCCGGCGCAGGCTCCGAGGGACGCACGACGGCTTGCAGGGATGGTGGCGGCGGTTCGAACACCGGTGAAGAAACCGGCTCGCTCTTGGGTTGGCGATCGGAGAACGCGGCAGGGATCTTCACGTCGGCGTTTCCCGCGCTGAGACTCGAAGCCTGAGGCGCTTCGCTGGGCTTCAACGGCTCCGGCTTCGGGCGTTTCCCCAGGGTACCTTCGAGGTCTTGATCCAGCACCTCGTTGGCTGCCTGCTCGTTGTGCTGACGGCGCTCGAGAATTTCCGCACCGAAGTGCTCCATCAGCCACTCGCCGAAGCGTAGCGGGCTCGCTACCAATGAGTTCTCGGCGACGTAGTCTTCGAGCTCACGCAGGGCGTCGTGGGCGGAGCCATAGCGCGCTTCGCGATCCTTGCTGAGGAGCTTCATCGCGATCCCGTGCAAGCGCTCTTCGTTCGGGTAGCCCCGCGAGGGCAGCTCGGGGATCAGCGCTTCCTGAGCTTGCACCAGACTCGGCCCGGGCGAGCCTTTTGGCGAGCGATACAAGCGGCGCCCGGCGAGCAGCTCCCAGAGCATGATCCCCGCGGCAAAGACGTCCGCGCGACCGTCCAGCGCCTCGCCGTTGGCAGCCTCTGGGCTCATGTAGCCGGCCTTGCCCTGGATCGCTTCTTCAGGGACGTCTTCCCCGCTGCCCATGGCGCGCGCGATGCCGAAGTCGCAGAGCTTGATCTCGCCCTCGAAGCTGATCAGCACGTTCGACGGAGAGACATCGCGATGCACGATGCCGAGCTTCTTACCGTTCTCGTCGCGCTTGCGGTGCGCGTAGTCGAGCGCCTTCAGGGTCTCGCTGATGATCAGCAGCGCAAACTCCACCGGCAACGGGATCTGCTTCTTCGAGCAGGCGCGCAAGAGCTCACGCAGGTCGAAGCCTTCGACGTACTCCATCGCGATGTAGAGGCTGCCCTCTTCGCGCCCCAGATCGATCACCTGGGCGATGCTGCCGTGAGTCAACTTGGCGCTGAGCTTCGCCTCATCGATGAAGAGCCGGCTGAACTCCGAGCTGTCGGAGAGCAACGGGAGGATCTGCTTGACCACCACTCGGCGCTCGCCCCCGAGCCCCGTAGAGCTCTTGGCGAGGTAGATGCGCGCCATCCCGCCTTCACCGATCTTGTCGAACAGCACGAAGCGTCCGAAACGCCGTGGGAGCTGCTCGTCTACTGCGGTCACGTGGGCTAGATTGCAGGGGAAAGCATTCCGGTCAAGCGCCCAGTACACCCGCCGACTTTGCGTCCACGGACACGAGCCGCTAGAAGACCCATCTGGTGTCCTGGATCCTGCTCGCAATCGGAGCCGTGGCGCTGCTTTTCTGGCTCAGCCTGCGACGGGCAACTGAGCTCTTCTGCGTGAAAGTGCAGAACGGCGAGCCACGGCTCGCCCGAGGCAAAGCTCCGCCCCGCTTGGTGTCCGACCTGAAAGACGTACTGACTCGGGCGCGGGTGAAAGACGCTGAGGTGCGCGTGGTGGTAGAGAACGCCCGACCACGGGTGCTCAGCAACGGCGTGAGTTCGGGGACCGAACAACAGCTACGCAACGTCGTCGGCACCTGGCAGCTCGCGCAAATCCGCGCGGCACGTTGAGCGCTAGAACATGACGAGCAAGGTCAACCCGATCTTCATCACCCTCCACGCCCTGGCCACGCTGGCGGTGATCATCGTCTGCTTACCCCTGGCGCTCGGCGTGTTTGCCGAGCAAGCGATGGGAGTCGGGATGTTCGACCCCACCCTGGGCGGCGACCCGGCGCTGGCTGCCTGGACCGCCACTCCCTGGGGGCGAGCGGCCCTCTTGATTTCATTCGTCTCGGGCATCGTTCACCTGGTGTGGCTCGCACGCGACCCCAAGAGCAAGCGCTTGCACATTTACCACGCGGCAATTGCTGTCGCCCTGTGCCTCTGCGCCTACATCCTGCAGCAAAGACCTCAGCTCGCAGCTGCCCTGCCCACCGCCTTGCTCGCGCTGCTCTACATCGGCTTCTGGTCACGCCGCTTGATGGATCCGGGCTCGCGCTGAGCGATCGGGATCAGGGGGTGAGGGTCAACTCATCCACCCACACCACAAAGGTGACACCGGGCGGTACTGCAAAGCCAACGCCACTAACCGCGTGGGCGTCAAACGTCGCCGGGGTGCCCCAACCGCCCTGAGCCAGTGAAGCGAAGGCGATGTCCACCTTGGTCCAGCTGCTACTCACAGTCACCGTCTCCGCGAAGTGATCGTCGCAGCTCGTGGCACAGGTTCCACCTTCAGCCGTCGAAGTGGTCGCCGACGTCGGCACCAGCAGTTCGACTCTGGCTACCCCTGTAGCTTTTAGCCACAGGGAAATCCCAGAGTAGCTCGACACATCGTAGGGGCAGCTCAAGCTCGCCATGCTGCCTCCGCCAACTTCGACTCCGAGCAACGGAAAGCCAAAACCCGGCCCATACTCCGCGGCGCTCGAGCTCTTGCCAGTCACCTGAATCGCGTGCGTTGTGGCGTTCGCTCCCGGTGTCATCGCGGTGGGCGTGGAGACCATGCTCGCGCTATCCAGATCGTCCTTGTAGCTGAACCAGTAACCAGTGCGACCGTCCGCACTCAGGATCGCGTCGTCACCGTCCTCCACGTCGTCAAGCACCGTCTCCGGCCCAGCGCTGGCGGAGCTTGGACACGTTCCACTTTGCCCCGCGGAACCACCTGTTCCACCCGCAGCGCTCCCTCCAGAGCTGGCGCCGCCGCCCCCGCCTGCACCGCTGCCTCCCGAAGTGGATCCACCGCTGCCGCCTACTCTCGAGCCGCCCTGCGTGTCTCCGCCTTCACCACCGAAGTCGCTGCCTCCTGCCGCACCCGAGCCGGAGCCCCCGCTTTCGGAGGTCGGCGCCGGATCGGCACTCGTCGCACAGCCCAGCAAGAACAGCCCTAAAACGCCCAGTCCCCAGTCACGCCCCGCCATGGGAAAAGCATGAGCGGGACTCCGTTCTGGAGATGTTCATAAATCGTCGTTCGCGCGGCACATCTTGCGTGCTTATCCGCGCGGTTCTTCGGACCACGCTCTCGCAAAACCCCATAGAAGTGAGGGTTTTGCGAGAGCGAGATCTGGTCAAGTTGTGCGCGGGCACGGTTGCTGTTGATTGGCAGGGTGTTCTTCAACACCCTGCTAGTCGCCCAAGACTCACCCTGGAAACCTCCCCGGCATCTTTTTTCCGCCAGGCAATTATCGGAACCACGCTTTCAGTTGTTGTCGACGACGGTGCGAGCGGCGGACGCGCCAAGCGACTCGGCAACGGAGTGATCGTTGATGTCCTCTGCGGGCACCACCGCGGACGAATCGGTGAACACGATATACGTCACCGGCCCAGCTGTGCCCCCTGTGGCGGGATCCGGATTGATGCCGAACAAGTCCGCCATCGCATACGAAGCCTCCCCGATGATGCCCTCGGGTCCCGTGTCGACGAACGCGCCGTAGCGCACTTGTCCCTCGTAGATCACCGCGACCACGGCGCCGAGCTCGATCCCCCAGTCGCGATAATCAAAGCGCCCGCTAGGCGAAGGAATCACCACATAGGGCAACACGCTCGCCGCGATGTGGTCCCCCATGCTCGTCGCGTCTTGATACCAGGGGTCGGTGTTCTCGTTGCACTCGGCGGTGGCATAGCCATCGCAGTCGATGTCCATGTCCGCGGTCCAGAATAGCGCGCCGGTCAACTCACAGATCGGCACCGTCTCCTCACCACCGGAGTCGGTCGCGTAGTCGCCGCCCACCACGTTGCAAGCCGAAGTCAGCGCCAACAAGTCCTGGACTGTGACGGGTCCGCCTCCGGAACCTCCAGCACCGCTCCCCCCGTTGCCTGCTTCACCGCCGCTGCCTCCAGGCGCAGTGCCCGCGCTGCCGCCTTGCCCCACACCACCCGCGCCGCCTTGCGCTGACCCAGCACTACCGCCCTGGTCACTTCCACCGAGCCCGCCGGCGCCAGAACCTCCAACGCCAGAACCTCCCGCACCGGAGCCAGCGTTCCCGGAGCCACCTCCGATGCTATTCCCCGCGGAACCGCTAGCACTACTGCTACCAGCTGTGCCAGCACTCGCTCCGTTGCCCCCATCACCGACCTCACCGGTGTCGCAGCCGACCGCACTCGCGGAGCAGACCAAGAGCCCCAGCAACCACCCCACGCGCGGCGCGAGCCGCCTGCCCGCGCGCCGTCGATCCACTTGCGGCCACTGCGTTTGGGGGTGAGGGGCGCGCTCAACGGATACGATAGCCGGCATCGATCCCCAGGCTAGCCAACAGAAGCGCGAGCGCTTTGATGCAATTGCTCAGACCTACGGCTGAAACCGCTCGTTCGCAGCGTCTCTTGCCGTTGCGCTGCAGCCGAGATGCAACCCGACACCATGAACGCAGCCTGTCCCAGCGGGTCCGCTAGCCGGTGCCTTCAAGCCACGGGCGTGGAGCGTCAGCTGATGGTCTCTTCGGTTGGCTCTTTGTCGAGCCCGAAGCCGGTATGCAGCGCCCGCACCGCGAGCTCCGTGTACTTGCTCGCCATCAGGCAGCTGACCTTGATCTCGCTGGTGCTGATGGCCTGGATGTTGATGCCCTCTGCCGCGAGGATCTGGAACATGCGTGAAGCCACGCCAGCATGGGAGCGCATACCGAGCCCGACGATGGACACCTTCACGATGTCTGGGTCGTACTCGATGGCCGCGCCGCCGATGGAGCGAGCGCACTCTTCGATGTTCTCCTTGGTGCGGGCCAAGTCAGCCTTCGGCACCGTGAAGGTCACGTCGGTGGTGCTGCCGCTCTCACGGGAAGGGCTCTGAATGATCATGTCAACCGACACGTTCTTCTCGGCCAGCATGCCGAAGACGTTGGCCACCACCCCAGGGCGGTCGGGCACGTTGATCATCTGCACCTTGGCTTCGCTCTTGTCGTAAGCGATGCCGGTGACGACCACCTTCTCCAAGCCTTCTTCACCGGTCACGATCGTGCCGGTGCGATCTGAAAATGATGAGCGCACGTGGATCGGTACTCCGTATTTCATGCCCACTTCGACCGAGCGGATCTGCAGCACCTTCGCGCCGAGGCTGGCTAGTTCCAGCATCTCCTCGAAGCTGATGCGCTCGATCTTCTTGGCCTTGGGACAGATGTTTGGGTCAGTCGTGTAGACACCGTCTACGTCGGTGTAGATCTCGCACACATCGGCCTTGATGGCCGCTGCGATGGCCACGGCGGTGGTGTCTGAGCCACCACGACCTAGGGTGTTGATGTTGCCGTGGTCGTCGATGCCTTGGAACCCCGCGACCACCGCGATCTTGCCGCCGTTGACCGTGTCCAAGAGCTTCGAGCCTTCGATCTCGAGGATGCGGGCCTTGGTGAAGGCACCGTCCGTGCGGATCCGGATTTGGGAGCCGAGCAAGCTCTGCGCCGGATGGCCGAGCTTCTGCAGGGTCATGGCCACCAGGGCGGCGCTCACCTGCTCGCCGGTGGAAGCCAGCACGTCGAGTTCCCGAGCATCGGGAACGTCAGTGATGTCCCCAGCGAGGCCCAGCAGGCGATTCGTCTCACCGGCCATCGCGGAGACGATCATCACGACTTGATTGCCTTCCGCCGCCGTCTTGATCGCGCGCTCAGCCACGTTCGCCATGCGCTCGAGAGAGCCAACCGAGGTGCCGCCAAACTTCTGAACGACCAGTGCCACGATGAGGCGCGGCTACCCCTTCGGAAGCGCCGCGTCAATGTGGGATATGCACTGAAGTGCAGGTTTGTCCGTTCAGAGCAAACAACGCCGTAGCTCAACAGCGGCCGTGTATTACCCTGCGCGAGTGCCAACCCCGACTCACAGCGCGAGCGCCATTGCTTGGTTGGCAGCGCCTTGGTTGGCTGCGCCTGCGATGACTGCGCCTTGGTTGTCCGCCGGGCTCTCACCGGTTGCGTCGTACCTGGTGGAGACACTGGTGACCCTGCTGGCGGTGATCGCGCTCGCGGTGCTGGTGCTGTACGCCGCTCGGCGCGTGGGTGTTGGCCGTCAGAGCGGACCGCTGCAGCTGGTTGGACGTCTCCCCCTCGAAGGTCGCCGCGCGGTGTACCTGGTGAAGATCGGCAGCAAAATCGTGGTGGTAGGCGCCAGTGAAGGCGGGCTCACCCGGCTCACGGAGCTAGACGAAGCAGAGCTGGACCTCGACACCAACGAGCCCGCTCAGTTCTCGGACGTCTTGGGACGCGTACTGAAGCAGCCTCGCAAGAAGAATACCCGCGTGGAAAATTTACCGAGCGACCCTGTCGCGGCTGTCCTCACCCCCAAACCCGAAGAGGTGGAGGACGAGGCGTGAAGCGACTGTTGGCCTTGCTGAGCTTCGCGGCGCTGTGGCTCTCCCCGCTGATTGCACAGGCTCAAGCCAAGAACCCCGCGACCACGGACGACTTGCTGACGCGCCCCATTGCGCTGGTGGTTGCGCTGGCGTTGGTCGCCATTCTGCCGTTTGCCTTCATGACCGTGACGGCGTTCGTGAAGATCTCGACGGTGCTGCAGATCGTGCGGGGCGCGATTGGGGCACAAGGTGTACCGTCCAACACCTTGGTGATGGCGCTGGCGGGCGCGCTGACTTTGCTGGCCATGGCTCCCGTTGGCAGTCGCATTGCAGACCGCGCGGAACCACTTTGGCAGGGCGAAGCCGTTCAGGACACCCCAGTGCTGGTGGCTGGAGTGTTCAAGGCAGCCGTCGAACCGCTGCGAGACTTCATGCGCGCCAACGCGTCCGAGCGTGAGAAGAAGCGCTTCTTCGAGCTCGCGAAGTCAGCGCGCCCCGAGGCAGAACGCGCTCGCGTGGGCCAGGACGACCTAGTGGTGCTGATCCCTAGCTTCATGGTCACGGAGCTGCTGGAGGCTTTTGCCCTTGGCTTCGCGCTGTACCTGCCATTCTTGGTGATCGATCTGGTCGTCGGGAACGTGCTGCTTTCCCTGGGGATGCAGATGATGAACCCCACTCAAGTCAGCTTGCCGTTCAAGCTCTTGCTGTTCGTAGCCATCGACGGCTGGGGGCTGCTCGCTCAGGCGCTGGTGACCGGCTACGCCACGAGTTAGAGAAACATGACCAACCCCTACGCTGCACCCACGGATGACGAGGCGCCGCCTTCGAGCGTGGCGGGGCCAGAGCTGCCTCCGTTTTATCCAGTTGGCACCACCAAGCTGTGGGTGATGGCGCTAGCCACGAGCGGGCTTTATCTGATTTTTTGGTTCGAGCGTCAGTGGCGCTACATCCAGGCGCACAGTGGCCAGCCGATGATGCCGTTCCGGCGCGGGGTGTCTCCCTCTTGATGTTTGCTGCCAGCGTTTCCCCCGTCGCCATGGCGCAGCGGGAGATCAACCGCATCCTCGAGCATGAGCATCGCGGCATGGACATGAACACGCGCTTTACCGCGTGGAATATCTTGGTTTTGCTCACGGTTGGCAGCTTCTTCGCGTTCGGAATCGCTGCCCAGCTTGGACTCCTCGGTCCGTAGCGTCAGCTAGAACAGCGAGATCTCGGTCAGCGCAGTGAGCGGGTAGTAGCCGAGGTACCAGGTCAGGGCCACACCCGCGACCGCCATCGCGATCTCCCACAGCCTCGGCAGCCGATTCTTCCCTTGTTGGGGGTGAGAGCGCGCCAGCACCCGATTGATCTCGCGTTGAATGCGCACGAGAGGCACGAAGGTGAAGAGCCCCGCAGCGAATCCAGCAGCGACGGCGTAGTCCCCCAGCAGGAAGTACATGATGTGCAGCCCGCCGCGACACACCAAGATCAAACCCATATACAGCGCCGCGAAGCTCCGCAGGTTTGTCGATTCGATGCCGAGCTCCCGGCGGCGCGCCCGCTCAACACGCAAGACCAGATCTTGCACGTAGAAGAATGAAAAAGCCGCCCGGAAAATTGAGAAGCCGCGTTCGCGATTGTGGGCCGCCTGATGCCGAAACTGGCGCTCGAACCAGAAGACCTCGTAGAACCCACAAGTGAGCAGGGTCAAGCAGGCGAGCTTGATGAGTCCAACCTGGTAGAACGGCACTTGGCTCAAGTCGCGCTCAGGCGCGACCACCTCATCGTACTCCGGCTCGTCGTACACGGGAGCTTGATAAGGGTTGTCCACGTTCTCAGGCTCCCAGAGGCCCGCACGTGAGACAATGGTGGGGCCTCAAAGCGAGCACCAAAGCAAAACGGCCCAGCTCTCTCGAGCCGGGCCGCCTGCTATCGATCGAAGACTTGGAGACTACTCGTCGTCGTGGCCTTCGTGACCACCGCCAAGACTGCTCAGGTCGATTCCGCCCGGCATCCCACCCGGCATTCCACCAGGGGGTGGAGCCGCGCCCTTCTCGTCCTTCTTGCTGCTGAACTTGGTCGGCTCCGCAGTGATCCAGTCCGCAGCCCAAGAGCTGACCTGGAAAACCTGATCGTCGCCGTTGACCTTGGTCCAGACGTTGGTGCCGTCCGCTTTGTCCCCCACGGAAATAACGTAGGTGGCCTTGCCCTCTTTCAGCTTGATGGTGAGCTGGCCCTTGGGCGGCTCGAGGCCGATGTCAGTCAGCTTCTTGCCGTCGCCAAAATCCGCCGCGTTCAGGTTCTTGAACGCACGCAACAGATCCCCCACTTTCGCGGAATCGAAGTCGTCGATCTTGCCAGCGCCGAGGGCCTTCGGCTTCTTGTACTTGGCAGTCCAGTTATCGCCGTCCTTGGCAAAGGTGTACTCACCATGCTCGTTGGTCAGCTCGACGCTCTCTACGTCCTTTTCGTCGAACTTCAGGATCCCGAGGTCGCGCCAGCCCTTGGCGTCGCGATCGAAGGTGAAGCTCGAGTAGCCTTTCACGCTGTAGACGCCGTCCTTGTCACCGATGCGCGCCATCTGGCCACGGGTGCCGCCCTCGCCGAAGCGTAGGTCGGCTTTGACGTTGCCACCTTCATAGAGCACGACGTGCAAGCCCTTGCCGTCAGCGACGCCGAACTTGTCGTACTGCTCCTTGTTGGTGGTGATCTGCTCGCTGGTCTTCAGCCGCTTGAGCGCATCGAGCAGGCTCTTCACGTTGGCCTGGTTCGCCTTGTAGGCGACGGGCTTCGTGAGCTTCCACTCATCGCCGGTCTTGGTGAGCTCGAACTCCGCACCCGCACCACCGTCTTCGTCAGCGCCCTTCTCCAAGACGATCTTGTCGATCTTCTTGGTGTCGTCGTCGGTGAAGGTGAGCGACGGCAGCTCAGCAGCGCGACCCGCCTGGGTGTAGCTCTCCGCCTCTGCCTTCTTGTTCTTCGAGTTCAGGTAGAGGGCGCCACCCAGCACGGCGAGCACGCCGACGGCGACGTAGAGCTTGGTTTCTGTACCCATTGCCATAGTCCTGGTTCCTACTTTCGACTCCGCCGGAAGGTGCCCCGTTCAAGGAGCGGAGCACCTTATCCGTGCGGAAGTACTATTCGCTACTTGATGCTCAGATCTTCATCTGAGCGCGCTTGCCGTTGCGGAGTTGCCAGCGGATGAAACCGAAGGCCATGAAGAACAGCGGCATGCCGAAGATCAGGGTGTACTGCACATTGCCCTGGAGCTTCTCGCGAGCCTGCTTGTTTGCCTCGGCCTTGGACTTCTGAGTGTCCTCGTCGTCCGTCGGCTTGATCTTCTGGATGTTGGCGTCCTTGTAACTGATGTTCGGATCGCCCATCAGCTTCGCGCTCGCCGCGAGCAGGTCTGCGTCGCCGCTCATCCAGTCGAGGGTGTTCTTCACGCTCAGGATGGTGTTGGTGAGGTAGCGCTGAGCGTAGGGAGTCGCGAACTGCTGCAGCTGCTTGTCGCCACCCATCCCACCGAACATCGCGAACTGACCGCCCATCTCTGGACCGTTGCCCGCGTAGGCGAAGGGGTTGGTGACGAACTCGCTGGAGCTGACCACGAGGATACGCGCGTCGTCGGTGGACGCCGCGACGTCGATGCCGTCGCCAGTACCGAGCGCGGCCTTGAGCTTGCCCTTCCCCGGCTCCGCTTCGACGGTGGCCGCGATGATGTAGCTCTTGGGATCGCCCTCGGCGGTCCACTTCTTGATGCTGCCATCGGCGAAGAGCGCCATGTCGACGGTGTCCGATGCGGTGACGGTGGCACCCTGAGAAGTCCGAGCAACCGACTTGATGGTGGCTTCGGGCTGCTTGTCCTTCTCGAGCTCGAGGCTCGAGGGGAACGGGATCGCCATCTCAGCCATACGGAAGAAACCGGCGAACGAGTCGTCGAGCATCTCCGTGGCTTCGTCGCCATCACCTTCGTTGACGGCGTGCACGATGCCGGGGTGACCGATCGCGGCCACGCCGCTCTGGGTCAAGATCGGCAGTCGGAACTGGGCGTCGTGATCGAGCACGGCGTCCTTGTTCATCTTGATGCCGTAGCCACCGAGCAGCTTGTCCAGGCCATGGAGGTTCAGATCCGCCTTCATCGTGGCGTCGTTCGGCTTCATCGTGACGGCGGACGCCCACACGACCAACGACTTCCCACCGCGCATCAGGAACTGGTCGATGCGACGTAGCTCCTTGTCCGAGTAGTCCTTGCGAGGCTGGGTGATGATCAGGCCGCGCAGCTTCGGGTCGATCTCGGTCTCGCCGTCCTTCAGGTCGACGTCCTCGAACTTGTAGAACGGGAACGCGTTGGTGAGGATCTGCTGGATGCTGGGGCTCTGCTGCCCCTGCTGACGAGCGATCAGGTTGTTGTCCGTCAGCTTGAGCTCGTCCTTGCCGGTGATGACGCCGATCTTGTACTCATTGCCGTCGGCCTTATCGCGGATCTCGCGGATCTTGTTGCTGATCCAGAACTCGAGACCGTCTACGCGGCGCGTGTCGAGTGCGGGGATGACGAGCTTCTCGCTGCCGTACTTGAACACCAGGCCCATGTAGCCTTGAGTGATCGCCGCCGACTGATCCTTGGTCTGGCTGAGCTCGGCGAAGGGCATCTCTTGCAGGCCTTCTTCGCCCGCAGCCTTCTTCTCCTCGTCAGTCTTGGGTTCGATGATCGTGAACTTGAAGTTCTCGCCGCCCTTCTTCTCGTACTGCTTGAGGAGCTCCGTGAGGTCGCGCACGTAGGTGTCGAGGCTGGCGAGGCCGCGGGTGACGTATGCGTCGACCTGAAGCGGCCCCTTCAGGCTCTTGACCAAGCTGCCTGAGCCTTCGCTCAGCGTGTAGCGCTCGTTCTTGGTGACATCCTTCTGGGTGTAGAGACCCGCGCTCAGGATGTTCGCCACCACGACGATCGCGGTGATGATGATGAGGTAGAGCCCAGTCTGGGCCGCGGCCTTACGCCGATTGTCCTGACCTGCCATGACTCACGCCCACTTGCGCCGCTCGAGGGCGCGGAAAGAGAAGACCAAGCACAGCACGGTGATGCTGACGAAGAACACGATGTCCCGCGTGTCGATGAGCCCCTTCACGAAGCCCTCCAGGCGCGACCGTGTGCTGGCGTAAGCCAGGACGTCACTCAACGTGCCCTGGGTGTGCTCAGCGCCAACGCCGAGGATCCACAACGCCAGCAGCACCGCGAGCGTGAGGAAGAACGCGACGGCTTGAGAATCCGTGAGCGAGCTGACGAGTAGGCCGATCGAGACCGTCGCCGCGCTGTAGAGGATCAAGCCAAGGTACGCGCTCCACACCGGGTTCATGTCGATGGAACCGAGATCCCACGGCCACTTGAACATGGCGATGGGGTAGATGAGCGTGGCAACCACCAGCACCAGCACCAAGCCAAGGGCGCCGAGGTACTTCCCCATCACGACATCGCTGTCCTTGACGGGCAACGTGATGAGCATCTCCAGGGTGCCGGAGCGACGCTCCTCGGCCATTAACCGCATGGTAATGACCGGCACGAGGAAGATGAGCCCGAGCGGAGTGAACTCGAACATGCTCTGCAAGGTGGCGCGGTCGACCTGCCAGAAGCTCTGGTCCATGACGTTGGTGAAGAACACCACGCCGAGAGCCAGGAAGCCGAGGCAGATCACAACGTACGCGAGCGGGGAGTCCCAGTAGGAACGGAACTCACGCCTCGCAATGGTGACCAAGGGCGACATTACTTCTTGTCCTCCTCATCGTCCTCGTCGTCGTCCGACTCATCGTCGTCGTCGTCATCGGACTCTTCATCTTCATCATCTTCTGACTCGTCGGAGGCGGACTCGGTGTCCTCTTCATCCTCGTCGTCCAAGTCTTCGTCATCATCGTCTTCGTCGTCGTAGCCGAACTCGTCGTCGACGGCGTCGTCCACCTTACGGCCGCGATCCTTCGCCTCGTCGCCCTTGGTCAGGTCGCGGAAGACCGCGTCCAGACTCTGAGCGTCGCGACGCAGCTCGAGGAGCATCCAACCCTTGTCGAATGCCACGCGGAATAGCTCGCCACGCAGGTCCACCGTCTCGGCGCTGACCACCTCGAACTTGTGAGCCTTTTCGTCCGTGGGCAGCTCACGCACGCTCTTCGCGTCCTTGAGCGCCTGGAAGGCGGCGGCGACCTCAGCGGCCTTGGGCGCGCTGCCCTTGACCGCGTTCTTCTCGTCGATGGTGATCGTGTAACGCAGGCGCCCTTGGCGCGCGCGGATGTCGTCGAGCACACCGTCGGCGACGACGCGGCCCTTGCTGACGATGATGGCGCGCGCACACGCTTCCTCGACCTCACTCAGGTTGTGAGTGCTGAGGAGAATCGTGCGGTCCTTACCGATGCGCTTGATGTACTTGAGGAGCTCAGCCTTCTCGTTCGGATCGAGGTCGGCCGTGGGCTCGTCGAGAATCAGGATCGGCGGGTCATGAATCAGCGCCTGACCGAGGCCGACGCGCTGACGATAACCGTGCGACAGCGTCCCGATGTCCTTGCCCAGCACCTGGGCGAGGCCGCACACCTCGACCACCTTCTTCAGGCGGTTGGTGAAGCTACCGGAATCGATGCCGCGGATCCGCGAGGTAAACTCGAGGTACTCCCAAACGGTCATGTCCGTGTAGAGCGGCGCGCGCTGAGGCAGGTATCCGATCTTCTCGCGCACGGCGAGGGGATTGTCGAACACGTCGATGCCATGCACCTTCGCGGACCCACTGCTGGGCGCGATGAAGCAGGTCAGGATGCGCATCGTGGTGGACTTGCCGGCACCGTTCGGGCCCAAAAAGCCAACCACTTCGCCCTTGCGAACTTCGAAGCTAATCTTGTCTAGAGCTTTGACTGAGCCGAATCGCTTTCCCAGCGAGTTGGCTTCGATCATCACGTCGGTTGCCATCCGACCTCCTGTGCCCCAATTGAGTGGCGTAAGCTGAACTCGACTCGGGTGTTGTTGGGCGCGTGGCTCGCGCCTTGAATCTTTGGCCGCTGGGACGCCGCAAACTCGCGGCGACGACAGAACCCCTGGGCTGGCCCGGGGCCGGCATCGAGGCGGCGGCATCCTAGCGGTGGCTTCACTGCTGTCAACTTGGCGGTATGCGCCCTGCGCGTACTCCCGCCAGCCGCCAAAACCCACGACTTTCTCAGGTATTCCCGATCCACGTGGTTGGGCTTGCCATTCTGGCGAGACTGCAAGTGCGCGTGAATGCCTGGAATTGAGCGCCGCGCCGCGCGGTCACGAGCGCAAAGGGCTGATTCCTCCCACGGCCAAACAGCCATGCTAAATGGCCGGCCTCATGCGGATCTCCCTACGCTGGCTTCAGCAGCTAGTTCCCGGTCTCCAGGCCTCGGCCACGGAGCTGGGTGAACGATTGACCGCGTCCGGCCTCGAGCTGGACGGCATCGAGCGGGTTGGCGAAGGCCTGGAAGCCGTTCGGGTCGCCGAGGTGCGCCGCATCGAGCCGCACCCGTCGCGCGACAAGCTGCGTCTGGTCACGGTGTCGCTCGGCGAGAGAGAGCAGACCGTCGTGTGCGGCGCGAGCAACGTTCCGGATCCGGGCGGCCTGGTGGTGCTCGCTAGCATCGGTACTCATCTGCCCGCGGTGAACATGACCCTCGAACCGCGCCCCATCGGTGGGGTGGTGAGTGAGGGCATGCTGTGCAGCGAAAAGGAGCTCGGCCTGGCGGAGGAATCCGAAGGCATCCTGATCCTTCCTGCTGGCTTGAAGCCTGGCACGCCACTGCCCGAGGCGCTGCCCGAGTGCCAAGACTGGATCCTCGAGGTATCGATCACTCCGAATCGTCCCGACGCCCTTGGGCACGTCGGCGTCGCGCGTGAGGTCGCAGCGCTCTACGATCTCGAGTGGCAATTCCCACCGGCGGCGACGCCAGAACGCATCGCGAATCAAGACTTGAGCGCCCTGGTGCGCATCGACAACCAGGACACCGAGCGCTGCCCGCACTATGGCGCCCGCGCGGTGCTGGGCGTGAAGATTGGCCCCAGCCCGCTGTGGCTGCAGTGGCGCCTCCAGAGCCTCGGCATTCGTCCCATTTCCAACGTGGTGGACATCACGAACCTGCTCTTGATGGAGTTCGGACAGCCCATGCACGCGTTCGATATGGCGCTGTTGCGTGGCAAGCAGGTGGTCATTCGACGCGCCACGGAGCAAGAGCCGTTCAAGACCCTCGACGGCGTCGAGCGCAAGCTAGCCGCGGATGACCTGGTGATCTGCGACGCAGAGGGCCCCGTCGCCCTCGCCGGCGTGATGGGCGGCGAGAACACGGAAATCCGCACAGATACTCAAGACGTGCTGCTCGAGTGTGCGTACTTCGTGCCGAGCGGCGTGCGCCGCACGAGCCGCCGTCAGGGGCTCTCCACGGAGTCGAGCTATCGCTTCGAGCGCGGCGTCGACTACAGCCAACTTTCGCTGGTGCTCGACCGCGCAACGTCCCTGTTGTGCGAGCTCGCCGGAGGCAGCGCTGTCCCCGGCGCCATCCACGCCAAAGGCGAGCTACCCAAGCTCCCGGAGATTGCACTGCGCCACGCGCGCCAGACGGCGCTCTTGGGCGTCGAGCTCGACTTCAAGCACTCCCTCGAGACACTGCGCCGCTTGGGTCTCGAGGTGCTCGAGTCTGACGCGGATCACGCCAAGGTACGGGGAGCGGCTCATCGTCCAGACATCGGACGCGAAGTGGACCTCATCGAAGAGGTCGCGCGCGTCATCGGCCTAGATAAAATCCCTACGGAATTACCAGCCATCGCCCCGCAGAAGCCGCGTGACCCAGGCCTCGAAGGCAAGCTCTCCGGCGTGGCTGCAGGCATCGGGCTGAGCGAAGCCGTGACTTACGCGTTCGTCTCCGAGCGCGAACTCGACGCCGTGCATGCTCCGAAGGCCGCTGTCCGACTGCTGAATCCCCTCACCGAGGAGCGCAGCGTCCTGCGCACGAGCTTACTCCCGGGCCTGCTCGAGGCGCTGCGGCGCGCCCGACGGCGGGGCGAGCAGAGCCTGAGGCTTTTCAGCGTTGGCCCCATCTTCCTCTCGCCCGTGACCTCTGCTCAAGACGAGACCCGTCAGCGCATTCGACCGCTCAACGCGGAGGACCAGGGGCAACTGCCCGAGGAGCGCAGCAGCTTTGCGGCAGTGCTCGCCGGGCCACGTCCCCAGTACCTCACTGGCAAACCTCAGCGCCACGACGTCTTCGACGCCAAGGGTGCGGCGGTAGAGTTGGTGGAGCGCCTGCTTGGTCGCTCGGTGCAAATCCAAGCCGCTGCGGGCGAGTCCGATACTCAGCACCTGCATCCGCGCGGAGCTGGCTACGTGTTGGTGGAAGGGCACAAGGTAGGCCGCCTTGGACCGCTGCACCCGGAGGTGGTCGACACCTTGGATCTGGATGGCGACGCGCAAGTCATCGAACTCGACATCGTCGCCCTCGAGGCGCTCGGTACTCAGCGTCCCAAATTCAAGCCCATCCCGCGCTTGCCTGCCGTGACTCGCGACGTGGCGTTGGTGGTCGGGGACAGTGTGCAAGCGGGCCAGCTCAAGAGCCTGATCAGCGAAGCTGCCGGTGAGCTTTGCGAGTCCGTGGAGCTCTTCGATAGCTTCGTCGGCGGCGACCTGCCGGCTGGACATCGTTCGCTGGCGTTCCGCGTGGTGTATCGCGATCCCAAGGCCGCGCTCGATCCAGACAACGCACGCACGCTGACCGACAAGGAAGTGGACAAGGCGCACACTCGCGCCGTGCAACAAGCCGAGAAGGCCGTCGGAGCGACGCTACGCGCGTGACTGACGTCGCTGACTCCGGTGTGGCGACGCTGGGCCTCGGGGGACCACCGGGGTCTAGGGACGCTACCATTCCACACGGTAACGGATGTGGTGCACCTCGTCGTCTGCGGCGTGCCGTCCTCGTCTGTTCGGTGCTCGGATTTATTTTGGGTGAGGCGCTCCCCGCCACAGCGCAACCCGCCACCAAACCAACGTCTCCCGCGGACGCCAGCGCGCCCTCACCCCCGAAAAAAGCCGATAAAGCGCAGGCAGACGCTGATACGGATGAGGATGAAGACGACGAGGGCGAAGAACCCAAAGCGGGAGCGGCGGACGCCGACGCGACTGACGATGATGAGGATGAAGACGAGGACGACTTCCCTCAGGCCAAGAAGAAGAAGAGCGTCGAGGAGCTGGATCAGGATCTGAAGCTCGTCGGTAGCGGCAAAGAACCGCCTGAACCTCATGCCGGCGATCAACAGCCCGGCAGCGTTCCAGAGTCTCCGCCACTCGAGTCGGTGAAGACCCTGGAAATCGGACCGCTGGTTGGCCTCAACCTGCGTAGCGGCGACAGCGACCGCTTGAGCTACTCGCCGGCGCTTGCCTGGGGTGGCTACTTGCGGACGAACCTGGTGAGCTTCCTCGCTGCGCGCTTGAGCTACATCAACGCGACCCATGAGGTCGACGGCAAACCGCTCGTGGATGGCGCCGAGAGCGGCAGCTACGACGATGTGTCGAGCTTTTCACTGCGCTTCACCCTCGAACCAACCTGGCGCTCAGGTGACCTGCGGGCCTTTGGTGTGCTGGGTGTTGGCTGGGGCAAGCTGAGGGTCGATCACGTCAATGCGGAGGACGGCTTCCACGTTGGAGCAAGCCAGGCAGGCGTGTTCATCGAGTATCCGCTCGGAATCGGTGCGAGCTATGACCTGCTCGACGGTTGGCTGACGCTGGGGCTCTTGTACACGTTCTCTCTGCACAGCAAGGTGACCGGCGACATCTACCAAAGCAACCGTGGTGTGACCCAAGACGGTCAGCGAGTGACGTTGGGTGGATTGCCCAAGCTCGACTACTCCCAGCTGATCGCGCTCACCGTCGCAGCGTCATTTTAGTTCGCAGCACGCTGTTTAGTCCGCAGCACGCTGTGGGGCGGGGCGGGCGAACAAAGCAGAAACGGCGCCTCGCGGGCGCCGTTTCTTTGCGGATACGTCTTGGCTCAGGCCTTGGGGCCCGCTGCCTTGACGTCGTCCGTCGCTTGGTCAGCGAACTTCTTGAAGTTCTCTTGGAAGAGACCTGCGAGGTGCTTGGCCTTCGCGTCGTATGCTGCCTTGTCGGCCCAGGTGTTGCGAGGCTGCAGCACCTCGGCAGGCACGCCAGGCACGGCCTCCGGGATCCCGACGCCGAACACTGGATCGGGCGTCGTCTTCACGTCCTTGAGCTTGCCTTCGAGGGCAGCGCTCACCATCGCTCGGGTGTGCTGAATGCTCATGCGCTTGCCGGTGCCGTAAGGGCCACCAGTCCAGCCAGTGTTGACGAGCCACACGGCTGCGCCGCTCTTCTCGAGCTTCTCGCCGAGCATCTTGGCGTAGACCGTGGGATGCATCGGGAGGAAGGGCCCACCGAAGCACGCGCTGAACGTCGCCTGTGGCTCCGTCACACCGCGCTCGGTACCCGCAACCTTAGCGGTGTAGCCCGAGATGAAGTGGTACATCGCCTGGGCCGGCGTGAGGCGCGCGATGGGCGGCAGAACGCCGTAAGCATCCGCGGTGAGCATGATCACGTTCTTCGGGTGACCACCGGCAACGCCGCTCTGCGAGGCATTGCGGATGCGGCCGAGCATGTACGCGGCGCGCGTGTTCTCCGTGAGGTCCGCGGAGTCGAGATCGAGCTCGCGCGTCCACTCATCCATCACCACGTTCTCGAGGATCGTCGCGTAGGAGTGAACCGCCTGCCAGATGTCTGGCTCCGCCTCTTGAGAGAGCCGGATGGCCTTGGCGTAGCAGCCGCCTTCGAAGTTGAAGACGCAGTCATCAGCCCAGCCGTGCTCGTCGTCACCAATCAGCTCACGTGCGGGATCCGCAGACAGCGTGGTCTTGCCGGTACCGCTGAGACCGAAGAAGACCGCTGAGTCACCGTTCGGCCCGACGTTCACGGAAGCGTGCATCGGAAACACGCCCTTGAGCGGCAAGAGGTAGTTGAGCACGCTGAACACGCTCTTCTTGATCTCGCCGGCGTAGGCAGTGCCGCCAATCAAGCAGAGCTTCTTGTCGTAGTTCACGATCACGAAGGCTTCGCTGTGCGTGCCGTCAATCGTGGGGTCCGCCTTGAACTCGGGTGCGTGAAGCACGGTGAACTGGGGGAGATGCCTGGCGCGCTCTTCTTTGGTGGGGCGCAGGAACATGGTGCGCGCGAACAGCGAGTGAACGGCGCTGGTGCTGACGACGCGCAGGTCGAGCGCGTGATCTTTGGCGGCGCCACCACGGCAGTCTTGAACGTAGAGCTCTTTGCCCTGCATGTACGCGGACAGACGGGCGTGGAGCAGGTCGAACTTGGTCGCCTCGAACTCACGGTTGACCTTGCCCCAGTCGATCTTCTCGCCACTGAAAGACTCGCGAACGATGAACTTGTCGTTGGGCGAGCGTCCCGTGTACTTGCCAGTGTTGACCACGATGGCGCCCGCTGCGCTGACGTGACCTTCACCACGACGAACCGCCTCTTCGAGCAGCACGCTGCGAGAGAGGTTCCAGTACACACGCTTTGCGTTGACGATGCCGTGGTTCTCGAGGCCGTACTCGCTACGGACCGGGCCAAGATGCTCCATGTGACTTCCTCCGAGCGGATACGGTGCGTGAGGGCGGCATGTGGAAGCCAGTCTTCACGGCGATCCGCAATCTGACGCCGCTGGCGTCATCGAACGTTGTAAGTGGCCTAGCTCGCCTGCTTCCGTAGCTAAACTCTCGTTCAGCTGCGGTGGTGCTGCACGGAGCAGCGGGAGAGGTGGTGAACCAGACGCGGCCTCCGTGTAGCCGCCGGCAGGCTCCCGTGCAAGCTGGATGCGGTGAGGTGTTGAGGGAACCTGCAGTCTTCAGTTTGGCGCGCCAAGACAGCACCCTCAAGCCAGCCCCAGAAAGTGCGCGCCGTGGACACCGATGGCGCGCGCCTACCC
This sequence comes from Polyangiaceae bacterium, assembly GCA_020633205.1. NCBI lineage: Bacteria > Pseudomonadati > Myxococcota > Polyangiales > Polyangiaceae > Polyangiaceae bacterium. The sequence goes on from JACKEB010000017.1 coordinate 35,562, forward strand.
CGCACCTAGGCCCCACAAGTGAGGCTCGCTGGTGAACCCCGCACAATTGTCGCGCCAGCGCGTAAAGGAAGAAAACGCCCGCCTCCAAAGGAAACAGGCAGCGTGCGCGCGCAGCCGCCCTAAAGAAAGCTGCGGCTACTCCCGCGCACCGGCGCGAAGCGCGGATCGTTATCGGAGCGTTTACAACCCGTCGTGGATGGTGTTTGGTTTAGCAAACCCGCGGTTCTCCAAAGCAGCGCTGCGGTATCCCGTGGTGCCGCGCGCTCCTACCAACGTTCTCTGCGCGCCTCGGCAACAAGCCTGATCCTTCGTGGAAAACGGGGAACAAGTGCCGCGAGCGCTGCCCCTCCGAGACTCCCTGCGCTATGGCTTCGCCTTTCGCATGACCGATCCCTCCCCCCTCTTGGGGCGCTACCGTTTCCAGCAGTCGCTCGCCTCCTCAGGCAAGAGCGCATCCTGGATCGCGCGCGATGAGGAGACAGGACAACGAGTAGTCGTTGGCAGCCTCCCGATCCCTCGGGCTCGGACCCTCGTTCCACTCGTCGGCTACGACAACCCGCATCTGGCCCGAGTCCATCACGTGCTGGATGACGCGGATCCTCGAGAGCTGCCGCGCGGCCTCGACCTCTCCACACAAGCGCTGGTCGTCGCTGAACACATCTCTGGGCGCACGCTGCATCAGCGGGTCGAAACCGCCTCCATTCCCACCCCCCGCGCGGTGAACTGGATGATGCGGCTCGCACGCGCACTCAAAGAAATCCATGGCCGCCAGGCGGTGCTCGGTGCCGTGAGCCCGCGGAGCGTGGTGGTCGTGCGCGACGGTGTGGTGCCAGTGTTCACCCACTTGATGGCCCCGCCGAGCGGCGCCTTTTGCTCTCCGCCACGCGTGCAAGGCGGAGGTCCCAGCGCAGAAGACGACGTGTGGGCACTCACCTGTTTGCTCTACCTGGCAATCGCTCGCGCCCAGCCATTTCGTGGTGGCAGCCGCGACGCGTTGGCGCAGTCGATCCTCAACGCGGAGTATAATCCGCTCTCGTCTCGTGGAGTAGACGACCCTCGACTGGACAGCATCATCGCGACCGGTTTCCAACTAGACGGCTCCGGACAAAGCGCCTCGGAGCTCGAGCTAGCGCTGGTCGAATGGATTCGGCGAGGTGCAGATCTTGACGAACCCCGAGTGTCCACACGGCCTCCGCCGGCCGTCACCATAGACCCCGCGTTTCCTCCCGGAACTCAACCAGCGGCTCGACCTGCCTCGAGCGCGCCTCGCGCGTCCTCGGTCGCACCTCAGGAGTCGGTCAAGCCACCGCGCCTCGAACCGATGAGCGCGCCACTCGAGCGATACGCCCCGATCTCCTTCACCGATGAGGCGACCGCGCCGGCACTCCCGACGGACATCGCGAAACTCGCCAAGGCGGCGCGACCGAGTTCGGAGATGCCCGCCGTGACTGACCCCGGTCCAACACCAATGGCTCCGGTGGCCGTGGCACCCGCGAGCGCTCCTCCGGAAGCCTGGGATGATCACACCGCGCCTGCGCTACCATCGGATATCCGGCAGCTCGCCGAGGCTCATGCAGCGCTCGCGGCCGGCGAACAGGCGCTCCGCGACGCAGCCCGGAGCGCCGAACACCCGCGCTTCGAAGCGCTCCCAGGGGAGGAGACGTCGCCAGCGATCCCCAGCGCTCGACCCGCGTATTCCTTTGAGGACGCGGAAGAGCAGTCTCCGCTACCCAGCGCTCGCCCCAGCTACTCGAACTCCGACGCAGAGGAAGAGACTGGACGCTTCACGGCGGACGACCTGCGTGAGCTAAGGCTCATGCCTCCCGCCCCAGGTGCAACCAACGCCGAGCAGCTTCCAGAGTCCGGCGAACCACCGCCCCCCGAGCCTGGTCTGCATCCGCCAACCATCGTGATCAACGAGCAGGCTGAGCAGTTTCGGCGCCGGATGGATACCCTGCCCCCATCCGGACAGATCTCTCAAGCGGACATCCAGACTCAGGTGAAGCGCGCCGCAAAGCCGCCCAAGCGCACGGCGCCAGCGCTAATGATGCTGTTGCTCGCCGCTCTAGTGGCAGCAGGCACCATCGCCTTGCTGCTCATGCGCAGCAAAACCGCGCCATCTCCCTCCCCTTCCGTGGCTTCCACAGCGAAGCCTGTTGCGCCACCCACCCCACCAAGCGCCGAGGTGGCGCCTGCGGTCACGGCCTCAACTGAGCCAGCCTCCACATCGCAGCCGAGCCCCGCATCGCAGCCAGTGTCGCCAGCAGACCTAGCGACCTGCGCCGCCAACCATTTCCCCGAGGGAACGTTTGGCGCGGGTGAACCGAGCATCGCCACACTGTGCACAGATCACGACCCACGACGCTTGGCGAAGGAGTTCCACCGCAGAATCGTCGTTGGAGGACAGGGTCAGATAAGCCCCGGAATGCGCGAGTGGTCGCTGTTGTCGTGGTATGAACTCGCAGCGCTTGCGACCATCGTGGGCGACTGCTGTCCTGATGCGAAGATCGAGCTCCCCGAAGCCGCCGTCTGCGAGCCTCTGGCAACGAGCCTGTCTCGGGTCGCCAAGGACAAGGACGACGCGTCAATCGACAACTTGGAGACCCAGATCGCCTGCCTCTACGAGAGGCAGGCGCCGCGCCCCTACCGCTACGCGAACCGCCCGGATTCCGGCAACAAGACGGCGATCAAGCAGTTCCTGGAGCGAGCCCGAAAGCGCTGAACGTCAGCCCGCTACCGGGTCGAGTTCCTTGTAGCCGTGCGCACGCACGAAGTTGATGTGCACGCCGCGACAGGTCGAATCGAACTTGCACTCCTTACAGCGCCTGCTCTTCGTGTAGTAGCGGTCTGCGATGTAGCGCTTGGTGTACTTCGTCATGTCGATGCGCGCGTCAGCACCAAGCATTGCTGCGTCCAGATGCGTCGCGACGGCACGCGGTTCGCGTCCCAATATGCAGGCAGGAACATTTTCCACCGGGATATTTGTTGGCAACCCAGACAACACCTCACGGAGAGGGACGTCACTCCTGAGCTGCTCAGTCACCCGATCGTAGTTTGGTTGCTCCAAGCCGAGCCGGGGGTCGTCGGCATGCTCATCGATGATCGCGCGAGTTTGTTGGGTGAGGGCGACGCACACCTCGAAGGCGCCCTCGAGCCCGAACAATAGCTTCGCCTGAGCTGGTGTATTCGCGTAGCAGCGCCCGAGCACCAGATCTGCAAAGCGATCGCCTTCGAGCGCTTCGTCGAGACCGGTATAGTTCTCCAGCTCGAGATAGAGCGTCGGTGCTTCGGTGAAGTTCGCGCGCTGGTCCTGAATGAGCTGGACCGCGCCTTCGACACTGGGCGCGACGACGCGCAGCGCTGCCGCTTGCGGGAGCTGCCCAGACACCGGCGCCGGGGCTACCAATCGCAACTCGTCCACGTGCTCGTGTTGCCGCTCCGCTAGCGCGTCATCGAGGCCGTCGCAGAGCTGGTTCAGGTAGCAGTAGTGACACCGCTCCGGCTGCCTACAGCTCAGCTTGCGTCCGATGCTCAGGTACTTGTCAAACTCCTCCCTGCGCCCTCGGACTTCATCGTTCATCTTGTAAGGGTCCTGGATCAGCTCCTCGAATCCCTCGGTGAACGGCGGCGGAAAGCGATTGAGCCAGATATGGACGTCTGGACGCCTCGAGTACTCAAACGCACGCTGAAGTGCTTCCTCATTTCCCTCGAGATCGTAGAAGAGATGCTCCTTCGCTGGCCCCCAAGCATTTCCGAATGGAATAATATGAAGCAGGTCGAATTCCTTGACGCCCCATGAGATGAAAGTCTCCAGCATCTCCGGCAGGTGCTTCACGTTCTGCTTGTTGATGACGATGTCGACATTGACGATGAACCGTCCGGAGGCGAGCGCGGCTTTTAGCCCAGCGGTCTCCTGCACGAACGCCCCCGGTGTCGCAACCAGGGCGTCGTGGATCTTCGCGTTGTGGCCGTGGAGCGAAAACGTGATCTCATCCAGCCCGTTCTCCGCCGCGCGATCCAGAAAATCCGGATAGGCGAACATTCGACCGTTGGTGACCGTCTGCACCTTCGGGTAGCCCGCCCGCTTCCCGAGCTTCACGAAGTCCAAGAAGTTGGGGTGCATGGTTGGTTCGCCACCGCTCAAGATCAAGCGGCTTGCACCCTTCTTGCGCCCCTCCACGATCTGGATCTTCACGTCCATGTTGCTGCGCATCGTTCCCACATGGGCGAGGGAATCGAGGCAGAAGGTGCACTTGTTGTTGCAGTCGTAGCTCAGCCGAACCCAGTTTCGCTTCTCGTGTGCGGCTTCCTCGTGGCTCTCGACCTTCTGGAGTTCGTCCTCTGCGGAGGTCAGTGTGGAGGGCTGTACTGCGTCGTGTTCGGCGATCATGAATTCAACTCCGGCGCGCTGGCCTGACTAACTCTGAAATGCAGGAGCCACTGATTGCTAGTCGCCGGGCTGACGTCCCAGCGCTCCACTAGCTCGAGCGGCAGCCCATCGAGAAGCGCGATCGCCTGGTCGGCGTCCGCGTTGCGAAAGTGTTCATACTCCGCCGGCCCCGCTTCCGCGCGGCGAGCGATAGCTCTCTGACGCACCAAGCCGAACGCCACGTTGTCCACGATGGTCAACGTACCACTTCGCGAAAGTCGCGCTAGAGCCTGTTTCAAGGTGGAGCGTGGATCCTCGAGGTGATTGAAGCTGCGTAAGACCAACAAGTGGTCGAAGCTCCCATCGAGCGCGTCAAAGCCACACTCGGCGGGCACGGGCTGAAACCGTGCCCAGGAGTAGCGCTCAGCGAGGACGGCCAGGCGCTGCGCGTCAGGATCGACTCCGACGTATTCCAACTCGCCCGCAAGTGCCGCGCTCTCGAACGCCTTCAGGTAGGGTCCGTCCCCACATCCGATGTCGAGGATACGTCCCTTCAGGCCCGCTAGCAGGCCGAGCAGCCTCGTCTCGTCGTGGCTGAAGACATCCGTGGATAGAGCCTGCCACGCCCCTCCACATTCCGTACGGAATGGGCAAGGGCCGCAAACGCTCAGCTCCCGAAGCTTACGCAGGTCGCGCGCGAAATCGTCTGGCGCGAGCTTGCGTGACACGTCTACGTAAAGCTGGCCGTAGCGATCCTTGATCGCCAGCAGTTCGGCTTCAGAGAAGTCCGTCGTCTGAGTGCTGCATAAGCGGATCTGACCAGGCATCGAGAGCCACAGCGTGCTCGCGCGATTGAGCCGAGGTTTCGCTTGGATCAAAGGACAGACTTGACCCTTTGGCCATGCAACTGCCTCTCCGATCACGAAGTTGCACGAGTTGGAGCGCAGCGTCGCAGGACGGCTCGTCTCTCCGTGCTCGTCGCCAGCCCCACTCACCCCTGGAGCCTAGCAGGGAAGTCCGGCCAAACCGAATGCCGGCCTGGCAGACACCCACCAAGCAAGCTCGCCTCAGTCGGTGCGCGCTTCGATGGTGCCGCCAAGGCAGTAGTTGGCGAACTCATCAGCCAGCACCTGCTCCTCGTGCTCGCCGCGACTCGTTAGCCGCACCACATAGGCGTCGACCTGCTTGTCCAGGCTGAGGTCAGCGAAGTCGCCGTACACCCCGACCGCCGCTTCGATGGCCTCACCAATGTAGAGATCGGGATCGAAACGGATTTCGATCACGCGCTCTCTCCCTTCGACTCCTTGTCGTCCTCGCTGTCACCTTGAGGGTCGCCGCGGTCGTCGAACGGAACGGCCTTGTTCACCTTCTTGTACTTGTCCTCCCAGCTCATGGCGATGCCGAGAGGGTCCTCGAAGGCGGTGTCGTCGTCGATGTTCATCTCGAGCAAGTCGTCGAGCCCTGGCGGGCCCGCGGCGCCTGCCATCGCCTGACTGGTCACCTGCTGGATCAGCTCACGGTTCTCATCCGTGATCATCCGGCGCCAAGCCTGACCCAGGATCTCGTTCTCGAACTCACCCACCAGAGCGTCGAGCTCACGCTCGACGCTCGGCTTCAGCTTGAGCCGCACGCTGACCTTTCCAGCATCACGATCGAGCTTCACGTAGCAGCGATCGATGAAGATGTACGCAGCGCCGTAGATCGCGTCCTTCGGGTAGAGGCCTTCGTCGAACGAGATGGTAACCGAGCCATCCGCTTGCTTCACATCAAGGTCGGACATGTACTCCGCGTTGTTTCCCTAACCTCACTCAGAGTCAATAGGGGACCGGCGCCGAATCACTCCGTGAAGGTGACGGTAAACTGGTTGCACTCGGGATTGCTCCCGGAACCCGGAATCGAGGTGCGTGTGATCTTGATGATCAGCGTCCCAGGCGGATTCGAGTTGTCGGTGCAGTGGGTCGCTCCACCGAGCGCGCAGTTGACGTTACGGCTTGCTGCGTAGTTCATCGACCACTGAGTGATGTTGCTGCCGGTCCCACTACCAGTGCCACCAGCCTGAGGGCAGCTCACTGCTGAGTTGGAGCAGTTGCTGATCACGTCCATGCGATAGCCGTTGGTTTTGGACTGGGCAGAGAGCGTGACGGTTGGGTTCCACCCCTGATCCGAAGCCGGGTTTGGCTTGCTGAGTGGGACGGTGAAGTACAAGGATCCGTTCAAGGTCACGATCTGACCGTTCCGGGTGCCTGTCAGCGTGGTCGGTGAGCTGCACGAAGCGCTGATGTCTGAGGTGGTGTTGCAAACGGTGCTCTCGCATCCATCGCAGATGTCCCCATTGTTATCCCTTCGACCCGGGGGACAGTTCGCTTGAGTCAGCTCGCACACACCCGCATTGCATTGCAGTGTGCTGGAGGTGATATCCGGAATGGCTGCACCCTGAGCGAGGTCCCCGCTGTCCCAGCATTTCCGGGTGCACATGTCCCGCGCGCTGTCTTCATCGTTGCTGCCATCGCAGTCGTTGTCCTTGGCGTCGCAGCGCTCCGCACGGGAAGTGAAGGTCGGGTTGCACTGGAAGCCGCCTCCGCTGCAGGACTGCGTGCCGATGGCACACTCACCCTGGGCGCCTGAGACGCTGCAAGCAGCTCCGACACCGGGCAGCGACTGGCCGCTCGGCGCGTTGTCCAGCATGCCGTCGCAGTCGTTGTCGATGCCGTCGCAGAGCTCCGAGGTCGGGAACGTTTGCTGCTCGCAGTCGAGCTGACCCGTGACGCAGTTTGTCCTGCCCGCGGCGCACGGACCCTTGAGGGAGCTGATGGTACAAGCTTGATTTCCGCCCGGATTCCCCTCATCGGGCTGACCATCACAGTCGTCGTCCAGGCTGTTGCAGCTCTCCATCTGCGTACCCGGGGTCACGTTCGGGTCACACACTACCCGGTGAGGCATCGCCGAGGTATCGCAGCGGGTGGCGCCTAGCGCACAGATGCCGTCGAGGCCGGTATTGCATGCTTGCCCGCCCTCGGGGTTGCCCTCGTCAACGGAGCCGTCGCAGTCGTTGTCCAGGCCGTCACAGACCTCAGCACTTGCGACGTTGTCGGCCTGGCACCGAAGCTGAGAAGAGACGCAGTGCAGCGTACCCTTGGCACACTCGCCCTGCTCTCCAGCTACGTTGCAGGGCGCCCCACCACCGGGGTCACCTTCGTCGATCTGGCCGTTGCCGTTGTTGTCGAGTCCGTCACAGACCTCAGGCACCCCAGTCGACCCACCGCTCCCAGCGACTCCGCCGCTGCCAGCCGTGCCGCCCGTACCTGCACTGCCTGCGCTGGACCCGCCAGCGCCCGCCGACCCGCCGACGCCACCGAAGCCGCCGAAGCCACCGCTGCCGCCAGCGCCAGCTTCACCCGCCATGCCAGCGAAACCACCGAAGTCGCTGCCCCCGGAACCACCAGAACTGGTAGCCCCAGTGCCGCCGTTTCCGCCGGACGAATCGCCGCCAGCGCCGGCATCACCCGCGTTACCGCCATTGCTGCTGGTTTCCGCTTCACCCCCCGAAGCACAGCCCACCAACCCAGCAGCGCTGGAGAACAGGGCAGTGGCAACGAAAAATCGACAAGTAGTGCTGAGACTGCGGGCCATGTGGTTTACCTCTGGACTTGGTTGAACCTTAAGCAGGTGACCATTCCCCCGTCCTCGGAGCCGCTGGGCGGTGGGTGGAACAATCGGCCAGCACCTGCTCGGCGCCAGCCATTTTCTTTATGGATAATAGCCGTGAAGTTGGCTCGACACCACTCACGCTGAAATCATCTTCCGATGCGCCCCGAGCTTGGCACTCGACACCGAGCCGCTTGGCCTGCTCGATCGCCGCCAAGATGTGCGGTGTGGCGAGCTCGTGCGGCGGCTCTAGACGCTGCCTAGAGGCGGCGCGGCCGAACGGGAGCACCGATCGCATCTCGAGCTGGAGCACACCCAGCGCGGCGGCTAAGCGTACCCACTCGGCGAGCTGTCGGAAGTTGGAGCGCGTAACCAAGGTGGTCACGCGCACCTGAATCCCCGCGGCAATGGCCGCGCGAATCCCGTTACAGGTTTCGAAAAAGCTACCCGGCACCTGCGTATGATAGTCGTGCGCAGCGGCGGTCGAACCGAGCAGGGCGACCTCCAGCCGACGCAACCCCACCGCCGCGAGCCGTGTCGCGCGCTCGGGCTCACGCCCGAGCAGTCGTGCATTGGTCTGCACGCCAACGCGAACACCTTGCGCCGTGAAGCGCTCGACCCACTGCTCCAAGCGGGGGTTCAGCGTGGGCTCACCCCCGACGAGCATGACCTCGGCCTCATCCAGCTGATCGACGAACTGCTCGTAACCGGCCTCTTCCGCATGGAAAGGCGAAGACTGCGCGCAGAACACGCAGCGGTTATTGCAGTTCGCCGCAAGCTGGACCCGGCGCACCGGCTAGCTCTCGTTGACTTCGTGGAGGTGTTGGCGCGCCCGCTTTGCTCGCTGCTCCAACGTGAGGAAGCCCGAGCGATCGACCGCGTGCTCGTTGGCGCGAATCACGTCGGCCAACGCCATCGCAGCCAAGCCTTCTTCCTCTCGCGTTGTAGTGGCGCCGTCACCCCGGTTGACCACCATCACTTGGAAGAACTCGGACTCACCGGGCGCGCGCTGATCACCGCGCGCAACCACGTCGAGCTGGAACCGCTCGTCGTTTCCGTGCGCCATCACGACACTCACGGCGCCTTCACGAAGCGGTAGTACACCGGCCACCTTCCAGCGACCAAGCTGACTCCCGGCGGTCAGGGGGGCGACCAACTGGAAACCCATGTGTGCGGTGGAGGAAACACCTTCACTCGTATCCTCGGGGTTCACGGTTGACGCCCCCGCGGAAACAACAGTTGGACTGGCTGGGGCAGCATTCCCCATCCCGCTGACCAGCGCCACCGATGCCGCCGCACCAAGACCCAACGCCTGTGCAGCTTCGCGGCGACTGACTTTCGCGCTCTTCATATGACAAGCCTCCGTCCCTGAGTGTCCTTTATTTTCGCAGGTTTCGTCAACGGGCCGGCCGTCCCGATGACACTATTGTGTACGACCTCGTGCGCCTGGGGGACCACATCGGGACCACCCGTTGGGTGTCCGACGCGGCGCGCCGCGCGCTCCCTAGACTCCCCTGGTCGCTGCACCACGCTGCATGACGCAACGTACCAACTGCAGCTTACTGAAGGTGTTTGGGTGGCGCGCTCGGACAAGCTGGACCCCAGCGCCTTGGCACCGCTTGGCGTCCAGGGCGCGCCGCGGGATATTTTTCACATGGATTCGTTGGTGATGCTGAACTCTCCGTCCAACCACCGAACGCGTAGGCGTGTACCCGCCTCGGCATGCTTGCTCAGAATGGCTTCTGCCAGTGGATCCTGAATTTGCCGTACCACGGCACGCTTGAGCGGTCGTGCGCCGAGCGCCGGCTCGTAGCCTAGCTCCACCAATCGATCTTTGGCGGCCTCATCCACCTCCACGTCGAGCCCCCGGTCCTGGAGCATCCGCTGCACTTTTCCAAGCTGGATATCGACGATCTGTCTCAGGTGGGCACGCAGCAACGGGCGGAAAACCACGACGTCGTCGACACGGTTCAAGAACTCAGGTCGGAAGAAGTCGGACAGCTCGTTGAGCAAGACGTCGCGCAAGGCTTCGCGTCCTTCATCATGCTCGAACAGGCCGGCGTCAGTGTCCAAGATGCGCTGGGACCCGATGTTGCTCGTCAGGATGACCACCGTGTTGGAGAAGTCAGCGAGCCGGCCACGACCGTCGGTGAGCCGGCCATCATCGAGTACCTGAAGTAGCAGGTTGAACACGTCTTGGTGGGCCTTCTCCACTTCGTCGAAGAGCAGCACCGAGTAGGGGCGACGACGGACGGCCTCGGTCAGGAACCCACCTTGCTCGCTATCAGCGTAGCCTGGTGGTGCGCCAATCAAGCGCTGGGCCATGTGGCGCTCCGCAAACTCGCTCATGTCCAGGCGCGTGAGCGCCTGCTCATCATCGAACAGGAACTCCGCGACGGCCTTGGCGAGCTCGGTCTTGCCAACGCCGCTCGGTCCTAGAAACAAGAAGGAGCCAATTGGCTTTCCTGGATCCCGTAGGCCGACACGACCGCGACGTACCGCCTTGCTCACCGCACGCACCGCGTCGTCCTGGCCCACGACCCTTTGCTCGAGTCGTTGCTCCATCTGCAGGAGCTTTTCGGCCTCTTCTTCCAGCATCTTTGCCACGGGGATACCGGTCCAGATCGCAAGCGTCTCAGCCACGACCGCGTCGTCGAGAGGGCAAGGCTTGGTCTGCAGTCCCAGCTTGCGTACAGCGGACTGAGCAGCGTCGAGCCGCGAACGGAGGCCCGGAATCGTCACGTGCTCTAGCTCGCCGAGGCGCGCGAACTCCTTGGCGGCCTGTGCTTTCTCTTTGTCGGCGAGCGCCTGGGTCAGTTCGTTGTCGAGCGCGCGCATGGCCGCGACCGCGCCACGGCGACTCTCTGCTTTCGTGCGCAACTCCGTAACTCGCGGCTCGAGAGCCGAGCGCTCCTCGTTCAGTACTTGGCGAGTCTTGACGCTTGCGACGTCTTCCGCGTCCGCGAGGCTCAGAAGCTGCGCGTCGAGAGACTCCAAACGCCGGAGCGCCCCGTCGGCCTCGCGGGGGAGACCATCTTGTTCTACTCGATAGGACGCGGCAGCCTCGTCGAGCAAGTCCACTGCGCTATCCGGGAGGAAACGATCTTGAAGATAGCGCTTGGCGAGGTTCACCGCAGCCACGATCGCGCTGTCACTGATCTGAATGTCGTGCCGCTCCTCGTACTTGATGGCGATCCCCCGCAGAATCTCGATAGCCTGCGCGGTGGACGGTTCGGCGATGTCCAACAGGGTAAAGGAGCGCAGCAGGCTGCCGTCGCGCTCTTGCAACTTCCGCAAGCCCTCGGGCGTCGTGGTTCCCAACATGCGGAGTTCGCCTCGCTGCAAGGCGGAGGCAATCAACTCACCCACGGCTGACCCGCTACCGGTCTGCGCGAGCAACGTATCGATCCCCCTCACGACCAAGACGTTGTTTCCTCGCTCGTCGTTGAGCACGCTGAGCAAGCGCTTCACACGCTCTTCCATCTCGCCACGCAGGCGCGGTCCGGCCAGGAGCTGGCCCGGCTGGAGCTCGAGCAGGTGCACGCCGACCATCGACGTCGGCACGTCTCCCTTCGCAAGACGAGCTGCGAGGCCCCTCACTACCGCGCTCTTGCCAACACCGGGTTCGCCGACAAGGAGCGGGTGCTGCTTGCTACGCCGCTCGAGGATCGTAATCAGACGCCGCAGCTCGACGTCTCGACCGATCATCGGATCGAGGACGCCGTTGCGAGCCAACTCAACCAAGTCGCGAGGCGTCGCGGTGAGCTCGCTGGCTGGCCTGACCATAGGCCGCGGCACTTGTTTCAACGAGGGAACATACTCTCGTAGGCTCCCAGGGCGAATGCCTGCGGCTTCGAGCACTTCACCGGTGGGGCCACCAATCTCCTGGGACAGGGCATTCAACAACTGCTCTACCCCAACCTGTTCGACGTGATCCCGTTCGGCCTCCCGCTCAGCACGCTCGAGCAGATCGAGCAGTCGGGTCGAGAGGTACGCCTCTTCACCGCTGGCGGGGAGCTCAGCCAGGCGCTGCTCCGTCGCGGATCCAAGGAGTGCCGGATCGACTCCTGCGAGGCGCAGGACGTGCGCCACGCCCGGGTCTCGGTCCACAGCACGAAATAGCAGGTGAAGCGGAGTCACCTCTGCGTGCTTGCGCTCGTCGGCTAGCGTCTGCGCTCCGGCGACCAACGCCTTTGCATCGGGTCGGAAGCGCGCGAGGCTGAGTTTGGTGGTGGCTTCTGCCATGTCCCTTAGTACTCCGGACTCGCCGGCGGCCAAAGAACGGCTCACGCCCGGGGCGCACACGGCGGTCACGGCAGGTCTGGCGCAGAGCCTCAGACTGACTTAGATGTAACCGGTGGCCGCAAACGTCGTGATGTACCGCACCCGGTTCTGCCCCTACTGCATCCGGGCCAACTTCCTGCTGAAGGGCAAGCACGTCAGCTTCCAGGAGATCGACGTGTCGGGGGACCTCGAGCGACGAGCCTGGCTGAGAGAAGCCACCGGACAGCACACCGTGCCGCAAATCTTCATCAACGATCGCTCCATCGGCGGCTTCTCGGAGCTCTCGGCGCTGGAGCACAGCGGACAGCTAGACCGCCTGCTCGCTGAAGAGCCGCAGCCGTGAACGCTGTTTGTTCGCGTCCCCCGGGCGCGAACACAGCTTCGGCGCGGGGTGAGCAGCGCCTCCAGCACGGCGCCTGTCTCGATAGCTCAGTTGGTGTAGATTCCGAGCCTTGCAGCTGAGCGACTTCCCCCACGTCTTCTTGCTGGCGTTCGCGATCCCGTTCGGGTTGGCCTTCGGCAGCTTCCTGAACGTCGTGATCTATCGCTTGCCTCGTGGAGAGAACCTCGCCTACCCCGGCAGCGCTTGCCCAGCGTGTGGAAAGCCGATCCGCGGCTATGACAACATCCCGGTCCTGAGCTGGGTGGTTCTTCGCGGAAAAGCCCGCTGTTGCCAGGCGCCCATCTCGGCACGCTACCCGTTGGTTGAGCTGGTTGGCGGACTCGCGGCATACGCGATCATCGAAGTCGTGGTGATGGGGCTACCGCCAGAGACGAACGCCTGGACGGCGCTCGGGCTGTTCTGCGCGAACCTGGCGCTCACCCTCGGGCTAGTCGCGGCGGCATTCATCGACGTCGAGCACATGATTCTTCCGGATGAGATCACCCTGGGGGGCGCAGTCCTGGGCTTCGCAACGAGCTTCGTGCGTCCAGGAATCGAATGGCAGGAGTCGCTGCTTGGGGCAGCGATTGGCTTCTTGATGGTCTGGCTGCCTTTTGACGTCTTGTATCGCAAGCTCCGAGGGCAGGCGGGCATGGGCCTAGGGGACGCCAAGCTCCTGTTGCTCGCTGGCGCCTGGTTCGGTTGGGTGGGCGCAGTGTTCGCGCTCTTCGTCGGCGCTTTCCAGGGCACCCTCGGCGCTATCGTGATGCTGGTCTCTAGAGGCCAGATCAGCGAGCCTGAGGCAGTGCAGCGCCAGCGGGAGGAACTGCAGCAAGCCATTGAGGCAGCAGAGGGTGAGGAGCGTGAAGCGTTGCTCGCGGAGTTCGAAGCCGACCCATTGGCAGAGGAGTCCGATGGCAGTTTCAGCCAGGCCCGTTTGGCGTTTGGCCCATTCTTGGTGCTGGCCATCTTGGAGTATCAGTTCTTCGGTCCCTACCTGATCGCGGAGCTCAGAGACTGGATGCTTGGCGCATGAATCGTATCCCTGCGGTACCGATCGGGCGCATTGCGCTGTGCCTCGTCGCAACCGTTCTGCTTGGGTGTGGGAGCGACCTACGTCGCGCTCGAGTTGGCAGCCACCCGGTGAACGGCTCGGAACCGGAGGTCGTCGACTTTCCACCGCCGCCCGCCGAGGTGGAAGAGCTTCCTGCGGATCCTGGACCGCCATGCGTCTGGGTGGACGGGCGCTGGGAGTACGTTGGGCGACGTTGGGAGTGGCAAGACGGCGCCTACGTGCAAGCCCCAGCGAGCTGCTTTTACGCGCCCCCAGTGATGGTCTGGTTGCCCTCGGAAACGGGCGGTGAGCTGTATTACCTCTCTGGGCACTGGTACACCGACGACGGCGCCAGCTGCCAGGAACCCAAGGCCTGCCGAATCAAAGAAAGCAACGACGGCTGACGCGTCGAAGGCGCCGACCGGAACCGGACGGCGCCCTCGTAGCAGCTGCTTGGGCCGCTCTACTCCGCGGCGAATACAGGGCCGCTGTTGACCCGGGCCGCCGCCAACGCTTCTTCTGCGGAGGCGAGTGCCTCCGCCGCTGGTTCATCTTGTTCGGGGGGCACGCTGGCCGCGAGGGGCGAGCTCGGGCGCACGTTGGGCAGCGGCGGGATGCGCACGTTGCGCCCGGCGTACTGCCGATAGATCAGCACGCGCAGCAGCTGTAGCGCACCGTCGATGTCGACGTCCTCGGAGTCGAGCTGCCACTGCAGGAAGATACCCTCCAGCAAGCCGACCACCAGAAACGCGGAACGCTCGAGGCGCCGGGTCTCCTCGTCGGGGACGAGCTTGCGCATCTCCTCTACCATTGCCGCACGGTAAGCGCGGTAGATGTTCTGGATGCGGGTGCGCACGCCGCTATCCGCATGGGAACGCTCGAGGGCGATCTGCATGATCAAGCGAAGCGTGTCAGGTTGCTCTTCGACCTGCTGGCGTACGTCTGCGAGGAAGATGTCGATCTTCTCCAGCATCGTGCCGCCGGACTGCACCTGATTCGCCAGGCGCCGCATATACGTTTGCGCGGCCTGCTCGAGCACGGCAACGAGGATGTCTTCTTTTCCACCCTTGAAGTGCCAGTAGATGCTCGACGGCGACGCCTGCGCGCGAGTGGCGATCTCGTCGACGCTGGTGGCGGCGTAACCTTGACGTGAAAAGAGGTAACCCGCGGCGCGCAGCACGCGCTCCTTGGAGTTGCCTCGGCGGGGTCGTTCGACAGAGGGGGTGTCCATGGCGGGCATGTGTCTAACCCAACCAGACGGTGCGCTCCAAGAGCAATCGAACGTCCGCTCCAGTTCTCCCTCCCCCCAAAAACCAGCAGAAAACTGCGTATAAGCGAGTGGAACCGAGTTTTGTGGCGGCATTCCATGGACTTGGAATGCCCCCCCTCGGCCGCCAAACCCAATCTTAACAGTAGGACTTCCTACTTTTTATTTTTGTAGTTGGCGCCGCGGGAACAGTCCAAGGCGAGTTTGGGGGTGAGGCGCACCAGCTCGCCCCGGGGCCAACCCCCGCTACGGCGTCCCCGGAAGCGCTGCGTGATAACCGCGCCTCCAGGCGCCTGCTCTGCTATGCCGGGCGCCTCATGACGGACTTCCCCGCTCACATCTTTCGTGAATACGACATCCGCGGAGTCGCCGATCGCGACCTGACCGATGAGCTGACTCAGCGCATTGGTGCGGGCCTCGCCCGCCTGCTGCGTCCAGCGAGCGGAAAGGCACCACACGTCGTCGTGGGCCGTGACTGCCGCGCCTCAGGACCGCGCTTGTTCGAAGCGCTGCTCAAGGGCTTGACCAGTGGCGGTGCTCACGTGACGGATGTGGGAGTCGGCCCGACGCCGCTGGTCTACTTCGGGGTGCATCACTTGGACGCCGATGGCGGGGTGATGATCACCGGTAGTCACAACCCGGGCAACGAGAACGGCTTCAAGATCATGAAGGGGAAGGCGTCGTTCTTCGGTGACGACATCCGAGCCCTCAAGGAGCTAGCCCAGGGCGGCGAGCTCGCCGAACGAAGCCGCGGCTCCATCGAGACGGTGCCGATCCAAGAAGCCTACTTGACCCAGCTGCGCCAGGACATTTCCCTAGGGCAACGCAAGCTAAAGGTGGTGCTCGACGCCGGTAACGGCGCCGGCGGTCCGCTGGGCGTCCAGGCACTCAAGGGCTGCGGCATCGAGCCGATCCAGCTGTTCTGCGACATGAACGGTAGCTTCCCGAATCATCATCCCGATCCTACAGTCGTGGAGAACCTCAAGGATCTAATGGCCACGATGCAGAAGGAAGGTGCAGACGTGGGCATCGCCTTCGACGGCGACGCAGATCGCCTGGGCGTCGTGGACAAAGACGGCAGCGTGATCTGGGGCGATCGCTTGCTCGCACTCTTCGCGCGGCGCGTGCTCGAGCAACGCCCCGGAGCTGCGGTGATCGGCGAAGTGAAGTGCTCTCAGTCGATGTACGACGACATCGCCAAGCATGGCGGTAAGCCGATCATGTGGCGCACGGGTCACTCGCTGATCAAGAGCAAGATGAAGCAAGAGCACGCCGCGCTGGCCGGGGAAATGAGCGGCCACTTCTTCTTCGCTGACCGCTACTTCGGCTTCGACGACGGCATCTACGCCGCCCTGCGTCTGCTCGAAATCTTGAGCCACTCTGGCCAGAGCATCTCCGAACTGCTGGCGGATCTGCCTCAGGGCCACACCACGCCGGAAATCCGCATGGATTGTCCCGACGACAAGAAGTTCGCCGTGGTGGAGCAGGTGAAGGCAGCGCTCGCCGCCGAAGGCAACGGCGAGCTGAGCGACATCGACGGCGTGCGCGTCTCCTACCCTGACGGTTCCTGGGGCCTCGCCCGTGCATCGAACACCGGCCCCATCATCGTCTTGCGTTTCGAGGCCCAAACTCCAGAGCGCCTCCAAGAGCTGAAGGGGCATGTGGAAGGCTTGGTCGCCAGCGCGACCGCCAACGCCTGAGTTTCATGTCGGAAGCTGCGGAAAGCTGGACCATCGGCAAGGTGCTGCGCTGGGCCCAGGACGACTTTGCAAAGCGCGGGCTGAGCGCCCCAAGGCTAGACGCCGAGCTGCTCCTGGGTGAGTGCCTTGGCCTAAGTCGCGTCCAGCTGATCATGGACTCTGGGCGCCCGCTGTTGCCGGAGGAGCTCTCCACTTACCGCGAGCTGATCAAGAGACGACGCACCGGCGAGCCCATCGCCTACATCCTGGGCGAACGAGAGTTTTGGGGGCTCAAGTTCCGTACGGATTCAAGGGCCCTGATCCCTCGACCCGACACCGAGACGCTGGTCGAGGTAGCCTTGGAGCGCACCCGAGGGATTGAGACCTTCGGCAACGCCCTCGACTTGTGCACCGGGAGCGGCTGTGTGGCGATCGCGCTGCACAAGGAGCGACCTACCTGGCGAGTCATCGGGAGCGACCTATCAGAGGACGCGTTGGCGCTAGCTCGAGAGAACGCAATCCGTCTGGGGGCGATTTGGGGTCTGTGCTGGCAAGCCAGTGACCTCTTCGAGTCGATTCCGTACGCAAACAAATTCGACTTGATCACGGCGAACCCACCATACATCCCGAGCGGCGAAATCCCAGGCCTGGATGCTGACATCCGGGAGTTCGAACCCGGCATGGCCCTCGATGGCGGCAGCGACGGCATGCGCTTCGTTGAGCGCATCAGCCGCGGCGCACTCGACTTCCTCAAGCCCGGAGCAGTGCTCGCGATGGAGCTGCATCACGACCAGGCGCAACGCACGAGCGAGCTTCTGGAGTCGCTCGGGTACGTCGAGGTGCAGCGGAAGAAAGACTATGGCGGGCACGAGAGGGTCGTGAGTGCGCGGAGAGCGTGAGGGGGCGCGGGTGCGTGAGGAGAGCGCGGGCGCGTGAGGAGAGCGCGGGCGCGTGAGGAAAGGCGACTCGCTCGCGGCGCTCGCATCGGAAGTCTTCACCGGTCAGAGAGCGCGCATGGCTACTCGCTCGCGGCGCTCGCATCGGAAGTCGGTGAGCGGCCACTCGCTCGCGGCGCTCGCATCGGAAGTCGTTCACCGTTCTGAGAGCGCGCATGGCTACTCGCTCGCGGGGCTCGCATCGGAAGTCGGTGAATCGCCCGAGCTGGTGGCTGCTCGCTCGCGGCGTTCGCATCGGAAGAACGTTGGGCTTCGGCTGCTCGCTCGCGTCGAAGGCGGTTGGTGGCGCTTTGCGAGTTTTTCTCGCGCTGGGCTTTTGATTCTGCCGCCGTGCTCGGTGCGGTCGAGGCCGTGGCCGTGCTCGCCAGGCTCGGCTTCGCCTGCGCGTGGCTGCGCGCGGTGCGGGCGTTGCCCGCAGCCTCGACCGCGCCTGCGCGCGGCGGCCCGGGATGAGCGAAGCCCGCGCGCGGTGTGCGGGCGATACACAGGAGCAACACATGCTACGCATCTATCCCGTTCTACTCTCACTGATTGAGTCTGTTTCCCCTCGGATACGCTCTCTGGAGCGTTGCGATCCCGATCTCGCCCGTCAATGCCGCCGGGCGTTGGCCAGCGCGCCGCTGAACGTGGCGGAAGGCAGCTACAGCCAAGGCCGAAATCGCAAGGCGCGCTACCACAACGCGTTGGGCTCACTCCGGGAGTGCCTCGCGTGCTTCGAAACGGCGGCAGCGCTCGGCTACCTGCCTCCGGTAGAACCAGAACTGCGCGACCGCTTCGATCGCGTACTAGGCACCTTGGTCCGCCTGGTTGGCGGACACTAGCGCCGCAATATGTGGCATCCGCGCCACAAGGCGCGGATGCCAACCGCCGCGTTAGGCCGCGCGAGTGAGCTTCCAGAGCACCGCCAGGATGTGATCCAAGTGACCCAGTACCGCGCGGCAATCCTCGTGCGTGATGTAGCCCCAAGCCTGAGCCACCTCGAGCGCGGTGCGCGTTTCGTTGGCGGAACCGGCAGCGGTCAAGTAGCGCTGGCGGCGGGTGCCCGCCGTGGAGTGCTCGCCCTCCCCGATGTTGAGGGCGATGCTCGAGGCGCTGCGCGAGATTTGACTCGCGAGCGGCAGGTCGTAGCGCCGCAAGCGAAAGACGATTGGACGGAGAAGCGCGATGGCTTCGATAGCGGTGGAGTGAATTCTGAGGGCCATGTTTTTCCTTTCCGCCCCGGAGGCGGGGCTCACAGCCCCGCCCCGCCGAAGGGGCGGAACAGGACGGCGACGGCGTCCGGGTCGGGGTCAGGGTCGGCGACGGGGTCAGGGACGGCGACTAGGTCAGGGACGGCGACTGGGTCAGGGACGGCGACTGGGTCAGGGACGGCGACTGGGTCAGGGACGGCGACTGGGTCAGGGACGGCGACTGGGTCAGGGACGGCGACTGGGTCAGGGACGGCGACTAGGTCAGGGACGGCGACTAGGTCAGGGACGGCGACTAGGTCAGGGACGGCGACGGCGGCAGTGGCAGTGGCTCCCATCAAATCCGCACGGCAACAAAGCAAGCGCCAGTGACAGGCGAAGCCTGGCACGCGCTTGCTCCAGCCGAACGCCAACGCCCGAACCCCACCAGGAGCGGCCGCGCAAAGCGCGCCGCGATCACCCCAACCCAACAGCGCACCACCCTCTACGCAGCGGCCGCGCAAAGCGCGCCGCGACCACCAACAAACCCAAACCCCACCACTAGCGGCCGCGCGAGAGCGCGCCGCGATCACCCCAACCCAACAGCGCGCCACCCTCTACGCAGCGGCCGCGCAACGCGCGCCGCGATCATCACGGTCGCACTCACAGCCTCAGCCGCTATCGCTGACCCCGCCCCTGACGCTGACCCTGTCCCGGCCCCTGCCCCTGCTCAGGGTCCCCCATAGAACACGCCTCGCACGCCCAGCGAAATCAGGTGCGCCTGAAGCGGCTCACTAAACACATACTGGTAGTCGAGCGCCGGTCCCACTGACAGCTGGCCTGCCTGGAGGCCTTCCCAGAACGCGCCGAGGCCGACCATGCTGACCGCGCCGCCGTCGGCGGTGTTCTCCCCGTCCTTCTCGAGCTTCACGTTGCCGAGGCCGCCGGTGATCGCGAAGCCGAGGTTCTTGCCCAGCTCCGACTCATTGAACAGTGGATATGCTTCCGTACGGAATAGGAAGAAGTAGGCGCTCCCCTTGTTGCCATTCCCGGAGAAGCCTTGCTGCGAGTAGCCGACTCCGAAGCTCAGCCAGTCGCGGAAAGCGACGCCCAGGATGCCGCTACCGCTCCAGCCAGGGGCGGCGCCAGTGGTAGCCTTGAACTCCGATTGGTCGATCTTGTCGACGTCGTTCGGGTAACCGGAGACGAAGCCCATGAGCCCCGACGCGGTCAGACTCAGCATCACGTCGGAGCGCCGCGTGTACTTGATGTCGTAGTCGCCGTCCCACTTGTCGGAGTCTGGCGGGGTCTGCGCCGGGGCCGCTTCGGCAGCGGCGGCGGCTCCTTCACCCTCGGTTGCCTGCGCCTGCGCGGGCAGCGCCAGTGCGCTCAGCGTGGCGCACACCGCCACGGACGCCCCGAGCGGAGCGGTGAAAGCCTGCGTTCCAAAGCGGGATCGAAAGCAACGTCGCAGCATATCGCCGTCGCTATGTGGGCCCCCACCCCAGCGAGGGTCAACCCGTAATCGTAGTGACAGGGCGATCCGTAGGCTATTCTCGAGGAATGGCGCGCGTCGCGGTGTGGTTCGCCCCACTCGAGATCTCCCGCGACTTCATCGACTACCCCTACTTTGCTGATCTGGGAGCGGTGCAGGCGGCGGCCGTGCTGCGCGAGGCAGGGCACCAGGTGACGCTCCACGACGCCCTCGCCAGCCCCGGCGCAAGCCTCACGCCGCTCGCAGGCGACCAGGTGCGCCTAGGCGTCGACGTGGAGACGCTGCTCGCCGGCGCGACAGACGCTGAGCTGGCGCTGGTCGCGTACACGCCCTTTCAACGCCCGCCCACGCGAGACCCGGCGCTCGCGCGGTTGCTCGAAGGGCTACGCGCGCAAGCACCCACGCGCCCGATCCTATTGGCTGATCTCTATCAGTCCGGTCAGCACGTGGTGGATGCGTCGAGCGAGGACATCCTCGCGGCCTACCCTGAGGTGGACGGCCTCTTGCGTTACGAAGCCGAGGGGCACCTCGTGCCCTGGGTCGCGGAGCTTATCGAGCAAGGCCGACCCGTCACGCGTGAGGTGCGCGACGGAAACAACGGCCCGGAAATCGACCTAAACGAGCTCCCGTTACCCGCGTGGGACTTGGTCGACACGCGAAGCTATTTCGCCTTTCACCGCTCCGTCATGCAAGGCCTCGGCAGGCCACACTGGGCGTTTCCCATCGACGCCGATCACCTTCCGATGCTCTCGAGCCGTGGCTGCCCGTTTCGCTGCGCCCACTGCTCGAGCAACCCGGGCCTTCCCGCGGGGAAACCCAAGACGCAGCGGCGCTACTCTCCGGAGCGCCTGGCCGCACAGCTCGACTGGCTGCAGCAGCACGGCGCCCGCAGCGTGCACCTCTTAGATGAGCTGGCCAACGTCAACGAGCGACACTTCGACGCGCTGACGGAGTTGCTCGAGGCACGCGGCCTGAACTTCGAAATCCCGAACGGCGTGCGCGCGGACTACGTGCGCCCGAAGCACCTCGCGGCGATGAGCGGTCGCCTCACGACGCTGAGCATCTCCGCGGAGAGCGGGGTGCAGCGGGTGGTTGATCAGGTGGTAGGCAAGCAGCTCGATCTGCGCGCCATCGTGGAGACGGCAGAGCGCGCTCACGCAGCAGGCGTGCACCTGTTGATTCACTACATCATCGGGATGCCCGGCGAGAGCGCCGCGGAGATCAACGGCACGCTGAGCTTCGCGCTGGATTTGTTCGAGCGTTTCAACGCGGAGCCAAGCGTCCAGTTCGCTACCCCGCTACCCGGCACGCGCCTCGCACGTGAAGCGCTCAAGAAGGGCGCCACCGCGCTTCCCGTGGTCCGCGACTGGGGTCCTTACTTTCAGGGCAACCCCAGCCTCGAGACCAGTGCATTCAGCAGCGACGATCTACGCGCGTTCAAGCAGAGCTTCGACCGCCGCATGGAGGCGCTACGCCAGCCGGCGCACGTTCGACTGGCGGTGAGCTACCAGTGCAACAACCGCTGCACGTTCTGCAGCGTCGGCAGCCCACCTGCGCTTCCGCCCGGCAATAAGGTTCCAACGGATGAACGCGCGCGGCTACGCGCGCTGAGCGAACACCTCAGCGAAGAGTATCGACGCGGGGCGCGCGAGCTCACGCTGGACGGCGGGGAACCGACCCTCAGTCGCGGCGTGTTTCAGTTGATCCAAATCGCAAAGCGCATTGGCTTCGACCGCGTGAGCCTCATCACGAACGGACGCTTGGCGAGCTACCCGGAGTACGCAAAGCGCCTCGCCGATTCCGGCTTGGACGAGATTTGGGTCAGCCTCCACGGCTCTCATGCCGCGCTGCATGACAACTTGGTTGGCGATCCAGGCGCCTTCGAGCAGACGCTGAGCGGCCTGCAGCAGCTCTTGAGTTGCGCTCCACAGTCGCTCAAGCTCGGCGTTCAGATCACCCTCACCCGTCAGAACCAGCGCGATTTGTCGGCGCTTTTTGCGTTACTTTCTCGTTTGGGGGTGAGGAACGTTGGCTTGCTTGGGCTCGAACCAGGAGGCGCCGGCTACGCCAGCGCCGCGTACGATCTCGAAGAGCTATCGACGGATCTCGTCGCTGCGCTGCAGAGCGTGAAGGCACCACACGAGGCGGTAGATTCGTCAGACACCCTCAGTTTCTGCGTGAAAAATCTGCCCGTGTGCGCCTTGCCCGGGTTCGAACGCCTGGTCGAAGTCGACTTATCGAAGCTCGCCCCGGAGCTCTCACGCGATCGTTACGTCTCCCTCGAGGGGGTCGATTTGCCGAGCTACGTGCGGGCCCAGCGCACGTACACGGAGCGCTGCGTCGCTTGCCACTATCGGACAATTTGCGGGGGATTCGTGGATAGAGACACGGATCAGCCGAGTTGGCTGGTGCCGCTGCGGCGCCTGACCCACACCCCCGTAGGTGCTGCAAGATAGCGACCAAGCGCTGGCGCCCAGTCTGATACCCCTGCGCCTCTCCCCCCACAAACACAGCACCTCTCCCCCCACATAAAATGGAGGTCGGCACAATCCGACAACCTCACGAGGTTTGAGAGGATTTCGGGACCGCGCTACACTGTTCGTTCGGAGCCATGTCCGACGCGCGCTCAGGGGGAGTGCGCAACTAGGGGGCTCGCTTCCCATCTGCGAATCAACGGGGCCAACACTCGATGAACTCCAACTTGCTTCGATCTTTTCAGCGAGCAGCCTTGCTCGTTACCTGCACCGGCAGCGTGGTTGCTGCGTGCAACGTCTACGACGACTCGCTGCTGCTCCCGGGTGACGGTGGCGCGGGCACCAACAATGGCGGAACCAGCGGAACCGGCGGTTCCGCAGGCTCTGGCAACAACACCAGCACCGACAAATTCTGGAACGACATGGAGGGCGACAACATGGAGTGCCCGACCGAGGGCGTTCCCCTAGCCGACCAGCGCCCAAGCGGGACTGAAGACGGCGACGTCGGCTCCATCTACGTCGGTATCGATCGCCTGCGATTTGGAGGTGTCTCGAGCCTTGAGGACAGCGCGGTGGCGAGCCCTTCTGCCATCGACGACCAAGCCTGGAAGGGCATTGGCTTCAACCTCGATCGCTCTTGCAACGCCGCGAGCTGGCCTGATGGCGTGTTGATGGGTGGCGCCGTGGACAGCTGCCAGGGCTTGAAGAACCGTGCGTGCAAGAACGAGTTCCAGAACGTGTACGACGGTGACTTCTGCAAGGACAACGCCATCGGCGCGCTCTTCGGCATCGCCTCTTTGTCTCCCATCGTGGGCAATCCCTTCCGCCTGACCGAGGCGGACTGGAACTGCAACATCCACAAAGGTGCGATGACGATCATCTTCAAGATCAGCGGCTACAACGGCAAACCCGATGACAGCTCGGTGCGCCTGGACATGTACTCGTCTACCGGTGTGACGGACGCCGCAGCGTGGAACTGCCGCGAGGGCGATACGAACACAGACTTGCTGGATACGACCTGGGTCGAACAGGCTGCTCAAGCGCTGAACAAGAAGTATCAGTTCTCCAAGCGCGACATCGACCCCGCCGCCCCGGGCGTCCCCAACGGCGAGATCCAAAACTCTCGGTGGGGTGACGCCGGCGCCTACGTGCGCAACGGCTGGGTGATCGCCCACCTGCCGCCCAACGCGGAGCTGTGGTTCAACGGACTCAACGCCGACACTCCAGGCATGCGCCTGATCCTGCAGAACACGGTGATTGCCGCTCAGCTGGTGCAGGACCCCCAAAGCGAGCGCTGGGAGTTCACATCGGCGACTATGGGCGGCACGATCAAGCCGGGTGACCAGATCACGTCGTTCCGTGAAATCGGCTGCTGCGAGAACCTGTGCGACTCGTACACCACGATCATCGGCTACCTGAACCAGCAGGTCGACATGCTGGCGAACAGCAACGACCCGGTGCCTGACGCGACGTGCGACGCGTTGAGCTTCGGCATCGACTTCACCGCCAAGCAGCTCACTCCGGGACCCGTCGTGGATGTTCCGGCTCCGCCGGACGTGAGCGGCGGCAAGTGCGGTACCCCGCGGAACCCCGATGTGCCCCTACCCGGTTGCACCTGCGTTGCGGGCGGCGCCTGCACATCGGGCACCGGCGGCACCAGCGGCGCGGGTGGCACCGGCAACTAGCCGCGGCTAGCAACCCAACGCAAAAGCGGCCTCGTGAACACGAGGCCGCTTTGGTTTTGTAGGCTGATGCTCTAACTCAAGGACAGGCGTACTGACCGAAATCCGAATAGTCGTTGACCGATCCCGAAGCCACCCACTCAACCGAAGGGTCAAAGGCGTCAGACGGGTTGCGATCGCCGATATTAACCGTGCACTTTCGACGAAGGGTTGCGTCGAAGGTCGCTACACCACCTCCGCTCCATCCGGAGCTGGGTGCTTCGCCGAGCTTGCCGATAATGTCCATCAGCTGACTGTTGCACCGCAGCTCGACCACGTCGTTGCCGCTGAAGTTCACCGCGAGGGTCGGCGCGATGTTGCACTTCGAGTTCGTCGAGTCGCTCACGCAAAGCGTGATCACGTCCCCAGCCAGCAGAGTGCCGGTGAGGTTTTCCGATTGAGAGACGGACGTTGTGCCGTTCGAGTAGAGGTTGACGACGCAGCCGTTGAGACTGGTGGTCCCCCCAGCGTTGTAAATCTCGACGGCCTTGTTTAGTGACCCGCTGCCCTCGATGTACTCGCTGAAGTACAGGTTCACCGCGCCTCCGCCGCCGGTGCCGCCCGTCGTGCTCCCCGCGGATCCGCCGGTCGCTCCGGTGCCGCCGGTCGTGCTGCCACCTGTGCCCGCCGCACCCGTGCCCGCGCTACCGCCCGTTGCGCCGGTCCCCGCGCTGCCGCCCGTCGTCCCTGCGCTGCCGCCCGCACCGCCGGCTCCACCGCTGGTCATGCCTGCGCTGCCGCCCGCGTCCGAACCAGCCACCGCGCCGGTGCCGCCCGTGGTCCCGCCGCTCGCGCCGCTACCCGCTTGAGCGCCAACGCCGCCGGTGCTCCCCCCGGTGCCGCCGGAGGTGTCGCCACCGACTCCCGCAGTGCCACCGTTGATCACCAGCACGGGCTGGGGATTCTCGGTGGAGGCGCAGGCGGCGCTGCCTGCCAAAAGCAGGGGTAAGATCCTCAGAGCGAGCTGCTGAGGGCCAAGATTCGAAGGCAGGATTCCAGTGAGGGCCGAACGCATGAAGGGCGGAGGATAGCAGCGTCCGAACGCCGCGCCGGTGTCAGCTACGAAACACGGGCTTTCTAGCGCGAACGGAAAGCTGACCTGCTTCGGAGTGTGTCAGGCCCGAAGAAAATCCGCATTTCCAGGCAACGCTGCGGCTTCTAGCGCCGAATCGGGGCCCATGACTCAGCGCATCGAAGGGCCGTCGAAGCTCCCCACGACGCACCAATTCCGTATGGAATCTGCGACTTCAGGCACCGCGGAGCGCTTCGGGGCCTACCTGCCGAACTCCCTGCAAGGCGCCCGCACGCCGCTCTCCGGTGGAGAAGCTTCACGGCTACTGAGCCAGGCCTGGGAGCGCGTCCACGGAACGCCACCAAGTGCAAAAACGCTCAGCACGTTGTGGGCCCAGTGGGCCCTCGAGACAGGCCGCGGCCGGTCCATGCGGGGCTACAACTTCGGCGGCATCAAAGGCACCGCACCCGGCGGCGGGAGCGCCGTGCTCAAGACCCACGAGGGCTACGGCGACCACCGGGTGGCAATCCAAAGTCGCTTCCGCACCTACGCCACGCCGGAAGCCGGCGCCGCGGACTACGTACGAACGCTCAGCGAGCGCTACCCCGAGGCAACGAAGGCCGCGGCGAGCGGCGATGTGCACGGCTTCGTCGCTGGGCTCCGCAAGCGCGGCTACTTCACCGCAGACCCGAACGACTACTCGCGCGCCATCGAGCGCCTGAGCGCCGAGCACACGCGCAGCGGCGGCGGCGACTTCTCCCAGCTGAAGGACCCTGGCCCCTGGGTGGACGCGTTACTTCACACCTTGGCCCAGGTGATCGCCCGTCACCGCAGCGGCTAGAGCGGCATGCGCGCTTGCAGCATCACAGCAAGCACGGGCTGCGGCGCTATCGGCTGACTGGCGGCCGCTTCTTCACGGGTGGCCTTGCGGGCTTCTTCGGAGCCTTAGCGGGCTTCTTCGGGTGGAGCTTCAGCTCTTCTTTGCCGAGGGCCGTGTCCCCAGGGCTCGCCCAGCTGCCTTTGAGTTTGTCCCCACTCACGTCGTAGACCACCGCGCCGCTTCCAGCGCCCCAGCCGACGGTGAGCAAGTCGCCGGTCAGCACGCCCACGCCGCTGTACTGTTCGCCGCTGTCGAGGTCCCACTTGAGCGCGTAGCTCGCGCCCTGGGGGGCGATCTGAACCTTGCCGGTGTATTTCCCTCCGGATTCATTCGTACCCAGAGTGATGCGGTAGGTGCCGCGCAAGCCGCTTGGGCCTTTGAGGTTCTCGACGGCTTCGGTGGTGCTGCCGTAGCTCGCCCAGCGACCGTTCAGCGTGCCGCCGTTCACCTTGTAGATGACTACACCGCCGCTTGGTGAGGCGGTCCACGCTGCAGCCAAGCGATTCCCGTCAATCAGGCCAACGCCTTGATGGGTGTTGGGAGTGCCTCCCAAGTCCCAGCGCAAGTGCACCACGCTGCCAGTACGAGCGATCTGGACGGCGCCTTGATAAGCAGAGCCGTCGCTGTTGCGGCCGTCGGTGATGTCGTAAAAGCCGGTGGAAAGCACCTGAGCCTTCACAGCTCCTGCGTTGGCTGGCTGTGCGGAGCCGAGCAGCGCTCCCAGAGCGATCCCGGGCAACCCGAGCGAGGCAATCAGCTTGGTCGTGCGCATGTCGTTCCTAACCCCCAAACCCTGATCTGACTTACAGGCAGTTTGACGCCGCGACCCCGAAACCCATTCGCACAAAGAATCTCGAATGCTTTCGGGCTTTTTCCGCGAGAGCGAGTCCACGAATCCGCCCACCAACCGCAAAAACATGTGTGCCGAAAACTGGGCCAATCTGCGCAAGTCATGACAGCCGGGGATCATGATGCGCGCACGATGGACTGTACCCGCGGCCTTGGCCGTCACGTGCTCGGCGCTGCTGTTCGGCTGCAACGGCGGTGGCGGCGAGGAAACGCCCCAGCTCTCCAAGGGCAGCTCCGATGAGATCCCGAACGTTCCGGTACCCCCGGCGGATGGGCCGCGACTTGGAGCGATCAGCTACATCACCAAGGTGATGGATCGGCCGTCGAAGGACGGTCAGGTGATTGGCCACCTGCACGCAGGTGCGATGGTTCCCCGCGCCGAAGAGCCGTACTCGAAAGACGGCTGTGAAGGCGGCTGGTACCCGATTCGGCCTCGCGGCTTTGTGTGCGCGGGGGAGCAAGCAACGACCGAGCTCAGCCACCCGACGCTGATCGCGATGGCACAGCAGCCAAAGCTCGACGACTCATTACCGTACGCATATGCCCGCACCACCAAGACGACGGCGATCTACCAGCGCGACCCTGCTGATGATCACGCGGTGCAAGAGGTGGGGAAGATCCGCGGTCGCAGTGGCTTGGCCATCGTCGGCTCCTGGAGCGCGAAGGGACCGGAAGGAGACCAGCTGCGCCTCGGCATGATGACCGACGGACGCTTCGTGAAGGCTGCGGACCTGAAGAAGGCAGAGTTCAGCGACTTCAAAGGCGTAGAGCTCGGCAACGGCACCGACTTGCCCGTCGCCTTCGTGGTCAAGCGCGGGGTGCGCGCCTGGCAGGTTGAAAAGGGCGACGCCGACAAGCAAGGCAAGCTCGAGTACCACCAGACCATCATGCTCACGGGCAAATACCGTGAGGTAAATGGCCTCCGCTACTGGGAGACCAGCGACAACCGCTTCGTGCGCCACCGCGACGTGACGGTGATTCGCCGCAGGGAAAACTTCCCAGAGTTTGCCAAGGCCGACGAGCGCTGGATCGACATCAGCATCGTCACCGGCTCGATGGTGCTCTACGAGGGCACCAAGCCCGTGTACACCTCCCTGGTCAGCGTCGGGCGCAATCGCCTGGACGACGAAGGCGAGGCAGTGACGAAGCGCGGCGAATTCAAGGTCACCGCAAAGTTCGTCACGGCAACGACCCTAGACCCGACGAAGGTCGCCCACTACTGGGACTCCTACGATACCCCGTGGGTGATCCAGCTCGACTCCGGGCAGCACCTCCACGGCGCTTACTGGCATGACCGCTTCGGCATCGAGCACACCAACGGCGATGTGCACCTCACGCCTCACGACGCGAACCACGTCTTCCGCTGGATCACGGCGCAAATCCCCGACGGCTGGAACAGCGTGCTGCAGTGGCCGAAGGACGAGCCACCCGTGCACGTGGTGATCCGCAAGTAGCGTTGCCGGGCGCAAGTACAGAAAAAGCCGCACGGAAACTCGTGCGGCTTTTCGACTTTGTTGGCTTTTTTTCTTGGGGGGGGGGAGAGGGGTCCGCTAGCGCAGACTCTGCAAGATCTCCCGCGTCGCCTTACTGCGGTTCAACGTGTAGAAGTGCAAGCCTGGCGCCCCCGCCTCGAGCAGCTTCTGGCACTGCAGAATGGCGTGCTCCACGCCCACTTTCCGGATCTCGCCTTGCTCTCCGTTCGTCTGCTCCAGCCGCTGCAGCAGCGGACCAGGGATTGAAGCACCACACATGGCGGTGAAGCGCTTGACCTGGCCGATGTTCGTCACCGGCATGATACCCGCGATGATTGGCACGTCGATGCCTGCCGCACGGCAACGTTCTACGAAGTGGAGATAGACATTCGGGTCGAAGAAGAGCTGGGTGATCAGCACGCTCGCTCCCGCGTCCACCTTGCGCTTGAGGGCATCCATGTCCGCGTCTGAGCTAGCGGCCTCGGGATGCATCTCAGGGTAGCAGGCCCCGCCGATGCAGAAGTCGTGGCTGTCACGAATGAACTGGGCGAGTTCATTGGCGTAGCCAAAACCACCCTCGGTCCGCTCGAACTTCTCTTGCCCCTTCGGCGGATCCCCGCGCAGCGCGAGCACGTTCTGGATCCCAGCGTTCTTTAGATCGCTGAGCACGCCGCCGATCTCCTCACGAGTCGCGCCCACGCACGTCAGGTGCGCCATGGCGTCGATCCCCGTCTCGCGCTGGATGCGCTCCACCAGCTCGACGGTGAGCCGGCGAGTGCTGCCTCCAGCACCGTAGGTCACGGACACATACGTTGGGTCGAGCTCCTTCAGCTCTGCAACGGTGTCGAACAGCGTGCGCATCCCCTCTTCGTTCTTGGGGGGGAAAAACTCGAACGAGAACGCGGGGGTCTGACTCTTGAGCTTCGCGTCAATCTTCATACAGGCTCCCACAACTACACCAACGCGCCGAGTCACGCCACCGGCGCTCCCGTTCAGCGGCTCCGAACGAGCGCCCGCGCAGGCGCTCTGGGCTTCCCGGTACTGCACCGTAGACGCCAGTTCATGGTAGGTGCGCGAGATGCACATTCACGTGGTGGCCGTTGCAGGCACGGGCATGGGTGCGCTGGCGGGGCTCTTGAAGCAGCTCGGGCACCGGGTCAGCGGGAGCGATGTCAGCTTCGATCCGCCGATGGGTCCTGCGCTCGTTGAGTGGGGCGTGGAGTGCATGACCGGCTTTGACCCGAAGCATCTCGAGCCGGCGCCGGATCTGGTGGTGATTGGCAATGTGTGTCGCTCGAACAACCCTGAAGCGCGCGCCGCGATCGACGGCGGGATGGAATACACGCACATCGCCGGCGCGCTGCAGCGCTTCGCCCTCGAAGGCACTTGGCCGCTCGTAGTCGCCGGAACTCACGGCAAAACGACGACCACCTCGCTCTGTGCGTGGTTGCTCGATCGCGCCGGTCTCGAGCCGGGCTACTTGGTAGGCGGCATCCCCAAGAACTTCGGAAAAAGTTTCCGCGCGGTTAAATCAAAGGTGAGCCTCGGAGGCAACGAATCAAGGCCGGGAGTAGCCGCGCGGCCGCCTTTCGTGGTGGAAGGCGACGAGTACGACACGGCGTTCTTCGAGAAGACCGCCAAGTTTCTCCACTATCTTCCTCGCGTCGCGATCCTGACGTCGATCGAGCACGACCACATCGACATCTACCCGACGGAAGAGAGCTATCGCGCGGCTTTCTCGGAGTTCATTCGTCTCCTGCCGAGCGAAGGTTTGATCGTAGCCAACGCCTCCGACGCACAGGTCGTGGAGTTGGTGCATGAGCACGCCAGGTGTCAGGTCGCCTGGTACGCCATCGAAGGCGAACCGACTCACGGTGTGGCGCCCCACTGGCTGGGTGCACCGGCGGAGAGCACACCGCGCGGAACCACCTTCGATCTGTTTGCGGGCGGCGTGCTGGTCGGTCGCGTCGTCTCTCCGCTATCGGGTAGGCACAACCTCTCCAACACCATCGCGGCCCTCGGAGCCTGTGCTCAGGGTTACGGTGCGCGCTTCGATCGCATGGTGCCAGGCCTGGCGGAGTTCGCGGGCATCAAGCGGCGACAGGAGCTGATCGGCGAGCCCGTTGGTTGCTTCGTCTACGATGATTTCGCACATCACCCGACGGCGGTACGAGAGACCCTAGCGGCGCTCAAGGCACGGCATCCGGGAGCAGACCTGATCGCCGTGTTCGAGCCGCGCAGCGCGACCGCGTGTCGCGCGATCCATCAGACGGAGTACCCACCGGCGTTCGGGTCCGCCTCACGGGTGATCCTCGCACCTCTGGGACGCACTGGGCTCGCGCCCGAAGAGGCGCTCGATACCGCGCGGATCGTGCGTGAGATCGCAGCCGGGGGGATCCCGGCACACAACACGCAGCACCTGGATGAGGTGCTGCGCTTGATCTTGGAGCACGCGCGTCCCGGCTGCGTGATCGCGCTGCTCTCGAACGGTGCCTTTGGGGGCATGCACCAGCGAGTGCTAGATGCGCTTGCAGCGCGCTGAGCCGCTTGCAGCGCGCTGAGCCGCCTGCAGCGCGCTAGAGCACGCCGTTGTTCCAAGCCGCCCTGGCGTCAGCGAAGACTGGAGCAGGTGCTGCTGGTCACCGCGAGGTCGAACGACGTCACGCAGAGGCCAGTGCTGGCGCCACGAGGCACGTCGCACAGACCGGACTGACAGTCGTCGTTCTTGCTGCAGTCCTGGAAGTCCGCCGTCTTCGCCGTACAGGTCCCGGCGAGACAGAGCAGGTCTTCGGTGCAAGGCTCGTCCACGCAGGACTGACCCACACCGACGGCCTGCAAGCAGTTCGTGCCGTCGCAGTAGAAGCCCGAGGCGCACACCGCCGCAGGGTCGCTGCATTTCCCACCGCCACCCACTTCCGCGGGGATTTGACAGGTGGGCGATTCTCCGATGCAGCGATAACCGCTGATGGTGTCGCACTCGGCGTCGTTCGAGCAGCTGTCACCCTCTTCCTTCGTGCCCTTGAAGAGCTCGGCGCACGCGCCGCTCTTCAGCTCCAGCACGTCCACGTCGGCGCGGGAGAGCTTCGCGTCCTGGTACGCCTTCTTCACGGCGTCGATGCAGCTCTTCGCGTTGGTCGAGTCGTAGCTGTCCCCCACGGCGCTCAGGCAAGCGGCGCTCTGGGTCGCCTGGCAGTCGGCGGGGTCTGCTCCGTCTCCCGAGCAAGCCTTGACGACGGCGTCGTTACAGGCAGCATTCGCCCACGACTGGCAAAAGCCATCGCGGCCGCTCAGCGAGTTGCCGGAGGACTTGGTGTCCGAGCAGGCGCCCAAAAACGCCAAGTAACCAACCAACCCGCCCAAAAAGACTATCGTGCCCGACTTGAAAAGCATGCTTACCTCGCTCCCGGGTCAGACGATAACCCAAGCCAGCTGATTCGCCATTCGCTCTTAGACGGTGTACGTCGCGCCTCCCCCAAACCATCCGTGTCTGAAGCGACTTCTTCCCCGCCCCACCTCGGAATCCACCTGTTGCTGGCTGGGACGACGGCTTTCATCACGGTCGCGGCAATGTATGCCGCCGTCCTGATCCTGGGCTTGGGCGCCATTCTGGCCGGCGTGAATGTTCAGGAAGCCATAAAAAACCCCACTTGGCTGATCATCGGCGCGGCGGTCACCCAGAATGCGGTCGCGTTGGTTGCCCTGGGCGCAGCTCGCTTCTGGCGCCGTTACCAGGGGCTCACCACGCGTGAGGCATTTCGCCAGTGCTTTCCCGTCGGGCGCCCCAGCGCCGCGTCGTTTCTCGGCGCACTGCTCGTCGTCTTTGGGATAACTCCGCTCGCGCTCGGGATCGCCCAAGCCGTTCAACGCGCGTTCGACGTGGAGACGGCGTCGGAGGAAGTCATCCGGATCGCGGCGGGCGCTCCGCCCGGCGCGTTCGCACTGCTCATCGTGTGCGTCGCGGTGCTGCCAGGCCTCGTGGAGGAGGCCTTGTTCCGCGGTTTTGTGACGCGCCTCTTCGTCCCTTGGTACTGGGTCGCGTGGCTGGTGCCCAGCATCCTCTTCGGGATGGTCCACATGGACCTGGTCCAGAGCGTCGGTACCATCATCCTCGGCCTCGGTTTCGGCTGGATCCGCCTGCGCACGGGCTCCGTGCTGCCCTCGATGTTTGCCCACATGACCTACAACGGAACGGTGCTGATCGCCGCGCGGTACTCGAGCGGCCATGACGAGTCCCAGACTGTTCCCATCATCTACATGGCTGGTGGCTTGTTGTTTGCTGCGCTAGGCAGCTGGATGCTCGGCATGCGCGCCGCGCCAGCCGACGTTTCAGGACGCGCCCAGGAAGATCATGAGCGAGCCAGAGAAGACTGAGGCCGAGGCCACCCAGGAGTCCAAGCAGGCAAAGCCTGAAACGGCGGAGACCCAGGAGAAGCGTACCTCGCTCGACCTCAAGGGCGCCGCCATCCCGGTGGTCGTGACACTGTTGATCGCGGTGTTCATCGTTTATCCATATGTAAAAGATATCCGCGAACACGGCCCACAATCGATCTCCAAGGCCCGCGAGCAGAGCGGCCAGCAAACGGGCGAACAAGTCGTCGTCACCCAGGAGGCCACCGACTTGCTCGCTGGCTTGAAGGCGGGCGACGACTTGAAGGGCTTCAAGGTCATCGCGGTTCGCGGTCCGCGCCTCCGCCGCATCGAGATCGAGCTGGGCAAAGACAACTACACGCTGCGCGTCTTCGTGTCGCGAATTGACGGGGTAAAGCTCGTCCCTCCGCGTAAGACCCAGATGTACGCGGTGTACTACGAGAACGCGAAGCCCAACGGCGACGTGTTGAGCAGCGAGGAGTATCTGGCTCTGGTCGAGGAGATCGCCAAACGCGTGGAACAGCAGGAGCGCAAAGTCTCCATGCCTGACAACCTCTGAGCTAGGCGACGGTGTTCGGCGGTTCCAAGGCGGCCAGGTGCTCTGCGAAGTCCCGCATGGCGTCATTCGAAGTGTAGATCCCCGCGAGCTTGTCTTCGCGAGTCACCAAGACGGAGCCGATGTGCCGCAACGCCATCTCGTGCAGCACTTCATCGGCCCGCGCATGCAGGTCGACCACGTATGGATCGGCGACGGCAACGTCAGCCACGCTGACTGACTCTTCGCTGCCCTCGGCCAGCGCCCGCAAGACGTCTTGCTTCGTGATCACGCCGGACAACTTCCCAGCGTGAGCAACCGGCAGATGGCTGATGTCGTGCTTGTCGAACATCATCTCCGCGTCCTCCAGCGAGGCCGTGGCCTCGATGGTGAAAGGGAACGGCGTCATCAGGTGCTTGATGAAGGGGACGCGGGACATCTTGGAGGAGAGTAGCAAAAGCGTGCGGCCGCCAGCACACGAAGTGCGCCGAGGTGCTAAGGCGTACTCATGCGCAAGCAGCCGCCGCCTCGAGACAAGCTGCGAAGCCCTCGATCTGGCGCGCTGCGGGCTGAGCTGAGCCGGCGAGAGCTCTTGCTTGGGAGCGGGACGCTCCTCGCCTTGCTGACGGATTCGCGGCAGGGCGAGGCGGAGACGCCCAAGTCCGAGCTGCTCGATGCCCACGACCTGCAGCTGCCCGGCGACGCGCGTATCGCGCGGCGGGCGTTGGTGCTCACCCCAAAGCCCCTGCCCGCCCATCCCCTACCGGTACTGGTGCTTTTGCATGGCCTGGGCGAGACTGGTAATGAACTCCTGGGGATTCACGCGTGGGGCGACCGCTATGGCCTGGTCAGCAGCTACGAGCGCCTGAAACGCGCGCCGGTGGCCCGCACCCTGCGAAAGCTACGTTACCTTACGGATTCACGTTTGAGCGGTCTCAACTCGAGCCTCGAGCGACGTCCCTTCCGGGATCTAATCTTGGTGTGCCCCGTCACCCCGAACCCGTACAAGCTTCAGCCCGCGCCACAGACGCTGGACCGCTACGCGGACTGGATCGAGGAGACACTCCTACCAACCGTACGGAAACGTTTCCCCGCGAGCCCGCACAGCTTGCATACGGGGCTCGACGGATGCTCCCTTGGTGGCTACGTCGGCATCGAGGTCTTCCTGCGCAAACCGGCGCTGTTCGCGAGCTACGGCGGAGTGCAGAGCGCCTACGGGGTGGTCCAAGCCGGGCTCTACGCGTCGCGCATCTCAGACTTGATTCAAAGCTACGGCCCCAAGGCTCTGCACTTCGAGAGCTCGAGCGAAGATCCGTATCTCGAGCCGACGCGCGCAATGTCGAAGCGCCTCGAGGAGCTCGGCGTGCCTCATGTGCTGCGAGAGGCGCCCGGCCCGCACAACCAGCCCTGGCTTCGCGAAATCGGCACTTTGGAAATGTTGCTTTGGCACAGTCGACAGCTTGAGCTACGCCCCAGCTCGTCATGAGCGAAGCCACAGCGAGCCCACTTCAAACACGCTTCTTCGCCGCCGCGCACCCGGACAACGACGCGGTCGCGATCGTCGACGAAGCTGAATCCGTGGATTTTCGGAGTTTGGGGGAGAGGGTGCGCCGTGTCGCGGCCGGGCTGGCAGCCCAAGGCCTCGCGGGGCCTCGCCCTGGAACTGACACCGCTCACGCGGATCCACCGCGCGTCGCGATGCTCGTGGCTCAAGGCAGCGGCTGGGTCGAGGCGTTCTTCGGCATCACCCTGGCCGGAGCCATCGCGGTGCCCCTCAGCCACCTGCACCCACCCCTCGAGCAGCAATGGTTCGTGGAGACTTCCCGCGCCCAGGCCATCATCGTCTCCGCGGACATGCGCGCAGAACTCGAGAGCCGCGCAGAGCCCCTGGGAGACGTGCCGCTACTCGACATCGAGGTGTTGCGAGGCTACGACGACTTATTCCCCACGGATAATCTGCCCGCAGGCGAGCAGCCGGCGGTGATCCTCTACACCAGCGGCACCACAGGCAAGCCGAAGGGCGCGCTAATCACGCATGAGAACCTGGGCGAGCTCGCGCGCTTGGTCGCTGAGGCTTGGGACTGGCAGCCAAGCGACTCACTCCTGCATTGCCTGCCGTTACACCACCTGCACGGCCTCGGTATCGCGCTCTTCGTTTCGCTACTATCCGGAAGCCGGACGCACATGCTCCAGCGCTTCGATGCCGCACGCATGTGGGAGGCGATGCGGGACGCCAACGTGCTGATGGGCGTGCCCACGATGCACAAGAAGCTGCTCGACGCCCTCGACGCAGCCGCGGAAAACGATCAGGCGCGCTGGCGTAGCCACGCCAAAGGGCTCCGCCTGGTCACCAGCGGCTCCGCGGCGCTGCCGACCACGGTGGGCGGTCGATGGCAGGAGCTCTGCGGTAGCTACCCTCTCGAGCGCTTCGGCATGACGGAGATCGGCGTCGGCATGACGAACCCCGTTGCGGGCCCACGCAAACCGGGCTCCTGCGGCAAGGCGCTGCCAGGCATGCAAATTCGCATCGTCGACGAATCGGGCGCTGACGTTTCCCCGGGGCAATCGGGTGAGATCTGGATCAAGGGGCCAAGCGTGTTCGCCGGCTACGACGGCAACCCAGAGGCCACCGCAGCGAGCTTCGTCGATGGTTGGTTCAAGAGCGGCGACACCGCCACCTGGGATGCAGACGGGTACTGCCGCATCCTGGGTCGTACCAGCGTCGACATCCTGAAGAGCGGCGGGTACAAGCTCTCCGCGCTCGAAATCGAAGAAGTGTTCCGCGAGCACCCCGCTGTCGCTGACGTCGCCGTGGTAGGCATCGCCGATGAGACCTGGGGCGAGATCGCCGTGGCGAGCATCTTGGCGCGCCCGGGGCACGAATCCGAGATCGACGAAGCGCCCTTGCGTGACTGGGCAAAGCAACACATCGCCGCGTACAAAGTGCCGAAGCGCATCCTGCGCTTCGACGAGTTCCCCCGAAACCCCGTGGGCAAGGTGCTGAAGCCGGCGCTCAAAGAGCTCGTGTGCGCGCGCTTGTGAAGGTCCTTCGCAGCGTCCCGCTCGCGCTACTCGGCGCGTTGCTGCTTTGGGTACAAGTTTGCTGGATAGCGAACTGGTTTGGCTACAACACCTTCGTGTGGCTCAACGTCGGGTCGCTGGAGGTGTGTCTCGGTGCTCACTTTCACGCGCTCCACGTGTCCTGTTCACCGCCGATTCCTTGGGGTGCCGCGAGCAGCTCCACCTACTACCACGGCTACGCCTCTGGACAGCTGAGCCACCTCGGCCCGCTGACGGCGTCCGTCGAGAAGGTACCAACGCCCGGCTTCCTGTGGTGGCCCGAAGCGAGCTTCAACGGGCCGCGCTGGGTCGTCAACGCTCCGGAGTGGCTCGCCTTACCGCTGCTCGGCGTGCTGTTGCTCGGTGCCCTGCGCCTCGCGGGCTTTGTATCCAAGCCTTCTTCGCTTGGCGCGGAGCGCGTTGCGCCCGAGGGGTGAAGCAGGTTGAATACGCCATGGAAACCGGGATGAGCCGTCAGCGATTCTCCAAGCGCTCCGAGAAGAGCTTGCTCTCGAGTCTGGTCGGCGGCGCCGCCGCCGCGGTCGACCGTGCAGCAACGCTGGCAGCCACCGCGAGCGCCAAGCGGCGTGGCTCTCGCGCGGAAAGCCTGACCCACGACCAGCGGTTGCAGGCGCTGACACACATCGCCGAAGCCTACGCAAGCGGTGGCGACCGCTTCTTCCGTTCACCCCGGCTCATCGATCCCGTGCGGCGCCAGGTGCGCCGCGTGGGGGAGAGCGGGGCGGCGCCAGGCGTAGTGGAGGATCTGAGCTGGCGCAGTGACTACGTTTGTTTCCTCCCGGATTTAGACGAGCGCTACGCCAGGTATCGCAGTAACGCCCAGGCCGCGGCACGACTCTTTCGCCACGAGCGTGGAGAGCCGCGTCCGGTGATCGTCTTGATTCATGGCTACCTCGGTGGCCAGTTCGTAGCTGAGGAGCGCGTTTGGCCGGTGAAGTGGCTGTTCAAGCGCGGGCTGGACGTAGCGCTGTTCGTGTTGCCCTTCCACGCCGTGCGCAGCGAGCCGGAGCGCAAAGGCCCTCCGCCGTTCCCCGGATCGGATCCGCGCTTCAGCAATGAAGGCTTCCGCCAGGCGATGGGGGATCTGCGTGATTTCATCGGCTGGCTACGGGAGAAGGGCCATCCCCAAGTCGGCGTCATGGGCATGAGCCTTGGCGGCTACACGACGTCCCTCCTCGCAACGTTGGAGAATGATCTAGCGTTCGCGGTGCCGATGATTCCCCTCGCCTCCCTAGCGGACTTCGCGCGAGATCAGGGCCGGCTCGGGAGCAACGCGAGCGAGCAGCTCTTGGAGTATGAGGCGCTCGATCGGGTGCACCGCGCGGTGAGTCCGCTGCACCGTCCACTCAAGACCCCAAAAGAACGCGTGTTGATCGTCGGCGCCGAAGCCGATCGCATCACGCCGCTGCGCCACGCTCGGCGACTCGCAGGCCACTTCGACGCCCCGCTGGAGACCTGGCCCGGCGGTCACTTGCTGCAGCTGGGGCGCAGCGAGGCCTTCCGCCGCGTCGGTAGTTTCCTCGGGGAACTGGGCGTGGTCGAGCCAAAGCCGGCATGAGCGAGAAGATGGCTAACGCTGGCTTCAACTACACGTTGTTTCTGGACCAGCGCTGCAACAGCTACTGCATCTTCTGTGGGCACCGACTGATCGATGCCGCCACGCGCAGCGCGCGCACCAAGGCGGGCCTGAACGTGATCCAAGGGGAAGTCGCGTTCGGTCAGTCCTACCCTCGCTTTCACCAACGCTACGACCTAGAGGCGGCGGTCGCGGACCTGAAGGACGCACGGTCCCGTGGGGTGACCCAAGTCAGCATCCAAGGCGGAGAGCCAACGCTCTGGCCCGCGCTGCCCGCACTCCTGCGCCGAGTCCAGGAGCTCAACTTCTCGTTAGTAGGCATGGTGAGCAACGGGCGGCGCCTGGCTGACGCCGCGTTCTGCAAAGAGCTGCTCGATGCAGGGCTGAGGCACCTGTCTCTCTCTTTCCTCGGGGCAACACCAGCGACTCACGACGCGCTGAGCCTGGTCCCTGGCAGCTTTGAGGAGGCAATCGCGGGCCTGAGGAATCTCGAACTTCTGGGCGCCAAACGCGAACACGGGCTCGTACTCAACGTGAACTTCATCGTGAGCAAGAACTCCGCGCCGGAGCTCCCTCTGGCGGTCAAGTTCTTCCACGAGCTTGGGGTAGATGCTATTCAGGCGCACCTGGTGCAGTTTGGTGGATTGGCCTCGGATCCCGCGGTCATCGAGCGTGTAGCGTTTGACGTTCCCGGTGAGCTCCAACCACTCGGCGAGGCGCTCAGGCTGGCACGGGAACTCGGCATCTCGCTGCACTTGCAGGATCTCCCGCCGTGCCTGCACCCGGAGCTGACTAGCGACGCGCTGCGAGGCATCGCGACGAGCATGAGCAAGCGCCCCCATGCCTTTGGTGGGCCCGCACAGAGCTTCAAGCGCACTCGCCATTCAGCCCGTGAGACTCCCGCTGCGTGTGAGGGCTGCTGGTTCGAGGACGACTGCCCCCGCCTCGCGCTCGAGTACCTGCCGAACGGAGGCCACGCGGCATTCCAGCCCGTGAACGATGAGTCGTTTCCCCGCCGCATCGAGCGCCAGCTGGGGGATGGCGCCGCTCCGACCCTCAGGGGCGAGCTCGAACGGCTCGCAGATTTGCTCGGGGTCGTAGCGCTACTCGTCCAGTTGTTGGGGCCGTTGACGAGCCTTCAACGGACTCTCAAGCAAATCCATGCGGCTATTTATGGGTTGATGAAGGCTGCGGCGAGAAACTCCAGCTACTCCGACGTCTATCTCGCTTTTAGACTGCTGCTTGGCATCTCGAGCCCTCGAGAAGTGGCGGAGACTCAGGTACGCAGCGCACTGCGCGCCCGGGCTGAGGCACCGCAAGCGGATTACGAGTACACGCTCTCCTTCGGTAGCACACGCATCGCGCTTTCAGCAGCGCACCTGGAAGACAACGAGCTGGTTGCCAAGGGACGGTTCAACGCCCACGTAGCGTCAAGTGGACCGGCGCTGTTGCGTGCCCTTCAGGATGAGTTCCTGTGCGCCCCACTACGCCACGCCGAGCGCCTGAGGGTTCAGGACGGCTCGGTAGAGGTGTGGGAGCATGACCGGTGGACGGTAGCGTGGGTGCTGAAATCCAAGAGCGAACTCCGACTCGGTCACTAGTTGTTGTCTTCGCAGTCGGAGAAGGCCTGCGCCTCAGTGCCACAGTCAGTCGGCATCGGCCGGGTGCCGTTGCACTGGATGCCGCTCGTCAGGAGGCAGGCAACGAGTGCCTTCATCTCATCGCCGCACGTTCCCAGAGTCGCGGCCGTACAGGTGCTGATGCACTCTTCGATCTCAGCCGCGGTCCCGTTGCACATGACGATGGTCTTGTTGCAGCCTTCCTCACACTGCGGGTAGACGTACACGTCGAGCATCACGTCCATGCCCGCGTCTTCCGCGCCACCCGTACTGGCTGAACCGGCGGACCCGCTCGAGCCCGAGCTGCCTCCTGTCCCGCCGGCGGTCGAAGAACCGCCGCTTCCAGCGTTCCCCCCGGCGGACGTTCCAGCGCTTCCCGCCGACCCACCGGAGCCGCCTCCCCCCGACTCCTCTGAGCTGCAGGCCCACACCGCGAGAACGCACCCAACCGCCAAGACCACCGTTCGCATGCCGACATTTAGATCGTGACCGACGCGTTCCGTCAAGCGCAGGTCGGCCGTCCAGAACACACGCGAGTCATGCGTCGCCCCATGGCGGGGAGCTAGGGGAGCAGACCCTCGGCTACCCCTCCAGGCGCGATCAATCGAGCGACGAAAGCTGGTATAGGATCGGATGCCAACGTGAACCCGGGATCCAACGAGGCGCCTGCGGCACAGACCCTGTTTCGGCTGCAGGGACCCGGAGAACACTGCAGTTTGCGGCTTTTTCCGGATCCGATGGGCCGGGCGAAGGCGTTCGCGCACGGTGCGGGGTTCGCACTAGAGACTCAAACCAAGGTTCCCGCCAAGCTGCGGGAGGCGCTAGAGCGCCTCAAGAGCCAGCTCGCAGCGCTAGGCGAGGGACTGCTGCCCGATCTCGGCCCCAGCGTCGGCCTGCAGCTGTGGCACCGCTGGCCTACGAACTTTGTGCCGCCGCGCCCATGGGACGGACCTCGTAGGAGGTTGCTGTCCGCTGTGGCTCCAAAGGTTCCCGACCTGGAGCTGCTGGATTGCTTGGACGCAGCGTCGTCACGCGTGCTCGTCAAGCGCGAGCTCGTGACTGGAGACGAAGCCGACCAGGCGGCACGCGAGTACGGGGACGCCGGGTTGGCTGTCGAGCTAGCCACAGGACGCTCAGGCCCCGGATTCGTCCTGTTCGGCGCCGCGACGAGCGACGTGCTGAAACAGGCGATCGCGGCTGAGGAATTGTTGCACCGACGAGACTCAATCGGGGATGAAGCTACTCGCGCGATGGGCCGTCTGCTGGGCTACCCCACTTGCTGCATCGAACAGCTCGTTCACTCGAACCGCCGGGATGATTTCCACGCGGCATTAAACAATATCCCCCCCGCCCCGATCGGTCCATTCGAAGCCAGCATGGCCTGGTTGAACCCCGGGGTTACCGCGCTCTCGCATTTTCCTTGCACTTTGGCCTGTAACGCTAGCCGGGCGAAAGGGACTCGCTTGTTAAAGCTGGCCGAACAGAAACAGCCTGGCCTCATTGAACGCTGGCTGGGTTTCGCGAAGCGGATTCACGCCATTGATCGAGAGGGACGATACTTGGCACTGGACGCAGATGGCCCTCCCGAGCGCCCAACAATCCGCGCGGCTCACGCTTACGCCGGTGGCACCTTCGTCCCATGTGCAGAACTGCACGGGCTTACGCTGGTCCCGGACGCAGGTGGCCTGGTCTCTCTAGACGAGAACCTCCACTGCATCCTCGTGTCAGACAATCGAGCGTGGTCGCGATGAGCGAAAGCAAGCCCTGAGGTCGCGGTTCCCCCCGCGTGTGTGTGATAACCTAGTCCTTGGTGACATCGGTGCTCGCTCAACGAACGCACGCGCTGGGCGGATGGACAATCGCCGGGCTGACTCTGCTCGATGCATGTCACGCGATATTTCGGTTTGAGCGTGACGCATCCAGCGATTGGCTGGAAGTGGAGTTGCTGCCCTTGGACGCTCCCGGCCCCCAGCTGAGACGCCTCGCTCGGTGTGCAGTGCGCTACCGAAGCAGGCTTGGCGAGCGAACTCCGGAGCTGCTGGAGCAGGCGGGCGCTCTAGTTATCGGACTTGCGGAGACGGTGGACGCGAGCCTGGAACGACTGGGGCCCGCAGCGACGCTCGCCGATGCGCTGGGAGCGAGGCGTCGTGCTGAGACCATCCGCTTCTCGCGCGCGAGCCTGCGGGCGTTGCTTTCACCAGAGATCACCCCAGGGACTCTCCTCGCCGGAGGCTTCACGCTGTTCGACGTTTACCCCGCGTCGCACAATCAGGAGCGCGAGGGAGCGCGATTGGAACTAGCGCTCGAGTTCCAACGCCTGGCGGACGAACAGCGGCTCATCGCCACGATAGGGCCCCGCACCCCAGGTGGACGCGCATTCGCCGAGACGGAGCACTTCAGCTTGGGCTATCTGACCCTAGGCCGAAGCGAACCAGAAGGTGCCGAGGCGTTGTTGAGGCAACTCGCGCTAGTCCTAGCATTGCGCGATCACGGGGAGCTTGAGGTCATCTTCCCCGACACGTTGGCTGACGTAAAACTACCGTTGCTCGGACCAGC
The DNA here is from genome assembly GCA_020633205.1 of Polyangiaceae bacterium. Taxonomy (NCBI): domain Bacteria; kingdom Pseudomonadati; phylum Myxococcota; order Polyangiales; family Polyangiaceae; species Polyangiaceae bacterium. The sequence goes on from JACKEB010000017.1 coordinate 78,002, forward strand.
AGCGAGCCCCGCCGCGGCACCAAGAATCGACGCCACGCTCAATCTGGCGATCTCTGCTGACTGCGGGCAAGCGTGCCGCTTTTGTTCGGTACGGGAGCTCGCCGCGCCGACCGAGGACGATGACGCCCAGTTCACGCGTTACCTCGCGGATTTAAGCGAGAGCAGAGCCAAGGGCATCACTCGTCTGCGGCTCAACGGCTATGACCCCTTGGCGTACCCTCGGGTCGCGGAGGTCTTGCGTTTTGCAGTCGAAATTGGCTTCGACGACCTTCACGTGTTTTCGCCAGCAACGCTGCTCGCGGACGCTGAGTTTTGCGAACAACTCGTGGGTATCGCGCCGGCAAAGCGGCAGTTCTACGTGCCACTGTACGGTGTTGATGCGGACATCCACGACGCGGTGGTGGGCACTCCCGGCGCGCATTCCAAAGTTCTGAGGGCGCTTGAGAACCTGGTGCAGCTCTCGGGCCCAGAAGCGGTTACGCTGATCACGGCGGTCACGCGCACTGCGGTTGGCGAGCTGCCTCGGCTTCGCGAGTACGCTCGCCAACGGGGGTTCGCGTTCGCCGCTCACATGCCGTACCCAAGCAGCGAGAGTCGCAGCGATCATTTCTTCACGGAATGTCCACAGCAGAGCGAGGTAGCGCGAACCCTCGCCGACGCTGGGAACCCGCTCATCGTGCGGGGCGTCGCGCCCTGCGTGGCGTTTCGAGAGTACCTCTCGAGAGGGATAGGACTTCGAAGTTGGCTATCGCTGGATCCTCGAATGTCCGGCGTCCCCGGCGCCGAGTATCGCTCGAAGGCGTTTCGCCACGGCGCAGGCGATCGGGACCGCGGAGCCTTCGCTGCCTCTACGGTTGAGTGCCCCCACGCGTCGAACTGCGCTCTCCGCGAGCCTTGTGGCGGCGAGCTCCTCCGAGCGTACCTGGAGCGCTTCGGCAGCGATGAATTCCGAGCCGTGGGACTCACCGACTTGCTACTCAGCGTGAACGCAACACCGGGCGACCCGCTTAGCTGCGACGCAGGGCTGGAGCTACGGGCGCGAGTGGATAGCGCAGTGTCGCTGGCGGCGAACGGAGCCGGCGCGGTTCGCCTGCTCGACCTCGGGCTCGCCGCCGACCGTACCCTGCGCTTGAGGCTAGAAACTTGGGACAACCAGCAACTCATCGTGCTGTGGAGCGAGGCCGAGGTCACGCCCGTCGAGCCGCCGAGTGTTGAAGAGCGGGGCGGCTTCTACGCCGCATGGAGTAGCGGCGACGTCACGGCCCTCACGCGCGCTGCGCAGGCGACTCTACGCCGTTTGCTCTGCGCTCTGGCCAACCTAACGCCGGAGGTGGAACTCCCGCGGCTGCGCCTTCCGAGACCACGTGAAGACGAAGAGCACGCCGAGGTTGCCCGGCTTCTCGAACCGTTGGTCAACGCTTTCAGTGCGGGATTGGCCGGCGGCCTGCTCTCCGGTTGGTCGCTGGTTGAATCACGGGTCTACCGCTACGACCGCTGGGAGGTCGACCTTCGGCTTCGCAGTACCGAGGGAGATCGCTTGGGATTCCTGGTGCATCCTAAGGGCGACGAGGCAGATGTCTTCGCAGAAACGGATCGTCATGCGTTGAGCTACTACAGCGACGACTTCAGCGCGGCGGAACACAGTGCCGTTTTCGCGCGGAATCAATCCGAGATTGAGGCTACACTGGAGTGGCTGCGCGGTTGGGAGCTAGCGCCGCCTACGTAGCATCCGCTAGTCACGGTTGGTGTGGACGGCCCGAAACTCGATCAGCTTCAGCACTGCACCTTGCTTGCTGGAGACTCCCAACGCTACGGCATCGAACAGTCCCTGCATCGAAGGCGTCAGCCCCCCGGGGAGGCGAGAGTAACTCAGGGCAAACGGACCGATCGCGCGATAGCACGGTTCGCCGAGGTCCCGGCGAGCGAAGCGCATGCACAACGCTTCGCCATCTTCGCTCACCCAATCGACCTCCAACATCTGCTGCACGGACTTGGCACGGACGACGCGCCAGGCCGGAACTTGCGGGAGCAACTCAACGACCAGCGGCGTCACGTCGTCGCCGATGTCACCCTCATACCGCGGATCTGATTCATCCTCCGAGCCGGCGACCGAACACATGTCGATGTACGCCTGCCCTGTCGTGCAGTGGAAGGCTAGGCCGTTGAGGAAGTCAGACTGTACCCGAGTCGCCACCTGATCACTCGTGGTGACGCGACCGGCGTACCAGTGCTCGTAGGCACTCTCGGCTCGTTCGAACAACAGCTTCGTTTTTTGGTCAAACACTCTCCAGGCGTCTTCTTCCCAGCGGAATCGCCGCATCAGCGATGCCGCGCGGATAGCTTGATTCGTCGCGATCCCGGTGCCAACAGAGTAGACAGGATCGCCGAAGAAGGCCGCATCTCCCAGGAGCACCCAGTCGGGGCTAGCATACTGGCTTGCAGCGAAGGCGAAGCGGTTGCGGCGATGGATCCGCTTGTGCGGATCCTGCCCGCCGGTCAAGTCAACGCGAGCATCATACTGCTTTCCCAGGTGGTCGCGGACGAAGGACAGCAGCGCGTCGTCGCTCACTGGGCCGTGCCGAGAGACCACCCCGAAGCTCAGCAGCGACGATCGATAGAGCGGGATCTGCCAGTTCCAAACTCCGTCCTCGAGGCGCCGCAACATAGTCATGTGACTTGGTCGCAGAGCCCAGTCGATCTCGTCGGGGAGAACCGCTTGTGTGGTATCGCTGTAACGAAAGAACGGAGTCTTTGATGACACCAAATCCTGCCAGAATCGCTGATCATCGACACGATCGATCGGTAGATAGAGCCAGGATGCGTAGGCAGGCCACAGTTCGCGTGCGTCGTTGCGTGCCCGGGCGACCACCATCGCGGGACCGGAGCAGTCGACGATCTGACGTCGTACTCGATAGCGCTCGCGGTCCGTAGTGACGACCTTCGCCTCGAAGTCGATCGACGCGACTCGCTCCTCGGAGACCTCGATCTGGAAGTGATCGCGATACAGTTGCTCAAGCTCACGCCGATCAAGATGCAGCGTGAACTCGGCGTCGTAGTACGAATGAAAAAAGCTGACGCCCTCCCCCCCAACGAAGAGCGTTCCCAGCTTGTCCGACGCAGACTTCAGCTCGCGAGCTTTCGCGAGCAATGGTCGCAGCTCCTGCGCGAAGAAATGCGGAGGGACAATCGACTCTCCGATCTTGTAACGACCCGGGCGGGAATCGACGACGACGGCGTCCGCATCGCCCAGAAAGTGCCTGAATGTCAGTCCGGCAATACCCGCGCCAATGATCAGATAGTCGGTCTCCCGCACGCCCCCTCCCGCCCGGATAGCCGGAATAGTGAGTTCGTTGAGTTGTTACCTGCGCGCAACTTCAGAACGCCTGCCCTAGCGATTCGCTGAACCGCCAGCGCCACCCGCCCCGCGGCCCTCGAGGCAGCCAGCAGGACACGCCAGAAGGAGTAACGAACCGCAAAGCACGACCGCCGTGCGAACCATCATAGGTCCAGAGTAGAAACGACCAGCGTAGCAGCGGTCAAGACCCGTGGCACGCCCACGCCCGGTGTGAGTTGCTAGAATGACAGACGAATGTCGCGCTCCCTCACGGCTCTGACTCGCTCACGCCTGCGGGTTGCGTTGGTCATACCGTGCGCCGAGGGAGATCCAGGCTTCTTTCCAGACGGCCTACTCGAGCATGCGTGCGCGCGACTTCAGCGTGACGGGCACGAAGCCCGGTTGCTGCGCGTCTACTACGAGGGAAACCGTACAGCGGACGCAGAAGTGCAGAAGCGCGTCGAAGCGTGGCTCGAGGGGTTTCAGCCGAACCTGGTGGTTGTAGAGCGACTATTCGATCAAGCCCCATTCGCAAACTTCCGCGCTAGAAGTCCAAACACGAAGGTAGCGCTGGTGAGTTGGGGTGATGCGGAACTCGCCCAATCTGTCGACTACACCATCGGCACCACCCCCGGTCAGGTGCGACGAGGAACCACCCGCAGGTCTCCGTCGGCGGGAGAGCTTGCCTGGGCGGTGGAGCAACTAGCCAACTCGTTGGCTTCAGGCGACGATGCCCGACAGATCCCTGGGGTATCGCAGAGAGTCGGACAACAAACGCTCATGGGGCCTCCCGCAACGCCCCGACCGCTGATGACACCATTCGAAGCCGAGGTGAATGGTGAATGCATCGCCAGCGGAGCTGTCCCTCGCCTGACTCGCAAGTACTTATTCGGCAACGCTGGCTGTCCGTATTCGAGGGCTCCCTCGGAAGAGGCATTCTACGAGGGGTTAGAGCTCCCCTCGGACGACACGCTATCCGTGTTGGGCTGCGCGTTTTGCCGTGCCGGCGGGGACTACCAGAAGCAACCAGAAGCGGTGCTCCTGGATTCCCTCGTGGAGCAGGCGGCGTTCTACGCGAAGCACGTGCCGGAGCTCGAAGAGCTGGTGTTGGTCGACCAGTACCCCATCCGGTATCTGCCCAAACTACTCCGCGTGGCATCGAGCGCAAACATCCCACAGTTGCGCTGGCTGTTCCAGGCACGCGCAGACGGTTTCACACGGGACATCGAACATATCCGCGCGGCAATTCAAGTCGCGACCGACCTAGGGCACCAGCTCGAAGTATACCTCACGGGGTTCGAGTCGTTCTCCGACGCTGAGCTCCGCCGCTACAATAAAGGCGTCATGTCTCATGAACTAGTTCGGGCGGTGGAGAACATGCGCTCGCTCGCTGCCGAGTACCCGAATAACTTCGCCTACGCGCGAGCGAAGGGTCACAGCATGATTCTCTGGAGCCCTTGGACGAGCGCAGCTGACATTCGTGACAACGTCGACACAGTGAAGCGCTCAGGGCTGCTGGAGCTCTTCGACGAAATCGGCCGCAATCGGCTCAGGTTGTACCCCGACTTGCCTATCTACTACGCCGCACGCCGCGACGGTCTGGTGCTCGACGATTGGGAGCAAGACGACGAAGGCGCCGGCCGGCTCAAAGGCTACGGGGTAGAGGCAGCTTGGCGTTTCGCAGATCCAAACATCAAGACGGCGTATCGCCTCGCGAAGGAGCTACGGGAACGCCTTGGACGTGAAACCGAAATCGATCAACTGGCGTCCATCGCCGACGCAGTGAGCGGAGGCGAAGGGCTAGACGCGGAGCGCATCCTCCGGGCAATAGGCGACCTCGAACGGTCGGTTTCAGCGCTGCTGGGCCCCAGAGACCAGAGCCAGCCGGCGTCGAGCGGCAATCAACGGTGCGCGACCGTTTTATTGAGTGGCCCATGCAACAACGGGTGCCTCACCTGTCCTAACCAAGCCACGCTTCACTCTTCCCCCCCCGCTGCCAGCGTCGCTCGGGCGCGAGAATCAGGACTGCCAGTGTTGCTCGCCGGGCGTGAGCCCACGCTCTCAGATCAGCTGAGCAGCCTGGTTCGACAGGCCCGGGGGGAAGATCACCGTGGCGTGGGCATGGTCACGAACGGCAGGCGCTTCGCCTCTGAGGCATTCACAAAGGAGCTGCGGAACGCGGGATTGACGGGAGCGAGCGTCAAGTTGTTCGGCTACACCGCAGACATGAACGACGCCATCACACGGGATCCAGGCAGCTGGCATCAAGCGCTTCGAGGCGTCCGCAATTTACTGAAGCATAATATCCCCGTAGAAATTCGCGCAGAGGCACACCAGCAGAACCTGGAACACTTCGAGTATTTCGCCGCGCTCGCTACGAAGCTAGGCGTCCGAGCGTTGCGCGTTAGCATTTCATTGGAGGCTGTCAGTCTGCTGCGCATTGCCGAGTTCAACGTGGCTCTCGCGCGCCTCGCCAGGGCCTGTAGGGTCGGTGGTGTATCCCTGGACGTTTCCCCATTACCATGGGGCAATCAGCCTGGGGACAGAATCGCAGAGATCCCGACCAACTCAACCTAGCAGGATCTCTTTCTCGAGCCCCTACAACCGTTTCCGCGCGACATCATCAGACTTCCTCTGTGTACCGAATACCCCTGAGACCTGTTCCGTCAGGGTCGAGTGCCGCTGGCATAGGGGCTCCTCCAGCGCCTCGCGACCAGCCTTGAACCGCTCGCTGTACGAAATCGCCCCAAGGCATGCCCGGTTGCGCGAGCACGCAGCCGATCAGCCGAGGGTGACAACTGCCCTGAGACTGGGGGAAAACGGGTCGCACAGTGCGCGAGCAACACTGTGGAGTCGCTCCCCGCGAGCCGAGCGGATAGACTAGGTCAAGATGACGGCGGCATGGTCTGACAACTTGAAATCGAAGGCTTCGGCCGTGATCCCTGACTCATGGCAAGCAGATGCGTGTCGCACTCTGTCCTTCACAGGCACTCGTGGGGGGGAACATGCCTCGTGCTCCGAGGTGCAAGCTGGAGCAACTCCCATCGGTCAGGAGCTCTGCCAGCTCAAGGGCGAAGGGCGTGGCTGACGTGGAGGCTCACCCGCACCCTGCTCTCGTTCCAGTGGTAGCGCTGCTGCGTACCCAAACAGCGAGCGCCGCCAAGCAGTTCTTGCGCATCCCAAGCGACTGCAAGCTGACCAGTGAGGCGCTTCGCGCAACCAGTCATCCCGGACTGCTACTGCGAGTAACGCACCCGTCGATGCCGGACCTCGAACTCGAGCTCTCGGAGCATCAACCCAACCAACGAAGCTTTGCGACCAACGGGAACGTCCAGCTCTCCTATCGCAAGCTGCGCGATGGCCAAGACCCACTCAACGTGCGCGCGACTGCGCTGGTGCTTCAGCGCGTAAAGCTGGCACTGCAGAGTCTCGAAGCGACTCAGGTAGCGTCGCTGCGTGAATCGCTTCAACAATCTGAGGGCTACGCAGGCGTCGAAGACTGGATGTACCGCTACGTGACCCCGGTGGGGTCGCTGCGACGTGAAGGCCATGTTCGCCTAGGATTTCGCTGCAATCAGGACTGCGGCTTCTGCTGGCAGAGCCGGCGCTGGCCCGATCCGCCGAGCGACGCGTGCATGCAATGGATAGACGGCATGGCGGATGCAGGTATCACGAATCTCGTGATCAGCGGAGGCGAGCCCACGTTGTATCGGGCGCTCCCCGAAGTCATCCGACACGCGTGTTTCCGCAGGAAAATGGAAGTTACTCTGGAAACGAACGCGATTCGTTGCGCAAAACCGCAGTACACCCAGCAGCTCGCCGAAGCCGGGCTGCGCCACGCTTTCGTGTCGTATCACTCGGCAGACGCCGAGGTGAGTGACAGCATGACACGCGCCCCGGGCACCCACGGTCGGACGGAGCAGGGTATCCTCGAGCTGATGCGGCATGGCGTCTACGTGATCCTGAACTGCGTCGTAGACAGTCGAAATGTGAACCACCTTCAACCCCACGCGCAGCGCATTCTGGAGCACTTCTTGCCCGAGGCCGACGGCCAGCTGTTGGCCGTGACGTATTCGCACCCATCGTCCTACTTCGATGCGGCCCTCTTCGAATCGACCACGATAGACCTCGATCGCGCGCGCGCTGCGCTGGCGGAGGCGATCCGCCTGCTCCTGGACCAGGGTGTCACTGTGGTGGCGGATGGTAGCTGCGGCTTTCCGCCCTGCACGTTCACCGAGGTTCCTTCCGTGCTTCGGCTCTTGGCGCCAGAGACCTTCTCCGCCGCGCACATAGCCGGTCATGTTTTCCACTCAGAATGTGACCGATGCGCGATGCGACCCCACTGCTTGGGGTTCCGCAGCGAATACGTAAATATCCACGGGATGCGCGGGATTCGGCCGTTTGTTCACGTTCCGCCGGAAGCGCGCCCGGCAAGCGAGACGCTGACGGGGCCGAAGCAACCATGATGGAAGAAGCTCAACACCGTCATCGTCTCTCGCTCACCCGGGAGTTGCTCGCGCGCACTCGCGACCCCGTAGTAAACCCCCTGGACATCGACTTTAGGCCGTTCCGCGGGGAATCGTACGAAGCGGCATGGCAGAAGTTCTCGAACCTGGCGAAGCGGGGTAAGCTTCACCCGGACTGGGTGCTTTACGTGCACCTTCCTTTCTGCGCCAAGGTCTGCTCGTATTGCCTGTTGTCCAGTGTGCGCGCACCAGAAAAGTCACTGCGGGACGCATACTTGAACGCGCTAATCGAACAAGCAAAGCGCTTTGGGGCTTACCTTGAAGGGCTAGCTCCTCGCGCGCTGCATGTCGGGGGCGGTACTCCTACACTGCTGTCAGCCTCGGACTTGGATCGTCTCTTCGCGGCGCTAGGCACCGCATTTCCCAGAACCGAGGACGTACCAACGGGAGTCGAGGCGTATCCGTCGACGGCGACCCCGGATAAGATGGCAGTCCTCGCAGCTCACGGCGTAGGGCGCATAAGCCTGGGCGTAGAGAGCCTAACCCCCGAGGTCTTGCGACGTGCGAACCGGGCAGATCAGACGCTAGAGCGCGTCGCTCGAGCGATTGACGTCGCTCGAGCCGCGGGCATCACGAGAGTCAACGTAGATGTCCTCGCAGGTCTCCCCGGGGAAACGGAAGATTCATTCAAACAAGGTCTCCGCGAGCTACTTCAGCTGGACTTCGACGCGCTCAGCCTGAACCGCTACATCGCTGAGAACTCGCCACTCGCCTCGTTCGGCTACACACCGTCGAATGACGACACGCGTGCCGCGGATCGAATGTTGGTCGAAGGGGACAGGCTGATCCGCGAGTTGAAGCCACCGAACCTCCCGACCGAGCCAGTGAAAGCACCAGGCTTCGGCACGCAGTACGTCTGGTTCCAGCGAGGCCGTGCACGACCCTATTTCCAGCAGGATATGATCGGGGCTACATCCGTATTGGCGCTCGGCTACGGCGGAATGGCACACCTCCATGGCGGCGGCTATGCGACCAACCAAGGTAGCTTGCAGGACTACGTCGAGACCCTCACCCGAGGTGAGCCTCTCCCCATGCTCCTCAGCCCCTCTCCGATGACTTTCGAGATGGCCTTCTACTTCGGCGACCATGCGACACGTGGCGAGCTGCGCGCGACGGAGTTTCGCAGCATCTTCGGGCGGGAGGCGGACGCCGTATTTGGTCCCGAGCTGTCGTTCCTGTGTCGACAGGGACTGTTGGAGCGCACGCATGATGGCTGGGCAAAGCCGGAGAACCGCACGTTCAGCGTCGCGCATCTCATCACCTTTCTGCGTCATGACTCCACCGCTCTTGAGGCTCACCTGAGCGCCCTCGAGCAACCGTCGGAAAACCCGTCGTCCTCGGCAAGCACGCCAGTGGCGGTCAACTTTCACCACCGGTCACCAGCGCATGCCGAGGCGCTCGTGAAGCAAGGCATTCGCCGCTTGGAATGGCAGCCGGCGAGCGAACTTCCGGAGAACCTCGAGGCTGAAGTGGTGGCGGCGATGGCTTGGTGCGGCTCCGACTTGGAGCTGTGTGTGCGCTTCAGTGTCAACGGAACACCCGCAGACATCGAGCGCTGCGAAGCGGCCATACGTGGGGGCGCTCAGCGCTTCGTTCTAGAAATGTTGAGCGCAGAGGCGGACGCGGCAGAGCGGATGTGGCGCGTATTCGCCGGACGGCAGCTCGCCGTCGAGGTCATTAAGCATGGTGAATCTCCGCTCAGTCAGTATGACGCTGTGGAAGCCGAACTCCCGCCCTCGCTGTTGTGGTGCCGCATCGCGATGACCGCCGCAGCGGCCACGCGTCGGCAGCGGGACCCGGGCTTGGTACGACTGTGAGCGAGCGCCCGCACACTGGTACCGATGCCAACGACGGAATAGGCTTGAGCAATGGGTGAGTCCGCGAGAGTGGAGCTCCAGGTTGGGCACTTGTGCAACAACCGATGCGTGTTCTGCATTTCAGGGCATCTCACGCACCTGCGGCAAGCGCCCCTCATCGCGGACGAGCTGCTCAAGCAGCAGATTGATGGGGCTTACGCGAACGGCGCGCGGCACCTCACATTTCTTGGCGGGGAACCAACGATTCAGCCCGGCTTCGTCGAACTCGTTCGCTACGCGGCAAAGCGTGGGTTTGAGCAGATCGTAGTCTTCTCGAACGGATCCCGTCTGCACCGCGGAGATCTGCTTGAGCGCCTGTTGGATACAGGTGCGCACTTCGAGTTTCGCTTCTCTTTTCAGGGAGGTAACGCCGAGGCGCACGAGAGGACTACCAGGCGCAAAGGCTCTTTCGCTCAACTGGTCAGTTCCTTGGATGCCGTTCGGGCACAGCAGCAGGCTGCGACGGTCAATATGTGTGTGGTCCGTCAAAACTTTGAGTCCGTGACTGACTTCCCTGCCCTTTTGGTTCCGCGCGGAGTTACCCATCTGCACCTAGACATGATTCACCCGGATGACACGCCCGACCCTCGACCGGCGGCGCTGGCGGACGTGATCCCCCGCTACGGGGAAGTCGCGCGAGCCTTGCGCGCGATGGCTAGTTCAATGCCCGACGATTTCCGCTTCAACATCGGGAATCTACCATTCTGCATCGCGCCAGAGCTCGCTCCGCACATTCATCACGGCGGTCAACCTACCCAGACGGCGACCGCAGCCGTCTCAGGCGAACCAGGGTTGAACGAAGCCTGGAACAAGTACGAGCACAAACAGAAGAACAAGCTCAAGCTGCCGTCGTGCGCAGAGTGCCAGTTCGACGTGCGGTGTTCTGGCATTTTCCCGCAGTACGCTGAACTCTACGGTACCGAAGAGTTGGTGCCGGTGCGCACGCCCGGCGCAGCAGCAACGCAGAGCTTCGAAGCGAGCCTCGCTGACTGTCTCTCCCAGCTGCCCCGGTGCAGGTTGCAAATGGTGACCGACGGTCAGGGTGCCTCGCGCCTCCTCGCTCGTCTGGGTGGAAGTGAAGTCTGGCTTGACCCCGGGGGGACCGGGCACGCTATCTCGGATCGTTTCTCGCTGAGCCTTCGACGCGGAGCGTTCGCAGACGCCAAGCTGGTGTGGGACGCGCTGTTGACTCACTTCCGTGCCCGAGTGATCTGCCCGTTGGGCGAAGACTGCACGGCCGAACTCGACCCGCCGCTTCAACGTGTGCTCGCTCGCCTACGAGCACAGCCCCCCAGTGCGCCACTGACCTGGACGAACACGCTCGTGGAAAGCAGGTCGCAGCTCAAGCTCAGGTTCAGGGTAGGTCGATCCGGTGAAATCCAAGCTTTCTTCTCGACCCAAGGGCAGAAGCGGCGGGGTTACAGCGTCGTGAGCGAATTCGAACCAGAGTTGCTCGGTGCCGTGGGGCAAGCGCTTCGGCGCATCTTTCAGCCCACGCTCCCACTAAGTGAGTCCCGAGCGGGCGAATAACGCATCCAGTGTCGCTCGCGGCACGTTGGACGGTGCCCAGCAGCGCGAACAAGGCGCGTGGGGTATTGCCTCACGGAACCGCTTGATGGCACCTCCAGCTAGAACGTCCGAGAGCTTCACGTCATGAACCGAACCCAAGCTGTATTCGTCCTTGATGATTGGAGCTTGGCTACACGGGTATATCTGCCCGCCCACGCCAATCGTGAGATCACTGCCCACCAGGGGGCAACCAAAGCGACTGACGAAGCGTTCGTTGTAGGCGCCACGTGAGTAGGCTTCGAACTCTGCCAGGAGCGTTTCATCCACTTCTTCCGCGGACCACCTCTCGATGGGAACTCTGCGGGAGAGCAACGGAAGCGGCACGGGGAACACCAAGAAGTCAGTGTCGGGCGACTCCTCACGGACCTGGCGAGCCGCCGCCGGAGCAGCCTCTAGGTAGAAGTTCCGGACTTGGGAGGGGGGGAGGAAGTGCTCTGCTGGGCTCCCGGTGAAGTTATCGCCTGCTAGCACGGCCACCCACGCCGTGAGCCGAAACTGCTTCATCCGATCCCAGACCGTGCCAACCGTCTCGACCGTTTGGCGAGAAACCACCGTGCTGACGGATGCCTCGACTTCCGGCAGCGCAAGTTTCACCGACTCGGCGAAGCGCACGAGATCCAGCGTGGTGCCGAGGCGACCCCGCACCCGGTCGTTCACATTGCCCCGGCCAGAGTCGATAGAGTAGACGACACGAGTTGCGCCGTGCTGAAGAGCTTCAACATATCGCGCGTGATCCCCAGGGATCCCACCGGTGAAGACGGCGCTGTCTACCCCGCCCCGTTTCAGAACTTCCAGCACCGGGCCGAGGTGCTTGAAGAGTAGCGGCTCACCGCCAACGAAGATCACCTGCCGAAACCGCAGGGATACGAGCTGCTCGGCAGTTGCGACCGCTAGCCTACGATCGAGTTCTCGCGTCTCTCGCTGCGAAGCGATATCGCAATAGACGCAGCGACTAGGGCACGCAGAATTGATGACCCAGATGGCCCGTTCTGGAGCGGAGCTGGCGGAACCCGGGTCACCCATTGCAGGCATTGTGGACAGCACGCCACAACGGGTCAAACCGAATTGGTCGACGCGGCGCGGGGCTATCGTCCTTCTGAGTCGCGGCGCTCGCGCTTTCGGGGTGGCTCCGGTGCAGGCATGCTCGGCAGCGGGGCGCGCTGACACTTCGGGCTGTCCAGGACAATGGTCACACCTTGATTGCTCGGCACGAGCGAATTCCACACCCGAGTGACGCTCTCCTGGCCGGTGAAGACATCGACGTGCTTGCCAACGACCTTGGTTCCACGGTCCTGCACGATGAAGCAGCCGTCGTGGCGCGTGCCCTGGTCGTCGACCGGCATGCCATCGTATTCGGGGATGTACACGCTAGTGCCAAACGGAAGGACACCGGTATCAGCTGCGATCGACAAGAGTGGACTGATGGGGCCACCCGTCGCACCGCGCCCCCAAGGGAACTTCTCCGGACTCAGCGCGTCGAAGCAGATCTTCTGCTTGGTCTTCGCGCAAACGGGCGCGCACTCACAGTCACGCCGGCTAAAGCTAACCGTCTGCCCACTGAGCAGCGTTCCACTCCCCTGGACACACAGTCGCTCGAAGAAATCCTGGGGCACGGACTTGATCGTCTTGCACTGGGCGTCCTTCAAGCCGACATTGGCGCCCTTATAGTCTGCTTCCGCGGGGAAATCATAGTAGGTATTGCGAAACTTGCCTAGCACCTTGCCCTTGAGGCGACGCACGTCCACGGGGTCTCCGGGTTCGCGCTGCGGCGGCTCTCCCAACGTGCGAGCGCTCACCGGTAAGGGCGGCGGCGCACTCGTGGAGCGGGTCGTCGGCTCCGGCGGGGCACCCCCACCGAAATCATCCGAGGCGACCAGGGGTTCGTCCATCCACGCATTACCAGCCGTAGCGCAAGCGCTCACGCCTAGAACCACCAACATCAACGCGCCGTTGACGGCGTTCCGCTGCCGAGTTGGCTGCTGCCTCACGGGGTTCATTCCTTGCCTCGTTCTTGAACGCGCTTCATCGCATCCACCGGATCGCATCGACCCCCACTGTCGCGGGTGACCATCGCTCGCAACCCCTCGGTGTGGGCGAGCCAATGCTCCCGTACCGCCGGAGAGACATCGTGGGCCTCGAGTACCTCTTCGAGGATGCGAAGGCGGCGCATGAACTGCCCCCCCATGATCGGATGGGCAGCGTGCGCCTGCGCGATGGGTCGTCCACTATAGGTCACCGGACCGCCCAAATGCTCGGCGGCGAATTCGTATTCCTTGGCCTTCAAGCGCTCGCGGCTCGCGCGCTGAAAGAAGAACCCGATCATCACGTCGTCAAAGACTCGATCGACGAACTCGTCGATGATCGTGCGCAGCTCTCGCTCGCCTCCCAATTGCTCGAACAGACTCGGATTATCCATCGCTGCATGCCGGAGTGTGATTGGCGTCGCTTGAGTTCTAGCACTGTTCCAATCGGCTTCGGATGGGGTGGACCATCCGCCAAGAAGCTTCAAACGGCCAAGAAATCGACCGCGCCGAAGCGCCACAGCCAGGCGCCGGTCGCAGGTTTTGTGGGCACCACTGGTCGGGATGCGCTAGGGCTCCTCCCGCCGGGGACAAAGAACCCTGAAGTTCTGCGGAGATCCCACGTCAAACCAAGCGCCTGAGCGGCTTGGCCCACGCTCCGCTCGCCCCATAACCTGCCGATGTCCTCACGCTTCGCTCGCTACTCTTCTATTGTCGCCGTCGCGCTCTTCGCGCTGGCGACGTTCGCCACGCTCGCGCGCGCAGCGGAAGATGACGCCGAGACCCCCGCTGAAGCGCCCGCAGAAGCGAAGGCGCCGCGCGCGAAGTCAAAGGTCGACACTGCCAAGCGCAAGCAGTGGGAGAAAGACCGCGCAGCGTTCAAGAAGAAGCTCAAGGCCTGGAAGAACGCCAAGAAGTATCGCGGCTGTCGTTACCAGTCTCCGCAGAAGTTCCTGGTGCGATCGAGCTTCATCAAGAACAACCAGGTGCAACCCAAGGCTCACAATCGCGCGGTACGTTACCGAGCGGAAAATTACGGCTACATCCCTGGATTCAACCTGGAGAAGTACGCCGGCGCGTCGGTCGGCGAGCAAGTCACCGGCATGCGCTTTATGGGTCTCCCCATCCAGATCCACGAGCGTCTGGAACCGGCGCTGATCTGCGTGGAGAAACGCATCCAGAAGGAATGCAAGGGCGACGACGAAAAGTACACGGCGAAGGGCATCGGAGGCCTGCGCGTCGGCAACACGTATCGCGGCGGCGAGATCTCCAACCACCTGTTTGGCATCGCCATCGACATTGATACGGGGCGCAACCCCTGTTGCGGCTGCGTCGACCCTTGGCCGGATCATCCGCTGTGCAAAAAGCCAGCGAAGTCCATCTACGAGCGTACCGCGCTGACCAAGTGCTGGATCAATTCCTTCGAGAAGTACGGCTTCTACTGGCTTGGGCGGGACAAGCTCCAGGACACCATGCACTTCGAGTTCTTGGGCGACCCAGACAAGATCCTCCCGTAGCAGAGTAATCTCGAACGCAGAGGGAGCTAGCGCAGGCGCTCGCGGCTCTCGATATCAGCGGACGTGCAATCCGTTGGGGCGTTGAGCGGATTGCAGCGAGCGGGGGTGCCGCCGGGGATCTCCATCACGTAATCGACGCCGTCGACCTTCACCGGAAAGTCCGTGCTGATGATCTGCGCTCCGCTCTTGAGCGCGCTCTCGAACTCCGCTGGGTCCTGCGCCGCGTCCAAGCCGCCATCCCGAGTCCGCACGATGAAGCCGTCCTTCACCGCCTGCTGAATCTCGCTGAAGTCACTCAGCGCTCCGTTCAAGATACGCACGGCTTCGATGTCTTCTCCAGGTTGGCTCTCCGCGAACATCAGTCGACCCGCGGTGGTGGTGAAGTCGCGGGAGTACGCGCGAGCGAAGTCAGCCCGATCGTTGATGAAGAACAGGACCTTGCCGCGCGCTCTCGCGAGCGTGGGCCAGCCATTGGTCGTCACCCCTTCGCGTAGCGTTGGAGCTTCCCCCTGGACATCATCGGGAGTGATGATGCGCTCTCTTGGAAACGCCTTGAGGATCTCGCCTTCGAACTGCTCGAAGAAGGCCTCTCCGAGCCAACTCGGGAACTGCCCTTTGGGCTCGATCTGAATGAAGATCGGCACGTGCCCCGGGTGCTCGCTCGACCACTTCTCGATGCTGCGCAGGCAGTCCACAAAGAGCCGGCAGTGGGTTCCCTCATCCACGATCAGGATGTGAAAGACCTCGATCGTCTCGCTGGCCTGGATGTAGTTCGTATCGAGCTCGAACTTGCGCACGCCTTGCTCTTCGAGCTGCATGTCGAGGGGCGCGAACGTATAGTCGAGCTCCGGCACGGGCGCCGGGTCCTGAGCGATGTGGTAACTGTTGTGTGTACCCTTGAGCTGCACCTGGTTCATCCGCAGCTCGTTGTCGCGCGGATACGGCGAGCGAGTCGGGCCCGGGCTATCTTCGCCGCAGCCAGCCATCGCCAACGCCAACATCCCCAGCACGCTGGCCCCAAACAGCTTCACCGCATGAAAGTAGCGGTTTCACGTCCGTCAACCAAGCGTTACTTGGATGTCACAGGTTCACCGGGTCTTCCTCGAGCAGATCTGCCAGCAGGTCGAGTAACTCCTGATGCACCAAACCGTTGGTACCCAGCACATGCCCTCGCTCGAGGCGCGCTGGTCCGCCGTCCAGCGCCGTGAGTCGGCCCCCCGCGGCCAGCGTGATCGCCGCTGCCGCCGCCAGGTCCCATACGTGGACCCGGCGCTCCCAGTAGCCATCATAGGTTCCGTCAGCCACGAAGCAGAGGTCCATCGCCGCCGAGCCGCAGCGCCGCACCGCGAGGGCGCGCTTCTTGATGCGCTCGAAGCTCTCGAAGTTGTTGTACGGCGCCCGGTCTCTTTCCGGAGGGAAACCAGTTGCCAACAGCGCCTCCGCCAGCACCGACGTGCGGCTCACCTGCACCGTCTCCCCGTTCCGCTTCGCACCACCACCCTTGTAGCCACTCCAGGTCGTGCGAATGGTGGGTGAGACGACAGCTCCACAGAGCGGCTCGTCGCCGTACATCAGCCCGATGCTGACGCACCAAATCGGGTGCCCGTGGGCGAAGTTCGTCGTGCCATCGATGGGGTCGCATACCCACTGTGGGGCAGCTGCGTTGGCGGCTCCCGTGAGCCCGCTCTCTTCAGCCAAGACCGCATAGGGCGCTAGTTCACCGAGGCGCTTCAGGATCAACTGCTCGCTTTTCACGTCCCACTCGGTGACGAGATCTTTGGGCCGCTTCTTGCTGATCTCTGGCTGCGTTCGCCAGGCGCCGAGCACCAGATCCGCTGCTTCCGCGGCAACTTGCGTCGCAATGGCGCAGAGCTCCGCGAGTTCGGTCGTGGAAGGGGAAGCCATGGGCGGGGTGTTAGCACGTTTCGGCGCGGCGAAAGTTCGACTATCGATGCGACGCGGTATGACGCCGGAGGCTACACAAGCGCCAACTAGCAAGGCGCGGCAACGGCGCTGGCTCGCGCTCGTCGGGGTGGCCCTCGTGGTGCTGGTAGGCGTGGGCCTGCGCTGCATCCACCTTCGCGACCCGTTCATCGCGGACTTCCATTCCTGGCGTCAGGCCGACAGTGCCGGCTTCGCCCACGGCTACCTGATCGAGACCCTCAATCCGTTCTCGCCGCGCGCAAGCCGTCAACCCTGCGAGGTAGCGGACGCGCCTTTTGGGTTGGTCGAAGCCGAGCTACCCATTTCCGCATGGCTTAGCGCAGTGCCGCTGCGCCTGTTGGGCGTGAGCTTCCCCCCCCCGTGGTACTTGCGCTCGGTCAGCATCGTGTTCTTCGTGCTCACGGCGTTCTACCTCTACCGGCTGCAACGCCTGCTCGGCGCGAACCGATTCGAGAGCGGGTCGAGCCTCTTGGTCTTCGCCACGCTCCCGCTCGCGATCTTCTTCAACCGGACACCCCAGCCGGACGGTCCGGCGCTGGCCTTCTGCGTCGCGTTTCTGTATCACCTAGAGCGCTGGCTCACGTGGCCCACGGAAGCGCTGCCCGACTCCAAGCGCTGGTGGCAGCACCGCGACGTGCAGCTCGGCCTGAGCGCGCTGTGGGGCGGCGGAATGCTCATGATTAAGGCTCCAAACTTGTTCATGGGGCTCCCAGCGCTCTACCTGGTGTTGAGCGCGCGGGGCGCTGCGCGCGCCGTTCGGGAGTGGCGGCTGTGGCTCTGGGGTGTATGCGTGCTCGCGCTTGGTTCCACGTGGTACTGGCATGCGCACCAGTTTCCCTGGACCTTCGGCGTGTGGGGCGATCGAGCAGAGACCAAGTTCTCCAGCTGGGCGCTGTTCAACTCGCAAGGCCCGTGGCGCACTCTCAGCGAGCGCGTCGTCTCGAGCATCGCGGGCTGGGGGGCGCTCGCCCTGGCTCTGCTCGGGCTGGGTGCGGGGCTCGAAGAGCGCCGCACTCGGCTTTACGTTGTCTGGCTGGTCGGCTTCGTCTGCTTCGTCGCCGCGGTACTCAAAGGCAACGTGACTCACGTCTACTACCAGCTGCCAGCCGTACTCCCGCTCAGCCTATTGGCGGGCAGAGGCATGACGAAGCTCTGGGACAGTGCCGCGCCACAGGCCAACTCAATGCGCGTGCCCGCGCAGCGCTGGGGCAACCGCACGCTGCTCATCGCCCTGCTCGCCCTGCATGGCTGGAACACCCAGAGCATCTTGTTCGCCGAAACCAAGCGTGGCGAGCATCGCGGATTTTACCACACGGATAATGACATCATAGCGACCGCCAGCCTGCTCAAGCAGCACTTGCCTCCAGGCGCACGCTTCGTGTCCGTCGACCGCAACCCAGCGTTCTTCTACAACTCCGAGCATCAAGGCTTTTTCACGGAGCGAACCGGGCTCTCTCAGGTCTTGAGCTGCGCAAAGGGTCGCGCTGACTACGCGTTGGTACCGATCACCTATCAGAACCAGGAGCGCCTGCTGAGCGGTAGAGTGAAGCGAGTGGGGCAAACATCGCGCTATTTGCTGTGGCAATTCACCAGCGCAGCACCCAAACAGGCGCCCTGAAGCTGCTCGAACCCTGCGCTCACACGGGAACTCTGCTCGCTGAAGTACGCTTTCGGGTTTCGAGCCGCGGGCAAATCAGTGAAACTCAGCCCGGGTTTGGGCCAGCGTTCCTCACCCCCAAACGTTCATGATGCACGCAATGCTCCTTCGTCGTTCGCTCAACGTTTCCGTCGTCGCGCTGCTGTGTAGCGCCTTCCTTAGCGTGGCGTGTGACGATCCGCCGCCGAAGAAGAACCCGTTCGCCGCACCCAGCGACACCGTCAAGCCGCCCCCGATGGACGCGGTGCCGACCCCCAAGGGTCCAACTGAGTTCAGCGTGACTTCGGAAGGTCCAAAGGTCGGCTTCTCGCCCATCTTGATCGAAAAGCAGGACGGCAAGGAGCGCCTCGCCAAGGCGCTCGAAGAAGAGAAGAAGGACATCGACGGAAAGGACGTGCCGCTCGCAGTCGATCGCAAAGCCAAGCTCGACTGGGTGATGGCGATGTTCGAGGGCTTGTACAAGCTCGGCGCGACGCACATCGTGGTGAAAACCGAGACGCGACCCTCGTTCCACCCCACTCTGAGCTTCACGCCTCAGAGCAAGGTTTCCAGCGCGCCATCGTGTAGCGTCGTGGCCATCGTGCTCAAGGATCGCGGTACTGCCGTGTGGAAATTAGCTGGCGGCACCGCGACGAAGCGTAGCAAGGGCTTCGCGGGTCCCGACTTGAGCATGACCGGCGAAACCATCGAGAAGCGCGCTGGCGCCTGCAAGGACTCGAGCAACATCTTCCTCTCCGCCGATGAAGGCATCGAGTGGGGCTTGGTCTACGACATCGGCGCGTCGACCAAGGAGCTCGAGAAGGTGAAGCTCGACACCTTCATCCTGCTGCAAGAGCGCCCGGTCGCTGGCCACAAAGTCGCGCTCTGACGCTGAACTCAACACCGTTCGATCTGACGCGATGTCAGTTTCGAGGGCGGCAAATGCGCCAGATCCCCTTTTAATTCTAGGGGGTTAGGTAATCCGCTCAGGCTCCGAACCGAACGCGGCGCGACGCACAGACCCACTACGTGCGTCGACAGTGCTGCCGTCTACGAGAATTGGCGCTCCAAGGAGTCGCCAGCATGGCGCGGCGCGCTATAGTCCGCGCGCTGTGACTTTCCGAACCATGCTCCTGGGCCATCGCGACGACCACACCAAGCAGCGCATCACTGAAGCGCTCGATCGCATGGATCACAAGGGACGCATGCTCATGATGGAGCAAGCGACGGGAGCCGATCAGCAGGCGCTGTGGGATCTATTCGAGGGCGAAGAGGCCGACGCCGACTTCTTCGTGCCGAGCGGCACGGATCCCTTGAAGGAAGTGATTCACCACGGAAAGAACACGCTGCCCGCGCACAACTTCTTTCAGAAGCGCTTCTGTCTGGCAGACGACGAGTCCGGGGACCTCTGGGGCTACAACCACCAGACCCTCGACTGGGCAACCGGCCCTGGCTACTACGTCGCCCACGCCGTGGATCGCGAGAAGGACAAGGACGCGCCGAGCGAGTTCGTGGTCAACTACACCAGGATCCCACCGAAGAAGCCCGAGAGCTGGCCGGTGATCATCCCCAACGAGAAGAAGCTCGGCCGCTTCGTCTACGCCGGGATGAAAGACTACATGCGCAAGGTGAGCGAGCACATCTCGATTGGCCGCGCCTACAAGGGCAAGCCGATGTCCGCCTGGTTCATGCTCTGCCGCGAAGATCCAGCGGAAGAGTGAGCCGCACACCGAAAGCGTGACCTGGCGATCCTCACGGATCCACGCTGAAACGCTTGCTTCGCGAACCGGCCTTGTCAGCTAGACTCCGGGTGTGGCGAATCCCTATCAGGCGCCCGAGGCGGATCCCGAGCTCGGCGATGAGATGGCGCCGCCCGCCTTCCTGGAGAGCTTTCAAGATCCGCTTCCTCAGACCCGGCTCGTGATCCTGGTCTGTGCGATGCAGGCGATCTTGATGGTGGTCATGGCGCTGATGGAGGCGCCGCCTGTGCGAGATTTCGGCGGGCAGACGCTGCTCGCGTGGAGCATGCCGTTTCTGCTCGCGTCGCTCGTGGCCTTCTCTCGTGTGACCACGCCCAACGCCAAGCTATTCCGCGTGGATTCGCTTGAAGCATCGCGCTACTGGCCGCTCTGGCTGGTGCTCCCCGTGGCCGGCGCGGGGATGGCCTACTGGGAACTGCGCAAAGTGGCACGGGCTAGTGGCGCCGGCTCGGCGGAGCGCTTTGCGGTGCCTTGGCTCCTCGGGCTCACCGTGTTCTTCGCGGCTCAGTTGCTGCCGTTTGGGGTACACCGCTTCGGGCTGTTCTTCCTGTTCATCGGTCAGGCCTGCCTGGCGTTCCTGGTGAAGTCCTTGCGCGACGCCCAGGTACGCCTGGTGCGCCTGGCAGCGGTGGCCCAGGTGCTCTTGGACGCCGAAGCCGAAAACGCATGACCCACTCCCAACGCACAGCGAGTTTGGTGTGCTGCGTTTGGCACCTCGAGCGATCACGAAAGTCAGCGTCGAGATCGCCGAATGAGGACCAAGCCGAGGCACGCGGCACCGAGGGCTAGCCCCACCAGGGAGTGCTGAGTCGAGCCGATATCACACTTACAGCCGTCCCCCCCTGGTGGCGCGATGTCACGCGCCACCGCGCTCGAAGCGAACAGCAGCGCAGCGCTGAAGCTGATTGCGCGAAGCCGGGCAGCTCGTAGATTTCCCTGAGGATATTTGACCAGCACAGGCCCTATCAACCTTTGCGCTGGGGCTTGTTTAGCGAGCGGCGAAAGAGCACCAAACCCAGTCCCATGAAGGCCAACGAAAGCGCAGTGTAGGTGCGGGGGTAGCCCGTCGTCTCACAGCCGCAACCACCGTCCTTCTTGGGCTCGGGATCTGGCGGTGGTTCATCCGCCAGCGCGCTGCCTGAAACCGATAGCGTTACGGCAAACAGCAAACCCGCCAGGAACCTGCCGAGAGGTTGCGTTGGTGCCCTGCGCGAGCCCACCAAGCCTGAAGAGCGGTTGAGCATGCGACGAGTTTAGTGGAGTCAGCGGACTTCGACCAGCTCACGCACCCGCTGAATGAACTGGGGGAAATCGTTGGGATCGTGGTCCTTGCGTCGCTTTGGGGCCTTACGCATGCGCACGGCGATCAAACGATCTCTGGGGAGAATCACCAAGTATTGCCCCAGGGTCCCCGATGAGTATGTCCCGATGATTGGACCGAAGCGATACGTAACGTCAGGGACTCCGGCCTTCCACGTCAGCTCATCCCAGCGCTCGAGATCGGGATCGTCCGGGCGCAGTGCTTTGACCGCCTGGCGGTATTCGTCCGCCGTCTTGAAGCGACGACCCATCAGCGGTTTCATCTGTGCCACGAAAACCGGATCGAGCTTCGCCTTTTGCCATGCGGTAATATCTTCCGGTGTAAGTTCAAGCTCTGTGGTCTCGGGAATCAACCACCAGAGGAGGCCCAGCCGCTTGTGGTTCGGTTGCACCGGGGCAAGCTCGGTCGTCGCACGCCGCAGAAGTTCCGGGTCGATCAAGGGCTTCGCGCCAGCACCAGCCCCCCCCGGAGCGTCACCCTCGCCCAACACGAGCAGGCCAAGCTTGAGCAAGCCTGCCGCGTTGATATGAAGACCCGACATGCCGTGAGCGTGCTTGGCCTTGTCCAGGCTCCACCAGTAGCGCGTGATCCCAAGCGGCTTGAACAACCGCTCCGCAACAAAGCGGTCGGCCCGCTTTCCACTCGCCCTTTCGATCAGCCCGCTGAGCAAATTGCTCGCACTGTTGCCATAAATGAACCGCTCTCCGGGCTTGGCTTCGAGCTCTGAGTCCAGGGCGAACTGAACGAAATCTTGGCTACGGTAGATGGGGAGTGTGCTCTTGGGTTCCGACAGACCACTCGAATGGCTGAGCAGGTGCCGCACCAAGACGCGCGACTTCTCCCCGCTTTTCCAGAGGGGAAAAAAATCGGACACTGGCTGTTCGAGGCTCAGCTTACCGTCTTGCAGCAAAATCAACGCAGCAAGCCCAAGCACGCTCTTGGTGATGGACATGCTCTGTAGGGGCGTTCCCTCTTCGTTGAGGCGCGCGAGCATGCTGCCGCCTTGCCACACAAGGAACTGATCCGTACCGAGGTCGCGAGCCTCCTGCTCCAATGCTCGCACGCTCTCCGCGTCAGCCTCCCGCGGCGACGCGGGTGCGCTCGGGGCGGCAGGTTGAGCCTCCAGTGCCGAGGGAACCGCGGGCGTCGCGCTCCGTGCCGCTTCAGGTGGAGAAGACTGTTTCCGCGCGATAACTACTGGCGAATCGACCGGACGGGCCGCTCTAGACGCCGCGTCGTCATGGCAGGCAAACGTCGGAAGAAGGGATGCCAAAAGCACAGCCATCAACGTCTGCCGCAGTGAGTCATGCCAGAGCACGAAGCAAGCTTAGCCGCATCTGGATCGTGGGCCCAGAACGCCGGCGGCAGTCGCGTTGCGGAGCCGAGAACGTCGGTGTACGAGAGCGAATGCCTGGCGGTCAGACCTTCTTCATAGTCCTCGTCGTCTTGGTGGGAGTGGTGCTGCCAGCGCAAGCCGGCATCAACGCAGAGCTACGACGAAACCTGGGGCACCCATTCCTGGCCGGCATCGTGAACTTCGGCGGGGGGCTCGTGATCCTAGCGGTTGCTGCACTCAGCGTCAGAACCGGATTGCCGAAGTGGAGTGCAATCGCGGGCGCCCCCTGGTGGGCGTACTTGGGCGGGCTGTGCGGCGCCGCATTGGTGCTTGCCGGCGTCGTAGCTGCGCCGCGGCTTGGTGCCGCGCTGTTGATCGCCTCACTCGTGATGGGGCAGCTGGTCGCCAGTGTCGTGATCGATCACTTCGGCTTCCTTGGCTATGCCGTTCGACCCGTCACGCTCGCGAGGGTGGCGGGAGTCCTGCTCTTGGCGGGTGGTGTATTCCTTGTTCAGCGAGGTTGAGTCCGATCGAGCAGGTCGAGCAAGTACGGAACGTGGTTCGCCAGACGCCAGTGTGGCGCCCAGTCGGTCTCGACGTTCAACACGTTCGGAACCGTTACGTGCTTCACCAGGTTTAGATACACCAGCTCTTCGCGGCGATCGCACGTCTCGATTTGTCCCGGATCAGCCCTCAGCTCCCGCAGTAGTGTCAGCAAATCCTGAGAAAGTTCCCTCGTCCCCTCGAGGGCCAGCTTCTCAGATGCCTCGAGGAAATGCTTTAGACGACCCGCCCGGTGCCGACGCGCGGCAGGGGTGTTGTCCGTAGCTTGCAGCAAACCTGGGAGTCGATGCAGCTGGTCGTGCGTTAGCTCGCCAACCAGGTTTGGAGCCAGAGACTGAAGTAGGTCCCAGCGTTCAGGCGACCAGAAGTGATGCGGTCCGGTCCACGTTGGAGCGCCGAACAACAGCGGCTCCACGAAGTTGTGATCGCGGACGCCGTGTAGACCACCTCCAACGAATGCGCCAACTGCGCGGGCGTAGAGCGGCATCAGGAAGCCCAGGACGTCTATCACCAGAATGTCTAGGCGCTCCGTACCATCCATTTCTCCGAGCAAGCCCGCGCGATAACCGCGAGCCGACAAGGCCCTTGCCACCATCTGGCTCTCCAGGATGTCTCGCGGGGCAACTACGAGGAGTAAGTCGCCCTCGGAGCTCTGAATAGGGAACAGCGCCTCCGCAATCGCCGTGTCGTCGTCTTGGTGGCTGGAGCCGAGCACGAACGCCGAGCGCCCGGAGAGCAGTCGTTCAAGCACGCGCCAGCGCCGCTGCCGTTGCTCATCGGGGAAGTTCGAGAACTCAGCTTGCCCCGCCTCGATCCGCTCGAACAACGCGCGCAGTGGCGCAACCGGGCCGAACTTGTGAACGGCATCGTAGCGCGCTCTGTCGCGTCTAGCCGCGTTGATGAGCTCCTCGCCAACCACTGTCGCTCCCTCGCGAATCTGGCGTCGACCTCGAGCGTCCTGATCTTGCCACGCATGTCCCTCCCCCCGCGAGCGCACCAATTCGACTCGCTCCAACTCGAGCTCGGTCTGCTGCCGCGTCGCGCGCGCAATCTGTTCATCCCATCGGTCGGCTTGATCCCCACTCGCGGAGGCCGCAAGCCGCAGCAAGCCAAGCCTCACCCGCACCTTGGTCTGCTCGAACTCGTTATGCATCAGGGCGCGCTGATCCACCGCGCTCTCTGCGTCGAGTTCGACACGCTGCTGCGTCGGAAAACCAGCAATCCGGCTTGCAAGGTAGTCTGCGCGGTCGAGATCATCACCCAGCCCGCTGAGTACACGCTGAGCAATCTCCCAAAGCCTCGCGCGATCCCGCGCGGAATCAATCAACCTTGCCAGATCCCCTTCGCGCCGCAGGTGCTCCAGCTGCCGGCACTCGCGAGCAAGCCACAACCGGAGCTGAGCGGCTACCTGATCCAATGGAGCGGTCTCGGCATGGAACACAACGTCGAAGACGTCGTGGCTAGCCGCCGAGAACGCGCGTAGCCATAGACTCACGGAGTTGGCAGCGACGGCTAAGGCGTCTGCCTGCTCGCGCATCGGCCCCGACACGCTGGTCACTCAGGCAGGATCTCCACCGGAACGCCATTGAACGCCGCGTTGCCAGAGACGTCGAGCAGCGCAGGATCCGAGAGCACGTTGACGTTCACCCCCGGTCGCTCCCGCGCAACTGAAAGGCGCGCACCTTCGCTGGCGTGTCCCCATCCGTGCGGCAACGAAATAACGCCTGGCATGACCTCGTCCGACACCTCAATCGTAGCCTTGAGCTGTCCAGCCCGGGTCTTCAACGTAGTGCTCCGACCAGAGCTGAGGCCGAAGCGGGCCGCATCTGCCGGGTGCATCAACAGCGTGCAGCGGTCAGGGCCTTTGACCAACGCGTGGATGTTGTGCATCCAGGAGTTGTTGCTCCTCAGCTGCCGGCGCCCGATTAACACCAGGTCGGGGGCGCGCTCGCCGAGGCGGCCGTCGAGCTTCGCTAGCTCATTCGAAATCAGCTCGCTCCAGAGCTCTATCTTCCCACTCTTCGTCTCGAGGAACTCAGGCAGTCTCGGTCGAAGTGGTCCGAGATCGATGCCGTGCTCCGCTTGCTTTAGCCGCGCCAGGCTCAACCCATCAGGCCGCGCGCCAAAGCCATCTCCATAGGGGCCGAGTCGGAGAAAAAGATCGAGCACGCGCTGCGGACCAGGTTGCGCGCCGAGTGCGTGAGTTACGGCTTGGGCGTCAAGGTCGGAGAACCTTAGGTCTTTGCCAGAAATCTCCTGATTGATGAGCTGAGCGAGCAGGAAGTCGTCCGCAGCCTTCAGCTCCATCCGGCCTCCCATCAGTCCGGTGGCCAAGCTAAGCAGGATCTCCCACTCGTCCATCGCTCCCGAAGTACGGGGCAACGCGGGCGGAGAGAACTTGACAATATTCCGCACGGATAACTGATAGAACGCCAGGTCGTATGACTCGCGTTCTAGTGGGGGCGGTGGCGGCAGGATCACGTGCGCATGACGCGTTGTCTCGTTCAGGTAGATGTCCACCGACACCATGAACTCGAGCCTCTCGAACGCTTCCTCGAGACGCGCACTGCCTGGTACGCTCAACAGGGGATTGCCCGCCATCGTGAGCATCGCCCGCACGCGGGTCTCCTCTGGTGCATCGAGGATTTCCTCAGCCAGCGCTGCTACCGGAAGCTCACCGAACGCTTCTGGAAGCCCCCGCACGCTGGTCCGCCAGCGTCCAAACCTTGCGCCCCTACCGGGCCCTGCAACCTTCAGCTGGTTGCCCCCACGCATCGCCGCGGGCTCCGGGAACATCACACCGCCTGGCCTATCTAGATTCCCGGTGACGATGTTGAGCAAGTCCACCGCCCAGCTCGCGAGCGTCCCCAACTCCTGACAGGTCGTGCCGATTCGACCATAGCAAGCGGCCGATCCAGAGGAGGCGAACTCCTTTGCAATCCGTCGAATCGTTTCCGCAGGAATACTGGTGCGTTCGGCAACGGCCTCGGGTGTGAACCCGGAAATGGCTTGCTTGACGTCTGACCACCCGTCGAGCCAAGGCTCCAGGTGCCCGAAGTCTATCAGTCCGATCTCCACCAAGGCGTTGACCAAGGCAAGCAGGAAGAATGCGTCAGTTCCGGGACGAATTGCGAGGTGCTCACTCGCCGCCCGGGCCGTCTCGGAGCGGCGAGGGTCCACCACAACGACCTTCCCGCGCTCTCGGATACCCTGTAGGCGAGCCTTCGCGTTTGGCGCCGTCATCAAGCTGCCGTTGCTAACGAGCGGATTCGCGCCCAGCACCAACAGATACTCAGTTCGGTCGAGATCGGGGATCGGAACGCTGAGGCCACCACCGAACAGCAACGCGCAGCTGACCATCTTTGGCAGTTGATCGATCGAACTAGCGCTGTAGCGCTGCTTAGTGCGCAGAGCCCTGGTGAGCACCGGACCATAGATCATCGCGTGTAGGCTGTGCGCGTTCGGGTTGCCGGCATAGGTGCCTACCGAGTCATCACCGTAGCGCTTGCGTACACTGTCCAGGCCTTCTATCGCGACGTCCAGCGCTTCCTCCCACGATGCCTCGCGGAAACTTCCGTTGGCATCTCGAATCAACGGGGTGCGCAGGCGATCTGGGTCATCCTGCAGCGCCTTCATTCCGAACGCTTTCGGACAGATATAGCCCGCCGAGAAAGGATCCGCGGAGTCACCAGCGACGCGCGTGACCTTGGTCCCTTCGCTCTCTACGCTGATCCCGCAGGTGGCCTCGCACAACGTACACACTCGATAGGTGGTCTTCTTCACAGCGACTCCAAGAACGCTTCCGGTTCGCAAGCATAGCAGGCGCCTAGCGTTGCGAGTGTTCGGAGAGCAGCGCACGGGCGCGCTCTAGGTCTGCCGGAGTATCGATACCAGGAGGCGGCGCGCTGTCGACTGCACGGATCCTGATTGATATCCCATGGTGCAAGGCCCGCAGCTGTTCGAGTGACTCGCTGACTTCGCTCGGAGCTTCTGGCAAGTCGGCGAGTTGAATCAACATGCCGACTCGGTACGCATAGGCGCCGATGTGCCGGAGATAGAACCCGCTGGGCGCGCGCTCCTCGGCCATCCCGCCACGAACCCAGGGGATCGGAGCGCGACTGAAGTAGAGCGCGTCGCCTCTCAGGTTGCAGACGACCTTCACGCAATGCTCACTGAAGATCTGGTCCCGTTGGTCAATACGACACGCAAGCGAGCTCATGCCAAGACTAGGGTCTTCAACCAGAGGTTCAACGAGCTGCCCCACGTAGGATGGGGGAAAGAACGGTTCATCCGCTTGGACGTTCACCACGATGTCATCGGCGGGCCACGCCCGATGGCGCGCGACATACGCCACCCGCTCGGTCCCTGATCGCAGCTCGCTGGGTGTCATCAAGCTGCGCCCCCCAAACGCCTCGACAGCGGACTGGACGCGCGCGTCATCCACGGCAACCCACACCTCATATCCCGAGTTCGATGCGGCGCTCCAAGTGCGCTGCAATAGCGGCTGACCCCCTAAATCGAGCAGAACCTTGCCAGGTAGTCGCGTGGATGCATAGCGCGCTGGGATGACGATGTGAACGTCGGGGCTCAAGCTAGCTCTTCCTCGAGGAAACGCTTGCGCTTGACCACAGCGTCAATCGCAAGCAGGTCTTCGAGCAGTGCCTTGACGCTGCCGAGCGGCCAAGAGTTTGGACCGTCGCTCAAGGCTTCGTCAGGTCGCGGATGCGTCTCGAGGAAGACACCCGCGACCCCCGCTGCCACGGCGGCCCTGGCCAGCACTGGTACCATGCGACGATCGCCTCCAGAACGGTCACCCATGCCCCCGGGCCGCTGGACGGAATGAGTCGCGTCGAAGACGACCGGACATCCCGTCAGCCGTAGCTCCGCGAGCCCGCGCATGTCGACCACCAAGTCGTGGTAGCCAAAGCTAACACCGCGCTCGCACACCAACAGCTGATCGTTGCCTGCCTGCCGAAGCTTCTCCACCACGTGAAGCATGTCTGAAGGCGCCAAGAACTGGCCCTTCTTGACGTTGACTGGGCGACCCGCCCGCGCGACTCGCTCGAGGTAGCGAGTCTGCCGACAGAGAAACGCGGGAGTTTGCAGCACGTCCACCACCGCGGCGATCTCTTCGAGTGGGCTGTCCTCGTGGACGTCGGTTAACGTCAGCACCCCAACCTCACTCCTTACTCGTTCGAGTGCCCGCAACGCCACATTGAGGTCTAGCCCGCGGAACGAGCGACCCGAGGTCCGGTTGGCCTTCTCGAAGCTAGCCTTGAAGACGAGGCGCAGGCCAAGCTCGTCGCTCACCGCCTTGAGCTGTACGGCGGTTTCCAACACCAGGCTTTCGCTCTCCACCACGCACGGTCCTGCAATGAGGAAAAGCGGCGAACGCTGAGTGACTTCGAAGCCGCCTAGATGCACCTGGTGCCGGCCCTTTTGGTCGCACGAGGGATAGGCCATAATCGGCGCATCCTGGGTGCGACCACCCAAGTGCCCGATGTCATGGATCCAATCCGCATCTTCATAGGCTACGACCCGTCGGAAAGCATAGCGTACCACGTACTCAGTCACAGCCTCCTGCGTTTGACGACCGGCCCACTGAGCATCACTCCATTGTCGCTGCGTAGCGTGGAGGGGTTCTTCCAGCGACCTCGAGACCCCCGACAGTCGACGGACTTTGCCTTCACCCGGTTCTTGGTTCCCTATCTCTGCAACTACCAAGGCTGGGCGTTGTTCATGGATTGCGACATGCTGGCTCGAGCCGACGTTCGGTCGCTGTGGGCTCTGCGAGACGACAGCAAGGCCCTCCAGGTCGTGAAGCACGACTACACACCGCGCACCGAAACGAAGTTTCTGGGCAACGTCCAGACGCAGTACCCAAGGAAGAATTGGTCGAGCGTGATGCTCCTGAACAACGCACGCTGTGCAACGCTCCGACCCGAGTTCGTGCAGGCTGCGAGCGGCCTCGAGCTCCATCGCTTCAAGTGGACGACCGACGAGCTAGTCGGTGACCTACCCTTGGAGTGGAATCACCTCGTAGGCGAATACGCGGAAAACCCTGCGGCAAAGCTAGTCCACTTCACGCTTGGTGGTCCGTACTTCGAAGACTATCGGGGATGTGAGTACACGGAGGAGTGGTTCGCAGAGTTCGCGCGGCTCCGGCAAGGCTTGCAGGAAGATGGCTGACGTCCTCGCTGGAGCCTTGTGCGGAGGGGGCGTGGCCGCACTCATTGGGCTCTCACGACGCAGCCGTTTGGCCGCGTTCGTGCTGGTCGGGGCGGTGCTCGGTGGCGGCTTAGTGCTGCTTCGTGACAAGGGCGGAAGCACACCGCCTCCCGACATTAATTCCACACAGCAATTGTCCTCGGTTGTGTCTTCCCAGGGTGAGCGAGCCACGTGAAGATCAGCCGCCTTCAGCTGGTTGGCGTTGGCTGCGCGGCGCTGTACGTGCTGACAGCGTTCCGGGTCGGTGAAGCATTCCCATTCGCCCGCTTTCACATGTTCGACCATATCCAGCCACGCGCCAGTCGATTGGTCGCTTTGCCTCCGGACGGTCGCCCCCATGAGGTGTCTGAGTTCGCCAACTGGGCGTGTTCACCAGCTCCAGTGCACAACGACGACTGCTTCTCGAGCTACCCGGAGAGCGACGCGCGGGTGTTCAAGGAACTTCAAAGCTCCCCGACCGTGGACTCTCAGAAGCCGGCTGTTGCGGTCGCGGTGGCACGGCGAGAGATCTCCACGCCAGATCCCGAAGGCCCGGCCGTCATTCGCTACTGCCCGATCTTGAGCTGCACCGCACAACCTCGATGACCAACGCAAGAAGCCACGAGGAAGGGACTTGGTACGCGAAGGCCATCGCCAGCGTCGCCGCATTCGACGTGGTGATCATGAGTCAAATCCCCTGGGGAGTGGCCCCCGCGGAGAACAGCGCCTTGCGCAGCCCATTGCTGCTGGGGGTACTCACTTGCTTTGCGTTGTTAGGCCTGTACCGATTCGCGAAGCGCCCCGAGTTGCTGCGTTGGGGCTCGCTTGCGCTGGGCTCTACTATTTGCCTCGAGGAAATCTTATTCCATGCGTACGGCGTTCACGAGGAGCCGTTCTACCAGCCCGCCAGCGCGGTGTTCGGTTGGCTCCTGGGAGTGGTCATCGCGCGGGGGCTCGCATACTACGATGAGCACCCACCGAGCGCGGGCGCGTGCCGAAGAGCGGGTCTAGCCGGCGCCGCGGCGATCGTAGGCGCCACGTACTTCAATGCAGGGATGTCCAAGCTACTCGCTGAAGGGTTCGCTTGGGGCTGGGACCCGAGCCACGTCCGGCTCATGACGCTCGCGCACCAGCCGCTCCCCCCCAACGGGCTCGACGAGATCGTCATCGGCTGGGTCGGACGCAGCCCGGCGGTAGGTCGCTTCGCCGCATGCTTCACCTTGGTCATCGAACTCGGCGGGATCGTGTTCGCGCTGTGCAGACGGCTCAGACCTCTAGCGGGCCTTGGCATCGTGGCTTGGCACCTCGGATTGCTCTACTCCACCGGGATCTGCTTTTACGGCGGGTTCGCGCTGATCGTGTGCCTGGGATTCCGTGGGGTTCCAAGCGCACTCGACCGCTGGATCGCCAAGAGCGGAGTAGAAGTTGCGAGCGCCCCGCGGGGGCGGGCAGCGCTAATCGGGGCGCTGCCGATTGCCACGCTTCTGACGGCCGCGGTGGTTGCCTTGACCGGGTCCACCAAGCGCGAGCTCGCTAGCTCTGTCGTCGTCATCGTCCTCAGCCTGGTCGCGATCGCGAGCTTCCCCTGGTTGAAACTCCGGAAGGCTGGTGGCGCCGTCCAGGAGGTCGCCGCGACGAACGAAGCCGCCGAGCTTCCCGCAGTGCAACCTCGTGCGGCCTGGATGGTAGGCCTTGCTATTATGGCCGTGCTCACCGGCTTGTACAGGCTCTCTGGCCCGCCCCACACCCACGACTACTCGAGATTAGAGGGAGCGCGACCCGACGGGAGTACACCGAACTCGAGCGCACCACCTCCTCCAAGACACCCGCACGGAAACAATTAGAACACGGCGAGCCGTGTTGGTTGCGATTGCTCACGCCAACGCACTTGCCCTGAGCTTTGGCTCGCTGTTCATCACGCTGCGCTCGAGACCATCAAAGGTCGCGAGGCCGGAGCCGCTCGGGTAGAGTTCGGAGTAGTACTCCGACAGCATGCGAGCGGCCGAGAACTTCGTCTCGCTCATCTCGATCGAGCAGCGCATCATCTGACGCCAGCGATGGGGCTGCTCGTAGTACGTCGGGATGACTTCTTGAGTCAGCACACGAATCAAGTCCTCTTGATCGTGTGCGTCCTGATCGTCGCCTTCATAGCCGCCGCCGATCTGCCAACCGGTCACTCCGTGCTCACAACCCTCGGGCCACCAGCCATCGAGCACGCTGCAGTTGAGCACGCCGTTCATGGCTGCCTTCATCCCACTCGTTCCCGAGGCTTCCATCGGGCGACGGGGATTGTTGAGCCAGACGTCGGCGCCGCGAGTCAGCGCTCTCCCGAGCTCCATGTCGTAGTTCTGGAGGAACACCACGCTCTGCGGATAGCGCTTGGCCATCTGCGCGATGCGCTCGATCACCGCCTTGCCCGGCAGATCCCTGGGGTGCGCCTTGCCGCTGAACACCAGCTGCAACTTGCCGCTCTTGAGCAGGGGCTCGAGTCGACCCGAGTCCCCGAAGATCAAATCGGCGCGCTTGTAGGTCGCCGCCCGGCGGGCGAAGCCGACCAGCAACTTGTCCACCGCAAGCTTCACGCCAGTGCGGCGCTCGACGGTGTCGATCAACTCCCACTTCAGATCTTGATGGGCATCCCACAGGGAGTCCGCGTAGCTGTTGTGGATGCGCGAGTCTTGCCAGGTGCCCTGGTGGACTCCGTTGGTGATCGCCACGATGGGCGACGCATGGCGGACGTGCGCCCACATCTTGCGAGACGTTTCCCCATGGAGCTGAGCGACGCCGTTCGCGATACGCGAGAGCCGTAGGCCGGCGACGGTCATGCCGAATGGGTCGCCGCCGATGCGCGCGAGCTGGTCTCGAGTGAAACACCCGATGTCGGCGCCCTGCTCGAACAGGCGCGATAGGGGATGCACCTCGTTGCCGGCGACCACGGGAGTGTGCGTCGTGAACACGACTTGGCGCCTTACTGCTTTCCACGCAGCAAAGAAGTCCAAACCGGCGCTCATTTGCTCGCGGATCAACTCGAGCCCCGCGAACGCCGCGTGCCCCTCATTGAAGTGGTAGACATCGACCTCGTGCCCCAGAGCGCGTAGGAGCCGTACGCCGCCGACGCCGAGCAGCACCTCCTGCGCGACGCGGTCGTCATCGTTGCCACCGTACAAGCGCTGGGTCAGCCAGCGGTCCGCCTCATTCACGGGCTCGAGCAGGTAGAGCGGTGCGGAGCCGAAGAGCTCGCACTTGAGCGCAGTGATCGGGATCGCCTTGCCACGGATCTTGAGCGTGAACTCGATGCCAGTCGGCTCGAGTCCCTCGCGAGACGTCACCCGGTTCGTGTCCACCACCCGGCCGTCCTTGCCCAGCGACTGAATCGTGTAGCCTTGGTTCCAGAAGATGCCGATCCCGATCAGAGGCACCTCTGCGTCCTTGGCTGCCTTCATCGTGTCGCCAGCGAGCACGCCGAGCCCACCGGAGTAGATGGGTAGCTTCTCGTCCAATCCAAACTCCATGCAGAAGTAGGCGACTCGGGGGGCCTGGACACTGACCGATTGATTCATGACGTCTCCTCCGGCCGAAGTAGTAACTCAATTCTGAGTCACTACAAGCTCAAACTTCCGGCGAGCCTCGCCCCACGCCGGGTGAATCCGTGTTTGATCTGGAATTTTCGGGGGTTAGGAGCGCCGCGGGAAACCGGAGCCAGCCGCTCGAGATGCTGCCCCTCCCCCCAAAATCCAGCTCTTCTCGCAGAAGACCGTGCGGAAACAATACCCTTCGAGCTGCGCGACGAGACGCCCATCGACCAGCTGTCCTAGCGGGATCCGCAAGGCAGCTAAAAACACCGTCTAGCGCGTTGGCATCGGCCCCGACGCGAGTCATGATGCGGGCCTTCGAAGAGCATCACCATGATCAAGCACCGCACCGTTCTCGCCGCCCTAGGTCTCTCCCTTTGTCTCGGCTTCGCTTCGAGCGCACACGCCGGCGACAAAGCATCCGCAGAATCCCTGTTTCAGGAAGGCAAGCGCCTGATGGCGGAGGGCAAAACTGCAGAAGCCTGCCCCAAGTTCGAGGCCAGCCAAAAGGCGGATCCATCGCCAGGCACCCTGATCAACCTGGCGGGTTGCTACAAGGCCCTGGGCAAGACGGCGTCCGCGTGGGCTGAGTACAAGTCCGCGGAAACCCTGGCACGGAACCGGGGTCGTGACGAACAGCAGAATTTCGCGGCAAACGCCGCGGCTGAACTCGAGCCACATTTGTCAAAGCTCGAGCTCGTGCCCCCGAAGCCACTGGTCAAGGACATGACCGTAACCCGGGATGGCGAGCTGATCGCTGCAGGGAGCTTGGGAACGCCCGTGGCGGTGGACCCAGGCAAACATGAGATCAAGGTCAGCGCGCCTGGTTATCGCCCCTGGACCACCACGGTGGAAGTGGGCCCCGATGGCGACGCACAAATCGTGCGCATCCCGGCGCTGAGCGCACTCCCGCCGGGCGAGACCGCAGATGGAACGGTGACGCCTGGTGACTCTGGGACCGGCGGACCTGGGATCTTGCCCTGGGTGCTGATTGGTGGCGGAGGCGTCTTCATGGGTACGGGGCTGTTGTTTGGAGTGCTGGCGAAGAACCAAGCTAGCGACGCCGAGAACGACCCGACGCTGTGCCCCAACAAGGAGTGCACGGCAGCTGGCCAGGACGAAATCGACAGCGCAGAAGGCAAAGCGCTGATCTCAACCATCGGCGTGGGCGTTGGTGCCGCTGCAGCCATCACGGGCGTGGTCTTGCTCCTGACCTCGGGTTCCAGCTCCAGCGCGAAGACGAAGCGCGGACAGTTCGCGACCGTTACGCCGGTGCTTGGACCTCGCACCAATGGAGTCTTCCTTTCCGGTAGCTTCTAGCACTTGCCAGCATCGCCCTGACGGCTGCGCAACATTTCCACTTGGATTTAATATGAAGCTATCTCTGTACCGGCGCGGCAACCTGTTCGCAGCGTCCGCGCCGTTGCTCCTTGTGGGGTGCGGACAGATAATTGGCCTGGGCGATTTCAAGCCCGATGACGGCAGTTCTGGTGGAGCGGGTGGAAACTCCGCGGGGGCGGCGGGCGGAACCGACGCTGGAACGGGAAACAGCGGGGGCTCAGGAAACAGCGGGGGCTCAGGGAACTCAGGCGGAGTCGGTGCGTCAGCGGGTTCCGGAGCTGCGGCGGGCACAGGGGCCACGGCCGGGACCGGCGGAACCGGTGGCAGCTCGCCAACCTTTGGCTGCGTCAATCAAGGTCAGGCGAAGCGCGTATTCTCGACGACGGAACTCGATGGCTACGCCGACGTCCGAATCAAGCTCGCGACGGATCAGGGCTCGGATGACATCCACCTGATCGCGTCTCTGGCGGACGACAACGCGTCGCCAAAAGCGCTGGTAAAGACCTTCACCTACAACGGCCAAATCATCGACTCCCGAACGTTGGACCTGACGGACGTGTTTTTCCCCGAGGCAGCGACGGTCATCGGCAACACGATCCGGTTTCTTGGCAACGACGGAGCCATCGTCGCGCTGGACGGCGACAAGTCCAATACGACACTCGTGCGCACGGTTCTTGCGGACCCCTGCCCCGGTGACGCAAACGAGAGTGCGTTCCATTTCGACGGCACGACTCTCCACTTCGCGGGTCAGTGTGGGACGAACCAGGTGTTCGTCGATGGCGAGGGAACGGCTCGCTTCACATCGAGCTACAAGCTCCGCAACATGGTGACATCAGGCTCGAACCAGTTCTTCTCGCTGACAGATGAATCGAGCCTGTTGGGCGAGCTTCGCTACTCGCCCACATACTCGTCGCAGCAGGTCGACTTCGGACTGGCGGGGCCGTCCCTGAACGTCCTGTACCCATCGACCGTCCCGAACAAGGTATCGATGTTGAGCCTGGAAGGGTCGGCGAGCTTCGTCGACTACAACTTCCACTGGGGCACCTTCGACGTTAGCAGTCCGCCCACATCCTCCAGTCCTCCAGCGATGCCCACCATTGCAACCCAAGCGGATGGATACTTCGAGCCCGGACATGGTGGGTACGAATTCGGACGGGTCAGCATGGCCTCGCCGACACAGAGCAAATCAGGCGTGCTCTTGTCCCAGCTCGCCTTGGATGGGACCCCAAGAGTTTGGCGGTACTCGGTGGCCACTCCCAGCAACGGCGTCGTGCCTATGGCGGATGCCGGAGAAATGGGTGCCCTGACCAGCGCGGTGGCCTGGGTCGGCGAAGAAGATAACGGGAGTGGTGGCACGCAGCACTACGTTGACATCCAAGTGGTGAGCTGCTCCAAGAATCCAGGACAATAGCCAACGCGTTCACGGCTATCGTGACCCCATGGCAAATGTCCGGCTCCCGATCCCAACCTGGATGGAACGCTGGCCACGCGGCATTCGTCCAGCCAGGATCGTCATCGACGACCGGCGGCTGGCGCTGCGCTACGTCCATCCTGAGCGGGGCTTTCGCGATCTCGCGCTGAGCGTAAGAGCGCATGGAGTCGAGGCCCATTGGCAACAAGGTACCTTAAAGGATTCAGCGGGCCTCGAGCAATTGAGGGCAACGGTACTCGCGAGGCTCGGTGATTCCGAGAGGAAAGCGCTCGGTGCCACGATCGAAGCAGCCCAAAGTCCCGGTGCGGCTGCTTGCGACGGAGACGCAGGTCGGAAGCGCCTCGTCAAGGCGCTTGAGCTGGTGCTGAGTGGAGAGAACTTCTCTGCCCTTTCCCTCGTGTGGGAGGACCTGGACGCTCCAGCAACTTTCCAGACCCTCGCGTCACAGATGGCTGTTGCGTTGCTCCTGCGACTTGCGGGAAAGCCTCTCGCGGCCATTTCCCTCTGCGAAAATGCCGTACCCCTCGCTCGTGATGCAGATGAACTCTCCGAGCTCGGTCGGCTGCTAGCCAGCATTGGTAAGTTCCGAGACGCGGCAGACTGTTTCTGCACGGCAAACACCATAGCTCCATGCGCGGCGCTGGTGGCCCGGGAGATGATGTGCTGTGCGGCGCTGGGCGAACGTGACAGGGCTCGAACGGCCGCGGAGTCCTTGTGGGCGCTGGCTCCGACCGAACGAGAGATTGATTGGGCCGCGGACGCGCTGCTCGAGGTCGGTGCGTTGGACGCTTATGCGGCGTTGCTAGAACGTGCATTCAGTCGAGAGAATCGGGTCGCCTACCTGGCACGCCTTGCGCAGCTCCGCCTGTTCGAACTTCGAATTGCGGATGCGAAGCGCCTCGCAAGGTCCGCGCTCGAGCTCGCTGCAGATGAGACTGCAAGGCTCGTTGTGGGAGCGTGTCAGGTGTTGGAGTCGAGATACGAGGACGCGGAACGTACGCTGCGATCGCTAGACAGCAGCGAGGCAAGGCTCTGGCGAGTCCGCGCTCTGCTGGAGCAGGGGAAGCTGGTGGCTGCTCACGAGCTGCTGTTGGCAGAGGGTGACGTGACCGGTTCCCACCCTGCATCTCATTTATGGAACACATTCATCCACACCAGCCGGGTTCGGCGGTGGATGCCTGGTCGCTCCAAGGAACTCCTGCCGACGATCATGAAACGCGCGGCGCGACTTCCAGGAGCAGATCACGTACTGCATGGGGCGAACGACTTCCAGGCCCGAGAGGTTCTAAAACAGCTAGTCGGATCGCAGCGGGTCGAAGCTGCGTATGCCCGGGGGCACTCAGCGGTATTCGAGATGCTCCGCGAGGCCATCGCAGACTTGGGGGGCAACTACTCCGATACCCCAACCCTGGTTCTCGGAAAACGCCTCGAGCGAGCCCCCTTAGAGACAGCGCGAAGGCGCGCCGAACGCCTACAGCGCGAGCTGCTGACGTCACCCCTAGAAAAGGTGCTGAAGCGTTTTCAGGAAGACCCAGAGCACCGCACGAACCCCTTCCTAATTACTTACCGCGCGGAAGTGTTGCTTTGGGTTGGTCGCTACGAGGAAGCTCTCGACGCGTTCGAACGCACCTGGGCGGATTCCCGCACACGCTGGGGCTACATTGGACGGGGAGCAGCTCTCGCGCGCCTTGGACGCTACGCACAGGCACTGGAGGCGTGGGACGAGGGCCGACGCTACTTCGGATATCTACCTCAGGAGGCCACCCATGCTTACCACGGGGAAGTGATGTACGCGCTGGGCCAGCTGGATCGTGCACTGAAGAGTCTGCGTCACGCGACACAGGTTACGCCTTCTCGCCTCGGGGCCCAGCTGGCCCTCGCACTCGCCGAGCGTGCCGCGGGCAACTCCAAGGCCTCTCGAGCTGCACTCGACACGGCCAAGGCGCTCGCCCCCGCGCTCGTGGTGAACAGCCTGCGCAGCCTCGGGTACGAGGCCGAACCCATGGCTGCCGACGCAGGCGACCTGGCGCACCAGTGCCTAGTCAGCTTGCGAGGCAACAGGTCTTCGACTCTGTACACATTTTTCGACACCAACGGAGAGCTCTCCGTGATCCGGAGCGAACCAGCCAGCGTTTGGCAAAGCGTCGCGGAACAGCTGAGCGGCTGCAGAGCGGACTTGAGCGCGGAACCGCTGCTGCGCGTGCTGGAGCAGACCTAGCGAGGCGCAGGAGCCATCGCGGTCTGGAAGTGCAAGCGCCCACCGGCGGTTCTCGGCTACCAAAAGGCTCAGGCCAGCCAAGTTCTGTGGCCATCGCCGCCTTCTGCACCAGCTCCGCTTGACCGCGCTCGCGTCGCGTCACAACCTCGGGTCCCCGCACGCAGGACAGACCCGCTCAAGGACGCGCGCACGTTGGCAGCCAAGAAAACCACCAAAAAGACCTCCGCCAAACGCGAGAAGAAGCCGCGCCAGCCCGCGCTCGAGGTGGAAGCCACCGCAGAAGAGGCGGAGGACGCAGACGAGCGCGACGACGAGGACGGCGAAGAGTCCGACGAGGATTTCGCTGACGACGACGTGGTCGAGGCGGAAGCTGAAGTGATCGATGAGCGCGAGCTCGAGAAGGTCCCGACGCCGAAGAGCAAAGAGACCGCGCTCAGCACCATCGATCCTCTCGCGATGTACATGCGTGAGGTGCAGCGCCACCCCGTGCTCAGCGCTGACGACCAGAAGCAGCTCGCCATCAAATACACCGAGAGTGGTGACGTGGACGCTGCAGCGAAGCTGGTGACCACCAACCTGCGCTTGGTGGTGAAGCTCGCGTACGAGTACCGCCGCGCGTACCGCAACATGATGGACCTCATCCAGGAGGGGAACATCGGCCTCATGCAGGCGGTGAAGCGCTACGACCCGTACCGCGGCGTGAAGCTCTCTTCCTATGCAGCATGGTGGATCCGCGCCTACATGCTGCGCTTCATCCTCAATAACTGGCGACTGGTGAAGATCGGCACCACCCAGGCCCAGCGCAAGCTGTTCTTCAACCTGAACAAGGAGAAGCAGCGCCTGGCGCAGATGGGCATCGAGCCGACTCACGAGGAAATCGCGAAGCGCCTCGACGTCGACCAAAAAGACGTCGCCATGATGGAGAAGCGCTTGGCGCGCGGCGATGCGTCCCTTGACGCGCCGGTTGGCGATGCGGATGGGCGCCAGACGAGTCGTCTGGATCTGATGCCCACCTCCGATCAGGGTCCCGATTTGATGACCGAGAGCGCGGAGCTCTCCGACCTTGTGCGTCAGAACTTGGAAGAGTTCCGCCTCACGCTCAAGGGCAAGGAGGCGATCATCTTCGACAAGCGCACGGTTGCGGAAGATCCCCTCACCCTGCAGGAACTCGGCAACGAATTCGGCGTGAGCCGCGAGCGTGTTCGGCAGCTCGAAGCGCGCATGATCGGACACCTGAGAGAGTTCCTCCGGGAAAGACTCGGGGATGCCGTAGAGGTCGACACCTGAAGTGAGCACGCTGTTCGTCGTCGGTACTCCGATCGGCAATCTGGAAGATCTCAGCCAGCGCGTGATCCGCGTGCTCAAGGAAGTGGATCGCGTCGCCGCGGAGGACACGCGGCACACGAAGAAGCTGCTCAGCCACCTGGGCATTACCGGCAAGCCCCTCGAGAGCATCGAGAGCCATCAAATCGCCGCGCGGGTATCTGGCTTGGTGGCGCGCCTCGAAGCAGGCGAGTCGATCGCCTTGGTCACTGACGCTGGGATGCCGGGTGTGAGCGATCCAGGCAGCCTGCTGGTACGCGCGGCGCGTGAGCGCGGCATCAAGATCGAGAGCGTGCCGGGTCCCTCAGCGGTGACCACCGCCG
The DNA here is from genome assembly GCA_020633205.1 of Polyangiaceae bacterium. NCBI lineage: Bacteria > Pseudomonadati > Myxococcota > Polyangiales > Polyangiaceae > Polyangiaceae bacterium. The sequence goes on from JACKEB010000017.1 coordinate 117,802, forward strand.
TCGCGGCTTCTGGGTTGGTGGACGGTGGCTTCCGCTTCATCGGCTTCTTGCCTCGCAAGGGCAGCGCGAGACGTGAGGCGCTCGAGCGCATTCAGGCGACGCCGGAGGCGGTCGTGCTGTTCGAGTCGCCCAACCGCGCTCAACAAACCCTGCAGGACCTCGCAGCGCTGACCCCCGAGCGTGAAGTCTGTGTTGGCCGCGAGCTGACCAAGCTCCATGAAGAGTTCGTGTGGGGCACCGCGAGCGAGCTCGGCCAACGCGAGCATTGGCGCGGCGAGCTGACCCTGGTGCTCGGCCCCCACAGCCCGCTCAAAGCAGAAGTAAGCGCCGATGAACTCGACGCAGCCATTCGCCGCGGACTCCACGAGGGGCGCTCAGCCAAGGACCTTGCTCAGGAGCTGGCTGAGCATACCGGCCGGCCGCGACGCGAGATTTACCAGCGCATTTTGCAGCTAGCAGACTGACCCCAAACGGACCCCACGCGGGCAGGCACGCTTGCCCCACAGGGCGCCTCACCCCCAAAAAACCCGATGGATGCGGGGGGTGACTTGAGCTTTGTTCCGGCCGCTTGGGTGCGAAATCGTCCTGAAGGAGCCAGAAACGTAGGTCCGAAGCGCCCCCACTCGGGTCTGCGATTGCGAAGGGACGCGCTCCACACTAAGACCTGGGCGCCGTGTTTGACGCGCTCAAAAGAGGATTCAAGGAAGCCCAGAACCGCCTCGCGGGGCTGACGGAGCTGAACGAAAAGAACATTCAGGCCGCTTTGCGAGAAGTGCGCCTGTCTTTGCTGGAGGCTGACGTCGAGCTAGGCGTCGTCAAGCGCTTCCTGGCGAGGGTCGAGGAGAAAGCCCTCGGCGCCACCGTGCAGGTCAAGGTGAAGCACAAGGGTGCTGCTCAGACCGTTTCCGCGGGGGACCAATTCATCAAGATCTGCCACGACGAGCTGATCGCGATGATGGACTACGAAGGCGACCGCATTCAGTTCGCCCCGAGCGGCAAGACCGGCATCATGATGGTGGGTCTGCAAGGCTCCGGTAAGACCACCAGCTCCGCGAAGCTCGCCCGCATGCTCAAGGCAGACGGCAAGAAGCCGCTCTTGGTCGCCGCCGACATGCAGCGCCCCGCCGCCGTCGAGCAGCTCAAGGTGCTGGGTGAGCAAATCGACGTCCCCGTCTTCAACATCCCAGATCAAAGCCCTGTGGAAATCTGCAAGGCCGCGCCCGGGGAAGCAAAGAAGCTCGGCTGCGACATCATCATCTACGACACCGCCGGCCGTCTCGCGATCGACGAAGCGTTGATGCAAGAGCTCGGCGACATCAAGAGCGGTGTCAGCCCGCAGAACATCTTCCTGGTCATCGACTCGATGATTGGTCAGGACTCCGTCAAGACCGCGGCAAGCTTCAACGAGCGCCTCGGCATCAGCGGCGTGATCCTCACCAAGCTCGATGGCGACGCTCGCGGCGGTGCCGCGCTGTCGGTCAAAGAAGTGACCGGCGCGCCGATCCTCTACGCCGGTATGGGCGAGACCACGGACAAGCTCGAAGAGTTCCGCCCCGAAGGCATGGCGGGGCGCATCCTCGGCATGGGCGACGTCGTCGGCCTGATGAAGGACTTCGAGGACGTCATCGATCAGAAGAAGGCCGAGGAAGACGCCGCCCGCATGATGAGCGGCGAGTTCACCCTCGAGGACTTCCTGAATCAGGTGCGCATGATCCGCCAGATGGGTTCCCTGAAGGACCTCGTGGAGAAGATGCCTGGCCTCGGCGGGATGGTTCCGCCCGGAGTCAACCTCGACGATGCCGAGCTCACGCGCATCGAGGCGATGATTCAGTCGATGACTCGCCCGGAAAAGGGCGACCCGAACTTGCTCATCCGCGAGCCCACGCGCGTTCAGCGCATCGCCAAGGGCTCCGGCCAACCGGAGCAGGGCGTCACCGAGCTGGTGCAGAAGTTCCTGTTCATGAAGCAGATGATGGGCGGCATGGGTGGGATGGATGCTGGCTTGCTCGGCAAAATCCCCGGCATGAAGAACCTCAACATGGCGCGCAACATGCGCAAGGCCATGAAGCAAGGCGGCGGCATGCCCGGGATGCCCGGCATGGGCGGCTTCCCCGGAATGCCCGGCATGGGTTTCCCGGGAATGCCAGGCATGCCCGGAATGCCTGGCATGGGCATGCCCGGCATGGGCCAAGAGACGCCGCAAATGCGCAAGCTCTCGAAGAGCGAGAAGAACCAGCGCAAGAACCAGCGCAAAGCGCAGCGCTCGGCCCGCAAGAAGGGCCGCAAGTAACCGACGCGGGCTCGCGCGTCGCTTAGCGAGGAATGGCAGTGACTTACGCTTTGACCGATCGAGTGAATCCGCGAGGATTCGCCACACGGCTCCTTCCCAGGCTTTTTTTGGGGGTGAGCTTGCTCTGGCTCGGCGCCTGCGTCGAACCTCAGCCAGGCGCGGGCGGCCCACCTGCTGGCCCTAACCAGCAGATGGAGGCGCTGGCAGTCCCGGAGCTTCCGGAAGGCGCCGTCCTTAGTCACTTCGACTTCGAGAGCCGCGTGTCTCTCGAGGGCTACAAGCTGGATCAATCCAGCGTGAAGCCCGGTGGCACCGTGAAGATCACCTTCTACTGGCGTGGAGACAGCCCGCCTCAAGGTGACTGGCGGTTGTTCACGCACCTCCTGGATGCGAGCGGGCGCCAGCTAGCAAACTTCGACACGGTCGGGCCCCTGCGCAGCGCCGGGAGCATTTCCTCGTGGCAACGAGGCAAGCTCTACGTCGACGAGCAAGAAATCCAGCTCCCGCGAGAGCTCGACACGCCGTTCATCACCCTCGCGGTCGGCGTCTGGACCGGCGTAGTTCGCTTGGATCTGATCGGTGGAGTCACCGACGACAAGAACCGCGCGCTCGTTGTGCGCTTGCCCGTCACGAAGTGACGAGAGGCGCGTGGGGGACTTACGGAGCGGTGGGGTGATGCAGGGAGACACTGGAGGGTCGAACGGCAAGGCGTCGCGCTGGCTACGCATCGCAGCACGCTGCTTGCTCTTGGCGGCGCCGCTCACGGCGATGACCACTGGCTGCGTCGACGATTCCGCAGGGAAAAAAGTAGACAAGGCAGCGCTCGCCAAGTACGTGCTCGCAAGCGCACCTGCCGATGTGGGCACCGCCTTGAACGCGGACTTCGACGGGAAAATCACCTTACTCGGCGCGAAAGTGGAGCCCGCTGGCGTCGCGCGCCCCGGCGCCAAGCTGAAGGTGACGATGTACTGGCAGGTCAAGCAGCCGCTCGGTGAAGATGGCTGGAACCTATTCACTCATGTGCTCGACGGCTCCGGGGAACGCATCCTCAACGTCGACAACGTGGGTCCACTACGTCAGCTGGACGGCAACCACCAGGTGATGTGGCCGAGCGCCTGGGAGGCCGGCAAGGTCTACGTGGACGAGCAAGAGTTCACCGTCCCGACCAGCGTCAAGACCACGAAGATTCAGATCACCACAGGGATCTGGAAGGACACGTCGCGAGTACCGATCAAGAGCGGCCCGAAAGATGCGCACAACCGCGCTCTCGTCGCCACGCTGAACACCGGCGTGACTCCAGGTGCGGCACCGCGCTCCGGGCTACCCACGCTGCGAGTCACGGACTTGCTCGAAGGCCAAAGCATCAAGGTCGATGGCAAGCTCGACGAACCGGCCTGGAAGAGCGCCGCGAGCACGGGGCCGTTCATCGATGTGCGTAGCGGCAAGCCGAACACCCGCTTCCCGGTGAACGGCAGCGTGAAGCTCCTGTGGGATCAGGAGAACATGTACTTGGGCTTCGAGATCCAAGACAAGAAGCTCACCGGCGGCTTCGATCCCAAGCAGGTGGACCCTCACCTGTGGACGAAAGACACCGTCGAGATCATGACCGACCCCGACGGCGATGGGGACAACAAGGACTACTACGAGATCCAGATCAATCCCCAGAACCTCGTCTTCGACTCGCAGTTCGACGGCTACAACACGCCCAAGGTCGAACCCAACGGACCGTTCGGGCACCAAGACTGGTCAGCAAAACTGACTAGCGCGGTCACCCTCAACGGCACCATGGACAAGGATGACGACGAGGATCAAGGCTACGTCGTCGAGGTCGCGATCCCTTGGAAGTCGTTCAACAAGGCCAAGCAGCTTCCGCCGAAGCCCGGGGACGCGTGGCGCATGAACTTCTACGCGATGGAGAACAACGGCGGGGTTTCTTGGAGCCCGATCCTCGGCCAAGGCAATTTCCACAAGGCAGCGCGCTTCGGTCGCGTGATCTGGGCATCGTCTCGTCCTCCCGCAGCGCCCAGCACCAGCGCAGCGCCAGGCACCAGCGCAGCGCCAGGCACCAGCGCAGCGCCCAGCACCAGCGCAGCGCCCAGCACCAGCGCAGCGCCCAAGCTCAAGGTCGTAAACCCCGGCAAACCCTGAAGTTCGCCGCTCTGTCGCTGGGTCGGTTATGCTGAAGGGATGATCCGGCGATCGCCCAGAGCTTCTTGGGTTGTGCTCCCCACCCTGTTCGCTGCGCTGACGACGGCAGGCGCCGGGTTGGGGCAAACGCTGCCTCCCGGGCCCGAGGAAGAGAAGCCAGTAGTCGGTCCGCCATCAACGGAGCCCGAGCCCGAGCCCGCGCCGGAACCAGAAGCCAAAGCCTCCACGTCCAAGGTGGCGGCCTACTCGCTGTGGCTCGTCGGCGCACACGTTGGCTACGCCTTTTGGAGCGACAAGGGCCTTCCAGAGAACTCAACGAGCATCGGGCTACGCGTCGGCTACCATTACGCACCTACGAGTGAGTTGGAGGTGCGGGGGCGCTACGTGAAGTCGGGGACGACCGGCATCAGCGCTTCGAGCGGGTGGGCCATTTCCGCAGCCAATATTTGGTTCGTGAATCTGGCGCCCGCCTGGGAGCTCGGGATCAGCCTGGGAGCTGGCTATGAGAGCCATCGCACGAAACTGCGCACGACGCGGGCCTTTCTGCACGGCCGCGTCGCGCCGCTCGTGCGCTGGAACCTGTCGCCTTCGTTCGCCTTGGACATCGGACCCGAGGCGGGCGTTGGTGTGATGAGCTCCGAGGGCACAGCGGGCGCCGATCAAACGAACGACTTCGTGTTCCGCTACGGTGGCTTCGTAAACTTCAGCTGGCGTTGGGGAAGCGGCGGCTCGAGCAGTGAAGAATCGAAATCGAGCAGCGACGACAGCTGGTAACGCCGCTCGCTGACCGGCATTTCCGTCGGCATAATAGCGGGATGGCTTGGAAGCAGAGGTGGTCCAGCACCGCGCGGATGGTGACGCCGATGAACTGGAAGGCGAGCGCGGTCGTGGCTCCCTTCGCGTTGCTCCTCTTGTGGGCTCCGGCGTGTTCAAGCTCCGGCGGAGGCGGGAGCGAAGGCAGTAGCGGAGACGGCGCAAACGGCGGCTCGTCCGCTTCCGGTGGCAATGGAGCTGCAGCGGGCACCGCTACCGGTGGGTCAGCCAACGGCGGCTCAACCAACGGCGGTAGCAGCGGCTCCGGCGCAGGCGGCACCAGCAACGGCGGCAGCGGAAGCGGGGGCGTACAGAACGGTGGCACGGGCGGTTCCGGGGGGAACTGTCCAGTCGGTACGTTCTGCAACCCGATTCAGATTCAGAGCTTCCCTTACTCGGACCAACGAGACACGACCAACGCGCCGAGCGACGAAGTGGATACTTACAGCTGTGCGCCGAGCACTACCGAGTCGGGCCCTGAGGTAGTCTACTTGGTCGATGTCCCCGAAGCTGGACGTCTGAGCGTGGGCGTTACCGACGGAGACGGCGTCGATGTCGATGTGCACCTGCTCGACTCCGCGAGCGGCAGCGGCTGTCTGGAGCGCGATGACGCGAGCTTCAACTACGACATCGGTGCTGGAAGTTACTATGTGGTGGTCGACACCTGGGCCGACTCCAGCGGAACTGAATTTCCGGGCGGCTATACTTTGGACGTCACATTCAGCCCGGCAGCCGCTGGTGACTGTGCCACCTATCCGCTGGACCTGAAGATGTTCTGGACCAGCTGTGACGTCTCCCTTGATTGCTTCGAGGCCACGGATCCAAACGACGGCAAGACCTACCGCTACCTACGCACGCCGGCGACGGGCCCCGTGGTGAAGGAGGCGCACCTCGTGACGGTCAACGACGACTTCGGCGGCGGCTGGCCGACGAGCTTCACCGACCAAATCACGCGCCACTACAACTTGAGCCAAACCGCGACCGGCTACAGCATGAGCCGCAGCGAGCCGTGGGCTCCCGCTGGGGAAGGCGGCTCCCAATACGGGCAAGGCTCCACCGGCGTTCCGCTCCCTGTAGTCGCGGAGGCCTGGTACGTGAACATGTACTGGCGCAACAAGCCGGCGGCGGGCACGCGCATGATCATCAAGAACCCAGCGAACGGGCGCGCCGTGGTCGCGGCTGCCGGGTACGAAACCGGCCCCGGCTCGAACACCGCGATCGGCGGCGTCACCGAAGAGATCCACGACTACCTAGGCACCGGGCACCGCGACGATCTTCAACTCGGCTTCGCCGTCAACGACGCGCTGCCCTACGGGCCGATCCAATGCAACTGACCGCGTGAGCTGCTCGGCACGTTGCACACTAGAGCTGGCTCGACACAGTAGTCAGCGCCCCGTCAACGCAGATCTCGAAGGCGGTACTGGCGGACCAGCGCGCCCTGGCGATCGGCACAGGCAGCCGTTTTTTCCTCGGCCGCTTTGAGCGCTTCCTCTGCCTTCTTCAACTCGGAGGCTGACATGAACGGATCATCCATGGCCTTCGCCTTGGCAATGCCCTCGAGGCCTTTGACGTGTTCGCCGTATGCGTCGGCGCACTGATCACGAAAACCGCACGTATCCGCGTGGTTACAGCCGAGGGCTCGCAGTGCCTTCAGCTTGCTGGCTTTGTCGGCGTTCGGGGCTTCGCGCAGCTCGTCCACGGCCCGACTGAGACTTGCGGCTTCATCCCGGATCGCAGTCTTGTCGTCGCACGCGGTGGCACCGCTCACCCCCAAGAAAAAAAGCAAAACGCTGCCATTCCAACGGAACGGCAGCGCTCGCGTCGCTGAGGTCGAAATCGCTTACTCCGCCACTTTAGGTGGCGGCCCCATCTGGATGCGCTCACCGATGTACGCCCCAATCAACGTGAAGAGCACACCCACGGCGCTCATCAACGCGTACATGAAGGCCGGCATCGTCTTCACGGTTTGACTGCCGAACAGGAGAAACGCCGTGGGCATCGCGATCAAGAACGACGCCACGACTGGTTCGATGAAGGTCTTGCCGGGAGAGATCAGCCCCACCAGCATGCCACCGACGAACCACACGGGAATGGCCACCACCATGCCAGCGGAGCCCTCGAAATCGAGCATCGGCACCACGATGGGCAAACCAACGACGAGCGCGGCGGTGAGCACCCCCATGATCACCATGGAGACGCCAAACCACATCAGGCTGAAGCCTTCTTGTTGGTAGCGCCGCTCCAGCTCTTCCTGACGGGAGAGCGTGCGCTTGATGTCATCGATCTTCGCGCCACAGGAAACGCAGCGGTTGTTGGGCAGCGGCGTGGCGTTCTTGAAGCCACAGGACGGGCAGATGATGTGCTTCGGCTGAGCCATGTCCCTCCTCGACGGGTCGGATTGAGAGCCTATCCTAGAGCACTCCGCAATCCAATCTCGTGACCCGGAAAGCTCTGAAGTTACGGCGAATCCGAGCCCATACGTAAGTGCGGAACTCTGACCCCGAGCGGGTGTCCGAGCCCGCCACAGCGCAGGAAGCCGTCAGGTCAGGGCGCCGTTCAGGTGCTGTCGATGTCGCTGGCTACGCGCGTCTTCAACCCTCCCACAGCCAAAAAAAGTCTAGACTGGTCGAGCAAACGTGAGCGCAGAGGAAACCGTCAGCCCAGGGCTCGAGCTCGGACTCTCGCGAGATCCGGACCTCGAGGCGTTGCCCGAGCCGCGCCGTCCAGGTCGACGGCTGACGTTGGTCACCATGAGCGTGACGTTGGTGCTCTCGTTGGTGATGGCCTACGCGCTGCGAGGACAAGCGTCCTACGCCTTGGCGAGCGGCAGCCCTCAAGACGTCGGCTACCTCACGGACGTTCAGCTCGGACCAGCGCTCGAAAATCACTACGTCCGGGGAGAGGCGCTGCTCGCCAGCGACAGCGCCGTACGTTACTCCCGACCCCTCGAAAGCGACTCGTATCGACTCGCCCACGTCGCCGGGAACGAGCGAATTTGGGTGGAGGTCCGGGTACCTGATGGCCTCGAAGGGCCGCACTTCGTGCCGCCTTCATCCTTCGTTGGGCGCTTGGTGCCGCTCGAGAAATCGGGCCTCAGTCACAACGATCTGGATCGTGCGGTGACTGCGAGTGGCGGGAGCATGCCAAAAGATGCGTGGCTGCTCATGGATGGGCACGCTCCCCAGGGCTCTCGCTGGGCGATTGGGCTCATCCTGTTGTTCGTTGCATTCGCAGGCTTCAACGCGTTCGGCCTGTATCGCCTGTGGCGCCCAGCAAAAGACGCAGACTGAACGGATCGCCGCGTGAGCTGACGGCGCGCGCATTTGTCCCTCGAAATCGCGGTCGCTTTCGGGCACACCAACCGCCGCATGGCCCGCCCGAGTGTTCTTATCGTCGGCGGCGGCCTCATGGGCTGCGCATCCGCCTGGCAGCTTGCGAAGCGAGGCTGCTCGGTGTTGGTCCTCGAACGGAGCGTGCCAGGCGCTGAAGCATCGAGCGCCGCGGCGGGGATCCTTGGAGGTCAAGTCGAGTCGCATCAGCTCGACGCGATGACCGAGCTTTGTTTGGAGAGCCGCGCGCTGTATCCGGCTTGGGCCAAGGCGCTCTCCAAGAGCACCGGAATCGACATCGAACACCGCCCGAGCGGCGCGTTGCGAGTAGCCTTTGGCGTGGAACGCTTGGGGCAACTCAAGCAGCAGTTTGGCTGGCAGCGCCGCGCACATGGAGCGGCCTTCTTGGGTAAGCGCCAGCTGCGGAGTCTCGAGTCGAACCTGAGCCAGGCGTTGGTCGGCGCCGTTGATTTCCCTGCGGATTCGCGCGTCGATCCTCGAAAGCTGTTCCGCGCGCTGCAGCTCGCCGCTCAGAACGCCGGCGCGCGGTTTCAAAGCGGCAGCTACGTCCAGCAGCTGGACGTCGACGCAGCAAGCCAGACCGTGCGAGGGGTCGTCCTGGAAGGTGGGAAGCGGCTGGAGGCCCAGCGCGTGGTGCTCGCCGCCGGGAGCTGGTCCACGTTGATCCCCGGCGTACCCCTGCCCCGTCCCAGCATCGTGCCGGCGCGGGGGCAAGTGCTTCAGCTGACGTGTCGCACTCCACCGCTGACCCGCATCGTGTTTGGACCGAGGTGCTACCTGGTACCGCGAGATGACGGACGGGTGCTCGTCGGTTCCACGCTGGAGTTCGTCGGCTACGAGAAGCGCGTCACGGCTCACGCCGTACGCGAGCTCTTGGATGCGGCGATCGACTTGTGTCCGGCGCTGGCCGACGCGGAGCTCAGCGACAGTTGGTCGAATTTCCGCCCGTATACTAGCGATCACTGGCCCATCTTGGGTCCCTGCGCCATCAGCGGCCTCGTGCTAGCCACGGGGCACTACCGGAACGGCATTCTGCTCGCCCCCGTCACCGCGGACATCGTGTGCCGAAGCGTGTTGGGCCAGCGACAGCAGATCGACATTGCAGCCTTCTCAGCGCGGCGCGCGGCCGTGCAGTCCCCTCGCGAAGCCCAAACAGCGGAGTCCAAGACATGAGCGTCACCTACAAGCAGAGCGGCGTAGACATCGAAGCAGGCGACGAGTTGGTTCGTCGAATCAAGCCACTCGCCCTGGCCACCCGCATCCCTGAAGTGGTGGACGAAGTCGGCGGCTTCGCTGGCATGGTGCGGCTCCCCGCTGACATCCCAGATCCACTCCTTGTCAGTGGAACCGACGGGGTCGGTACCAAGCTGAAGCTCGCGTTTGCAACAGGCAAGCACGATACCGTAGGGCAAGACCTGGTGGCGATGTGCGTCAACGACGTGATCACGACCGGCGCGCGACCGCTGTACTTCCTGGACTACTTCGGCTGCGGGAAGCTCGAGGTCGACGTAGCCGAACAAGTCGTCAAAGGCATCGCGGACGGCTGCAAGCTCGCTGGTTGCGCGCTGATCGGCGGAGAGACGGCGGAGCTGCCCAGCATGTACCCAGAGGGCGAGTATGACCTCGCGGGTTTTGCCGTGGGCGTTGTATCAGCCTCCAAGGTGCTCGGCCCGAAGCGCGTGAAGCAGGGAGACGCCCTGATCGCAATCGGTTCCTCCGGGATTCACTCCAATGGCTACTCTCTGGCGCGTCGGGTGCTCGAAGGAGAGATGGGCTTGAAGCTCGGCGAAGAGGTCCCGGAGCTGGGAGCCTTGCTGGGAGAGTCACTGCTCACCCCCACTCGCATCTACGCGCGTGCGGTCGGCGCACTCGGCGAGAAGCTCGGAGAAGGGCTGCACGCCTTGTGTCACGTCACCGGCGGCGGCCTGGTCGGAAACCTCCCGCGCATCCTGCCCAAGGGCAGCGTGGCCAAGGTTCGACTCGATCACGAGCGGCACCCGATCTTCGGCATCATCCAGCGAGGCGGCCCGGTCGATGAAGACGAGATGCGCAAGACGTTCAACCTCGGTATCGGTATGGTCGCAGTAGTCGACGCGGACGCCGCCGACTTGACCTTGGCGACGCTTGAATCCGCGGGGGAACGCGCTTGGCGCCTCGGCAACGTGGAAATCCAGGGCGACGAAGCAGCTGCGGTCGAAGTATTGGATTCATGACCCTGAAGCTCGGAGTGCTGGTATCTGGCCGCGGGTCGAACCTGCAGGCCATCCTCGACGCCTGTGACGCCAAGTCGCTGGACGCCGAGGTGCGGCTGGTGCTCTCGAACCGTAGCGAAGCGCAAGCGCTTGAGCGCGCTCGGGCTGCGGGCGTGGCGACGCGAGTGCTGGACCACAAAACGTTTCCCAATCGCGAGGCGTTCGACGCAGAAATGCTGGAAATTCTGCGAGGATCCGCCGTGGAGTGGGTGGTGCTTGCGGGCTTCATGCGGCTCCTGACGCCGCTCTTCATCGACGGATTCAGGGACCGCATCATCAACGTTCATCCGTCGCTGCTGCCCGCCTTTCCGGGCGTACGTGCGCAAGCACAAGCCCTCGAGTATGGAGTGCGGGTGACGGGTTGCACGGTTCACTTCGTCGACCAGGGTACGGACACCGGGCCCATCATCGACCAACGCGCGATCCCGATCGGCGTGGACGAGTCGTTGGAGAGCGTCGAGCAGCGCCTGTTGGTGGAAGAACACGCGTTGCTGGTCGACGTGCTGAAACGCATCGCGAGCGGCAGCGTGCAGCTCGATCCTTCGGGCACCGAGGGTCGCCGTAAGGTGCGCAGCCGATGACGCCCACCCGCTACTACGACGTCGTGGTGCTGGGCCGATCGATTGGCTGCCTGGCGACAGCCGCGTTGCTCGCGCGGCGCGACTTCCGCGTGCTCATCCTGGGTCAGGGCAGCCGCCCACCGACCTACGACTTCGAGGGATTTCCCCTGCGGCGTCGCACCTTCACGTTGCTCGCGGCGGCATCGCCAGTGTGGCTGCGCACGCTGCAAGAGCTGGCGCAAGCGACGACCTTCAAGCGGCGCACGAAGCAGCTCGATCCGATGTTTGCCGTGCTGTCGCCGGAGCGCACCGTCGAGATCCCCCCTGAGTCCGAGCTATTCGCTCGGGAGATCGAGCGCGAATTTCCCGAAGTACGCCAGCTGGTCGACGAGCTGTACGCGAGCTTCTCCGAGTACAACGCAGCGATCGACGCTGCCTTCGAACGCGACGCGGTGTGGCCCCCCGGCAGCTTCTGGGAGCGCTTCGAGACGAACCGCGTCGTGCGCGAGCTCCCGCTCATCAACGGTGAAACGGCTCAAGACCTGCTCGCGAAGTTCCCCACCGGGCACCCTTACCGCGAGGTAACGACGATCCCGGCGGGATTCGCTACAGATCTTGCGGTGCCGGGTGAGCAGCTGCCGCCGCTGGCCCTAGCGCGACTGCACGGTGCCTGGACCCGCGGTGTCCACGCGCTGCCCGGCGGCGAATCGGAGCTCGAGAGCTTCTTCTTGGATCGCATCCGGGCCCACGGCGGGGAGTACCGCCTCGCCCAGCGCGCTCAGCAGTTGGTCGTGCGGCGGGGACAAGTGGTGGGTGTCCTCGAAGACGGCGAAGAAGAACCCGTAGGCACCGGCTCGGTGGTCAGCGACTTGTCAGGCGAAGCGGTCGCCGACTTGGCCGGGGGTGAGGGCATCACAGCGCGAGCACGTAAGGACTGGCCGCGCTTGACGGTCAGCGCTGGGCGCTTCGTCGTGACCCTGTGCGTTCCGTCACGAGCACTCCCGCGTCAGCTACCGCCCGAGTCCTTCTTGCTTCCGCAAGGTAATACTCGGGAGCACTCTCACCCCCAAAACCCCAGGCGTCCGGTGGTACACCTGCAGCGTGGCCCCAGAGTCAGCAGGGAGCTGCAGCGCGACACGGAGCCAGTTGAGATCCTGACCGCGGAGACCATCCTTCCGAGTCGCGGCACCCTCACCTTGCTCGAGGCTCGTGAAGCCGTGTTGTCGACCCTGCGCACGCACCTGCCGTTCGTCGAGGATCAGGCGCTGGTGATCGACTCACCCCACGACGGATTGCCGTTGTGGGAGATGCGCAATCGGCGACGCCACGAAATCGATCGCATCCATCTGCCGGGCGGTGTCGCAGGTCCGGAGCCCATGGAGTACATGTGGTCCGTAGACACTCCGGGCTTCCTCGAGCTCTCCGGAGAGCCCATCCGCGGTCCCATCCCGGGTACCTACCTCGTGGGACGCACGGTGCTTCCGGCGCTCGGGCAAGAAGGCTCGCTGCTCGCGGCGTGGGGCGCGGCGCGCGCCATCACTCGGCGGGATCGCACGCGTCAGAAGATGAGACGGCAAATGTGGAGCAAAATCGAGACGAGCTAGCGGGAAACATCGTGCTGAGGGACCCGCCTGACTGCGGTCCCTTGGTCGACGCGAATACCCCTCGTCAGTCGCGCGATGGCGCGGTAATTGTTGACTGTTCGTGCCTCACGGGCGCGAACGGTGGAGGAAAATGCGTGTCGTAGTTCGTTTCTTGGCGCTGCTGGTTTTTGCCCTGTCGCTGTTCTCAGCGCAGACCGCGTCCGCGCAAGCAAAAGGCGAAAAGCAGACGATCCAAGTGCTGACCCTGTACAGCGACACCGCTTACGAACAAGCGGAGGCGTTGAGTATCGCGTTGAAGCGCGCGGTGGATCGCTCGAGCGGTTGGACACTTGGCAAGGGAGACTTTTCTCTCGAGGTGCTCACCGCGGCGCTTGGGTGCAAGACGACCCCCGACGAAGCGTGCTTGAAGAAGATCGCCGATCGCGTGAAGGCCACACACTTCGTCTGGGGTTCGCTGGAGAAGCAAGGCAAGGACGTCGCCGGCACGTTGCATCTCTACGATGGCGCCTCGGGGAAAGAGACTCAGGTCAAGTACTCGGAGAACCTCTCCGACGCCTCCGACGAGACTCTGCTGCAGATCGCGGAGGTCGCGTTCGCGGAGCTCGTGGGCACTGCCCCGGGGAAACTCGTGATCACGTCCAAGGACGCGAAGACGGTCAGCGTGGACGGCGCGGCGCCGACGGCGTTCGTCGACGGGCGCGCCGAGCTGACACTGCCAGGTGGTGAGCACACCGTCGTGCTGCGGGCACCCGGGTTCGGCGACGAGAGTCGCGACGTCACCGTGGTGCAAGGCGAAAGCTCCGAGCTCGAGATCGCCATGCGCTCCACCGCCGCCCAGGTTGGTGGAGGCGGCGAGGTGGGGATGGACACCGGAAAGCCCATGAACACCAAGAAGGTGATCGGGCTGGCGGGCATGGGCGTCGGTGCGGCACTCTTGGTAGGCGCGGTGTACTCCGCCATCAAGGTCAACTCGATCAACAACGACGACGGCTTCGACCGCTATCGCAACTCCGTGAGCGAAGGCGAAGACGTGTGTGACACCGCTGATAGGGGCACCACCTTCACGGGCGCTCCGGATCCCAGCGAGATCTCCGACAAGTGCTCGACGGCGAGCACCTTCCAGACGCTGCAGTTCGTATTCGCTGGCGCGGGCGCAGTGATTGGCGGCGTCGGCGCTTACCTCTTCTTCACCGCTGAAGACGAACCCCAAACGGCCAGCTATCGCCCGCGGGTCGAGTCGGCGCTCGGCCCCCAAGGGGGACGACTGCGGGTCACCTGGAGCTTCTAACAGAAGCCCATCGGAGTTCGCTCTGAGCATACGAGTGATTGGCGGTGAGTTCCGCGGGCGCCCTCTCAAGGCGCCCCCGGGGCTCTCGACGCGTCCGACGGCTGCCCGAGTGCGCGAGGCGCTCTTCGGTATCCTCGGGGATATACATGGCTTGAAGGTCGCAGACCTCTGCGCTGGTACCGGGGCCCTTGGCATCGAGGCGCTCAGTCGGGGTGCAAGCCACGCGACTTTCGTGGACCCGGATCGTGCTGCGCTCGAGGCTATCCGGCACAACCTGCAAACGCTCAAGGTCGAGCACCGCGCCGCGCTGTTGCCCCTCAAGGTCGAGCGGGCGAAGAAAGCGTTGTTGGTCCAGGCGCCGTTCGATCTCGTGCTGTGCGACCCCCCGTGGCCGATCGCTGACCGAGTCGCAGAGTCGCTGGGGACGTTGCTCGATGGGAACCTGCTTAGCGAAGATGCGGTCGTCGTGATTGGTCACCGGGCCGACCGACCCTTTCGCTTGCCCGACACGAGTCACCTGATTGCTGGGCAACGGCGAAGCTGGGGCGACTCTGGGTTAAGCTGGTTTGCGCTCCGGCCGTCGACTGACGCAGCCGAGCTGGCCGCGGAGCCCGAATAGGCTGGCTGCCGCGCGGCTCTGGATCGGTACCCACCCCGCCCCCCGCAAAGCTGGAAACTGACGAAACCGTTGAAGTTTATTCCGCAGCAAACTCGCCACATCGTTGGCAATTGCGTTGGGTTTCGCCCTGCGGGTCTTGTACGCTCGGGGCGCTGCCCGCTAAGCAGGCTTTGAGATGCATGCGGTGTGTCACGCCGCACGTTCGCGATTCGTAGCGCCGCGAACGAACAACAGTTCCAGGAGACGTTGATGGCAGATTCCACCCCCACGCCGCCTACTAAATCCGGAAGCGGATTCATTATCGTGACCCTGTTGATGGTCGCGGTCGCTGGCGGGCTGATCTTCTGGAAGTTCTCGGGGGACAAGGAGGAGGAAGCGCCACCTCCGCCGCCACCGGTCGCGACGACGACGCCCAAGCCGGTGTTGGAAGCTCCGCCTCCTCCGCCACCCAAGATCGAAGACGCTGGTCCTGACGTCGAGAAAAAGGTGGCCGCCAAAGGCACCGTCAAGGGTGGCGGTGGCGGCGGCGGTTGCTCTGGCGCATGCAAGGGCACGGTTACCCCCGCACTCCGCTCCGCGTTGGCTGGTCGGGCCGCCTCGGCACGACGCTGTTATGAGCGCATGCTGCGGGCCAACTCCGGTCTCTCGGGTACGGTCATGGCACAGGTGCGCGTCGGTCCAACTGGCCAGGCCTGCAGCGTGAGCATCACCCAAGATTTCGGCGGTGTTGGCGCGAGCTGTGTGGCGCCGGCGCTGCGTAGCGGTGGGCTCCCGGCTCCCGCGGGCGGCTGCGTCGACGTCGCGGTTCCGGTCAGCTTCAAGCCCAACACCGGCGGTTGATCCCGAAAGGCTCAGCCCCCTACGGAGTTGCTGCAGAGTTGACAGGGCGTCCGGGATCGGGTTCCGTGGGCGTCAGGAAGGTCTCGGTTATGCGCTGGATTGTCTTGCTTGCTGCGTGTGTGGTCCCCGGCTTGAGTCTGTTCGGCTGCTCGAGCGATGGCGTGACGCCGACGTGTTCGGAAGCTTCGCTCTACCAGCACCGCTACACCGACGACGACCGCAAGGACTACAAGCCCGGCACGGCCGTTGACCCTAAAAACCCGCTTCAGCCTGAACAGGAACTGAAGACCCTGGCTGACGAGAAGTGCATCACTGACAAGAGCACGGTTGTCGTCAACTCCAGCGGCGGCACCAGCAGCACCGCAGGTACGGGTGGCACCGCAGGTACTGGCGGCACCGCAGGTACTGGCGGCACCGCAGGTACTGGCGGCACCAACTGAGCCAACGTTTCCCGCGTGCCGAGTTCCTTCAGGCATTCCCTTGAGCGCGAGCCATCGGTTCCGCAGGGAAATGACCAAGCGCCCTGGTTCTTATGACGAGCGATGAGCTGGGGAACGCCCCAGCGGAGACTCCCCAGCCGCGCATCCCCAAGCGTGAGCATGGCGTGTTGCTCACCCTCGCCTACGACGGCCATCTGTTCCACGGCATCGCGCGTCAGCAAGGCCTGCGCACGATCGCCGGTGAGGTCGATGGAGCGATCCGCGCAATGGATCCCCAGGCCACCCTACTACGAGTGTGTAGCCGCACGGATAAGGGCGTACACGCCCGAGGTCAGCTCGCGGCCTTCGACACGAACAAGCAGATCACACCACGAGGCTGGCTGCTCGGCCTCTCCCAGCACCTTCCGGATGAGATCTCCGTCGTACGCGTCGCGCAAGTCAGACCCGGCGTCGAACCGAGCCACCTCGCCAAGAAGAAGTGGTACCGCTACGTCTTGCTCTGCTCCGACGCTCGCGACCCGTTCTGGGAGCGTCGCGCATGGCGTCACTACGCGCGCCTGGATCTCGAGCTGATGCGTGCCGAAGCAGCGGACCTGATAGGCGAGCACGACTTCGCGGCGTTCCGCGGGGCGAAAGACGAGCGCACCGAGACGGTGCGCAGAATTCTTCGCGCCAGCTTGGAGGCCAGTCAGGATGACCCGCGGGTCGTCTACTTCGATATCGAGGGGAACCGCTTCATGTACAACATGGTGCGGATCATCATCGGTACGTTGGTGGATGTTGGTCGCGGTCGGCTGGCGCCCGGCGCGGTAAAACGCGCTCTTCAGAGCTTGGATCGGAACCACCTGGGAATGACCGCGCCCCCGGACGGCCTCTACCTGCAAGCGATCGACTTGGACGTGCCTCTGGACAACGTGTGGCCTTCCTCCGGAGTGCGCCTCGTGGAACCAAAGCCCGCAAGCTGATCGCTGCGTTTTTCCCTTCGCGGTGCGGCTCTGCTGGTCAATCCACTCACGCATTGGATTGACCACTTGAGGGCTGCACGTTGATTGACTGAACCGACCCTCGCCGCTAGCTTCCGACCGCCGTTTGCAACGAATTCGTAGCGTTTGTTCGTCTCCGACTTCGCAACGCTGAGTGGTTCTCAGCGCGCCGGCGGACGTTGCACAACGGAACGATTCAGGGAGTCTCCCATGAGCTTGAAGGACAAGATGTTCGATCGTGGCCGCAAGGTGGCCACCAGCCCCGCAATGATGCGCTTCATCTCCGATGACCGCGTGATGAAGGCGGCGGAAGGTGTGATGGACGCGCGTGGGCGATTTGCTGCGGCGTGGGACATCCTGAAGAACGGGCACGGCCTGCCAAACATCGACCCAGCGCTCGACGATCATCCGAGCGACAACGGCGTCAATGGCCACACCAACGGCCACAAGAACGGTCACGCAAAGAACGGCCACAAGAACGGCAACGGTGTTCGCGTAGCCATCAGCGGTGGCGTGCCGGTGAAGGGCTCGGACGACCTCGGCGAGTCGATGAAGGAGCGCGCGAGCCTCGCCAGCATCGGTGGACGAGACGTCTTCGAGAAAGCCTACAAGTTCACCGCCGCAGATAACGCACGGAAAATGGGCATGTACCCGTTCTTCCGTCCGCTGGACTTCAACGATGGTCCCGAAGCCGAGATCGACGGCAAGCGCGTGGTGATGTTCGGCTCGAACAACTACCTCGGGCTCACGACGCACCCCAAGGTGCGCGAAGCAGCTCAAGCGGCGATCGACCGCTTCGGCACCAGCATGACCGGCTCACGCCTCGTGAACGGCTCGATGAAGCTCCACGAGGAGTTCGAGGAAAAGCTCGCGGCGTGGTTCGGCACGGAAGCGGCGCTCGTCTTCACCACGGGCTACCAGGTCAACATCGCGAGCCTGTCGGCACTGCTCAGCAACAAGAGCAGCGTGGCGGTGATCGACCGCAACGTGCACGCGTCACTCTACGACGGTGTGCGCCTCGGTCAGGCCGCGGGTGCCCGCATGGTGCGCTACCGCCACAACGACGCGAAGTCTTTGGATGACCGCCTGAGCAAGCTGGAAGACAGCGAAGGCGCGCTGGTGATCACCGACGGCGTCTTCAGCGCCGAAGGCGAGATCGCCCACCTCGACGAGATCGTGCCGGTCGTGAAGAAGCACGGCGCCCGCTTGTTCGTGGACGACGCCCACGCACTCGGCGTGATTGGACCCGAGGGCAAGGGAACCGCTGCACACTTCGGTCTGATGGATCAGGTCGACTTGGTCGGCGGCACGTTCTCCAAGTCTCTCGCGAGCATCGGTGGTTGGCTGGTTGGCGAGCGCAAGGTGCTGGACTACATCCGCCACTTCGCGCCTTCCTTCATGTTCGCCGCCAGCGCAGCGCCGCCCAGTGTCGCCGCAGCCATGGCCGCCTTCGACATGATGCTCGAGGAGCCGTGGCGCATCGCCAAGCTGCGGGAGAACTTCACGTACATGAAGACCGAGCTCGAGAAGATGGGCTTCGAGTTGGGCAAGACGGAGACCGCGGTCATCCCGATCTACATCCGCCAAGATCTGCGCACGCTGATGATGTGGCGGGAGTTGCTCGAGGAGCACGGGGTCTACACGAACCCGTTCATCTCTCCCGGTGTCCCGCCGAAGCACGCGATGCTGCGCACCAGCTACATGGCGACCCATGAGCGGGAGCACCTGGATCGGGGCCTTGAAGCGTTCCGTGCCGTCGGCAAGAAGTACGGCGTGATCTGAGATCGCCTCCAGTCCTTGATTGCGCAAGAGCGGCCGCCTGAACGGGTGACCGCTCTGCGCGTTTTGTGGCGCGGAAAGTCTGCTGAACACCTGCGAAACACGCCGTCAGTTGTGAGTCGCATGAGGCCTCAACAGCTGCTTACAGCGTAGCGCGGTATGCGGTCGTCGAGGCCTCACTTGAGTTTGGGGGAGAGGTGCGTTGGTCCACGCTTGCAGCGTTGACAGCGCATGCTCATGGGTGTTCGCTGCGCCGCGATGGCTGTCGAGATCCGCGAAACGCCGATTGGCGGGAACCTGAAAGACTTCCTCAACGTGGTGGATCACATCTACCGCGATGACCCGCAGTACGTGCGCCCCCTCAACATGGAGATCAAGGATCGCCTTAGCTTGAAGAACCCTTTCTTCGAGCACGGCGAAGCGGTGATCTTCACGGCCTATCGCAACGGCTTCTGCGTTGGGCGTTGCACGGCTTCAATCGATCGCGAGCACCTCAGCCGCTACAACGACGACACTGGCTTCTTTGGGTTCATGGACACCATCGACGATCAGGAGGTCGCGACGGCGCTCCTCGACAATGCGCGGCGCTGGCTGGCGGACCGCGGGATGAAGCGCGTGCGTGGCCCTCAGAGCCTGTGCATCAACGAGGAAATCGGAAACCTCGTCGACGGTTTCGACACGCCTCCGATGCTCATGATGACGCACCATCGGCCCTATCAGGACACGCTGATCAAGGGCGCCGGCTTCGAGAAGGTGAAGGACCTCTACGCTTGGCGCTACACCGTCGGCGAAGTACCGAAGCGCGCTCGCAAGGCGCAAGCCGACGTCGAGTCCATGCCCGAGGTGAAGACGCGCACTGTCGACATGAAGAACATCGAAGGCGACGTGCGCACCATCATGGACATCTACAACGATGCCTGGAGTGAGAACTGGGGCTTCGTCCCGCTCACGGAGAAAGAGCTCTCCAAGATGGCATCGGACATGAAGCTGATCCTCATTCCGAAGCTGGCCTACATCACCGAGATCGACGGTGAGGCCGCAGCCGTAGCGCTGGCGTTGCCCAACATCAATGCGATGATCCAGGACCTGAACGGCTCGCTTTTCCCCACGGGAATTGCAAAGCTACTCTACCGGCTCAAGGTAAAGGGGCCAACGCAAGCTCGGCTCATCATCCTCGGCATCCGCAAGAAGTACCGCCACGTGCGCAAGTACGCTCCGCTCAGCACCTATCTGTACGCCAAGATGAACGACGCGGCGAAAGAGCTCGGCGTCCAATGGGGTGAGCTCTCTTGGACCCTCGAAGACAACGGCCCCGTGAACGTGGGTATCAAGTTCATGGGCGGCAAGATTTACAAGCGCTACCGCATGTACGAGCGGGAGATCTGAGGGACACATGAAGGTTCTGCTCACCGGAGGCTCTGGCTTCCTCGGCTCACACATCGCTGAACAACTCACTCAGCAAGGCCACACCGTTCGCGCGCTGGTGCGCAAGACCAGCGACATCAGCTTCCTGGAGACGCTCGGCAACCTCGAGTTAGCTGAAGGCGGGATCGGCGACGTGCCGAGCCTCGAGCGCGCGGTGGACGGCGTGGACGCGGTGATTCACTCCGCGGGCCTGGTCAAAGCCAAGAAGCCGGAAGAGTTTCACCGCACGAACTGCGGAGGCACGGTGAACCTGCTGGACGCCGCCCTGAAGCACAAGGAGCGCATCAAGCGCTTCGTGCTGGTGAGCAGCCTTGCAGCGGTTGGGCCAAGCGAAGACGGCAGCCCCGTCGACCCAGACAACGCACCTGGCCCCGTGACCCATTACGGCCGCAGCAAGCTCGCAGCGGAGCACGCTGTGCTCGCAAAGAAGCACGAGCTGCCGGTGACCATCATTCGGCCACCGGCCATCTATGGTCCTCGCGATCAAGAGATCCTCGCCTTCTACAAGGCAATCAAGAACCGGGTGATCCCCTACTTCGGCACGACGGAGAACCGCGTGAGCCTGATCTACGGTGCTGACGCGGCTGCCGCTTGTATCCGCGCGGTACTTACCGACACGCCGAGCGGGAGCGCCTTCTTCTTGGAAGATGGCCACGCCTACAAGTTCTCCGACATGATCGAGCGGGTGGAGCAGGCGCTCGGCAAGCGCGCGTGGCTTCGCTTTCCAATCCCGCGTCCAGTCATGACCACCGCAGCCCTCGGCAGCGAGCTCTACGGTAAGGTCTCAGGTAAGGCGATGATGCTCACTCGCGACAAGCTGAACGAGTTGTTCGCGCCCCACTGGGTCTGCAGCGCGGAAGAAACGAAGAAGGCTCTCGACTGG
The DNA here is from genome assembly GCA_020633205.1 of Polyangiaceae bacterium. Taxonomy (NCBI): domain Bacteria; kingdom Pseudomonadati; phylum Myxococcota; order Polyangiales; family Polyangiaceae; species Polyangiaceae bacterium. The sequence continues at coordinate 139,076 of JACKEB010000017.1, forward strand.
CAGCCTCAGGTGCTCTTCGACGAGGGCGCGCGCATCACGGCTGACTGGTATCGCGACGCGGGCTGGCTCTGAACCGATGGTTGCTCCTCGCCTCTTTACTCACGACGCAGCGGTCAAGGGCGACGTCGCGCCTGGCTTCGAGGCCGTGCGAGCGACGTTCGAGGCTGGGTTCAACGAGGGCACCGAGTGGGGTGCAGCGCTCTCGGTCACTCACCAAGGACGCAATGTCGTCGATCTGTGGGGTGGCGTGCGTGACCGCGAGCGCCAGATCCCCTGGCAAGCGGACACGTTGAGCACAGGCTTCTCGAGCACCAAAGGCTTGGTTGCGCTGTGCTTCCTGATGCTCTGCGACCGCGGGCAGCTGGACTACGACACCCCCGTTGCCACCTATTGGCCGGAGTTTGGCCAACGCGGGAAGTCAGAGATCAGCGTGCGCTGTTTGCTGAACCACCGCTCAGGGCTGATCGGTGTCTCCACCCCGATCACGCTGGATCTGATCGAGCATGAGCCGGAGCGCGTGGCTCAGATCCTCGCGGAACAAGTACCGACCTGGACGCCTGACACCAACCAGGGTTACCACGGTGTCACCTACGGTCTCTACGCCCAGGAGCTGTTCAAGCGTATCGCAGGGGAGACCCTCGGAGCATTCTTGCGCCGAGAAGTCGGCGAGCCGTTGAACGCGGACGTCTATCTCGGTCTCCCCACTGAGTTCGAAGGGCGAGTCGCTAAGAACTACCCCTCGACGCTGCGGGAGCGCGTTTTCAACGTCGTTCCGCAGTTGCTGTTGACCACCAACGAGGGCCGAGTGTTTCGCCAGGTGGTCAGCGGCGGGGACACCGCGCGCGCGTTCGCCCACCCAGCGGAGCTGGGCCCAAGGGGCCTCGACAACTTCAACTCCCGACGCGTGCATGGCTTGGAGTTACCCTGGGCCAACGCCCTGATGAGCGCTCGCGGCCTGTGCCGTGTCTACAGCGCGCTCGCGTTGGGTGGTCAGGCGAATGGCGTGCGCCTGGTGCAGCCCGAGACGATTGGCCCGGTGATGGAGCGTCAGTCCTGGTCAGCCCAAGACCGGGTGCTGAGGAAGCCGCTCGGCTGGAGCCAGGGCTTCCTCAAGGAAGAGACCGGGATGTTCTCCCCCAATCAGACGAGCTTCGGTCATCCCGGCGCGGGCGGCTCCATGGGTTGGTGTGACCCTGAAAATCAGCTCGCGATTGGCTACCTCGCCAACAAGATGGACTATCACATCCGCTCACCCCGCGCGCGAAGGCTCTGCAAGGCGATCTACGAGTGCCTTGCAGTGAGCGACCGAGCTTGGCGGAGCGCGTCTAGAGCGCCCCGCTAACCAAGGCAGTGCTCCTCCCCCCAAAACCCGGGAGACAGGACACTAGTTGCAGCTGCGCACCCAGGTGAGGATGTCTTTCACCGCAACGACGCGCACCTCGGGCTTGCTCAGGGCGTAGTCTAGGAACTCCTCGATTGCCTCTTGTCGCTCCTGGGTCGTGGCATTCTCGGGAGCGGTGTACTTGCTCGAGTAGTAGTCGGTGTGTGCACCGAGCATGAACGGCGCGCGGTTGCCCTGTAGACGCAGATCCAGACTGTATTTCAATGTGGCAACAAACTCAGCCTTGGTGAGCTTGAAGGACACCCACAGGTTGTAGTCGAAGCCGGTGATCTTGCCGCTATCTTCATCGAACCACGACTGCAAGGCGTGGAGCTTCGCGCGGAGCCCGGGCTGGATGCCATACTGGCTGGCGACGGAGTCTGGCGGCACCACCAGCGGGTAGACCGGCATCTCCCAGAGGCCCGGGTGGCCCTTCAGCGGCTCGGTCTTCGTACCCCATTCGACCAGTAGATCGTGCGCGGGGGCGCCGTTGTCCAAGGTGAACGGCCAGTTGTAGTTCGTCCCGTCCTGCTCCGGCTGCCAGCCTTCCTCGATGCTGGTGTCGTAGAACATCTTGTGCTGCTTCAACACATCGAACAGCGCATCGTCGTACTCGAGGAAGGGCGTGCGGAAGCCAACGATGTCTCCTCGCGGCACTCCCACGCCTTTGCTCACGTCCGGAGAGAAGTTGTCCTCGCTCGGGTCGAACGACGCGGTCAAGAGGTCGATCGGTTTCTGCATCTCCGTGTTCCAACGGGTGGCGTCGAAGGTCGAACCATGGTCGTGCTTGTCCGTGTGAAGGCCGATCTCGTGGCCGCCTTCGTAGGCGGCATGCCAGGCGCGCTTCACGAAGGTCGGGCTCTCACTCATCCAGGTATTGCCGTACACTGACGTGAGGTAGAAGGTGTTGTACACGGGGCTGCCGTCCATGTGTTTCCGCGCGGCTAGCATCTTCACTGCCCAGTCCATGGCACCGGTACCGGCGCTGCCGTCGAGCCCTGAGTAACCGTTGTCGTCCCAGCCAATGCTCACGAACATCGGCACTTCATTGGGAGATCTACCTCCGGGTGGGCTCTGGGACGGTGCCACGTTTTCGCTGTAGTCGTAGCTCGAGCTGTCGATCTGCCTGCAGCCTTCGACCGCGCCAGTGCCACCACCGCCACCCGCACTCACTCCGCCGTCGCCTCCTTGCCCTGCGGATCCGCCTTGAGCGCCGCTGCCGCCCTGAGCACCGCTGCCACCTTGTGCACCGCTGCCGCCCTGAGCACCGCTGCCACCTTGAGCACCGCTGCCACCTTGAGCACCGCTGCCATCCGCTCCGCTTCCGCCGTTCGCGCCGCCCGAGTCCGCGGAGCACCCCGCGAAGCCAAGCACCAGAGCCAGTAGTCCCACCCGTGTCGTCAGCATGGAGACCAAGCTAGGGTGACTCGATTCGCCGCGACTGCCCATTTGGCTCGCTCTGGGGGTCAGTTTTACGCTGCGTGATGCATTTACCCGGCTTCGGGTGGCGCGGATCGATGCGATCCCCTCTTCCGGATCGAGAGCATCCATCCCGAGGCCCAAGGGAGCGAAATCCGTTGGAGCGAGCGGGCCGTTTTGAGCCAGTTCAAAGCGTTTCGTCGGGCTCGGGGTGCGCGATGCAGGGGACATGCTCCGGCAAAGAGCAAGACCCAGGCCAAGCTCAAGCGCTCAAACGCGCCGCGATAACTCAGCGACCCCGCAAACAGCTCAGCGGCCGAAGCGATAGAAGGTCGCGCTGGCCACGGCGAGCGCCGTTGGCGCGTTCTTCAGGGTTTTCCCCATGGATTCAACTGCTTCCGTGTCGACGTAGAGGCCCGGGCCCCAGCCGTCTTCGGCGTCCTCTTCATCTGACGGGCGCGACGCCGTGTCCGCGTACAACGCGCGCCGGAGGGCTTCGCTGGGGAAGGACACGTGGTTCACCTCACTTCCCTCGAGGTCGCCGTCGGGCACCCAGCGGCTGCCATGGGTGAGCACAGCGACGCTAGGGATCTCCGCTTCTTCCAGCGTCGCGCGCACGTGCTTCAGCACGCCGAACGGATCGTTGCTCTCTTCGCCCTCTGCGAACTCCACGTAGAGCGCATGCCCGAAGTAAGTCACGGTGTAGTTCTCCGTCGGTGGCTTGTCGGCCAGCGCAGAGACTACAACCTCGCGGAAACGCAGGAACCTCCCAACGAAGTCGTCCGTCTCGAGACTGTACTCGTCGTCTTCGATCTCAAAGTAGGAGAACCAGAGCCCGTAGGCGTTTTCATCAATCAGCGACATCGAACTGACTTGCTTACCTGTTTTGAGGGATAGCCGCGGCGATAGCAGCCAACGCTGCGCGCGCTTTGTTGTGCGTCTCTTTCGCTTCGAGGGTCGGAACGCTGTCCGCGACGAGCCCGGCTCCCGCGGTCACTTCGAAACGCCCTCGACGCTTGACCACCGTGCGAATCGCGATCGCGAAATCGAGGTCCGTACCCTGGGTGACGTAGCCCACGGCGCCACCGTAGGCGAAGCGAGGACGACGCTCCAGCTCGCGGATGATCTGCATCGCCCGCACCTTGGGCGCGCCGCTGAGAGTTCCCGCGGGGAACGTGGCGCGCAACACATCCCACGGCCCCATGCGCTGCTTCAGCTCACCGGTGACTTCGCTGGTGATGTGCATCACGTGACTGTAGCGCTCGACGGTCATGCGTACCGGCACCTCGACGCTGCCTGCCCGAGCGACCCTTCCGATGTCGTTCCGCGCGAGATCGATCAGCATCACGTGTTCGGCGATCTCTTTGGGGTCCGCCATCATCTCCGCGGCCAGCTCGTCGTCTTCTTCCGGAGTGCGACCGCGACGGCGCGTCCCTGCGATAGGGCGTAGCGTGATCTTCTGCCCTTCCACTCGAACGAGAGTCTCTGGGCTAGCGCCAATCACACTAACCTCCTCGGCACCATCGCGCTCGGGCAGCTCCAGCAAGTACATATACGGCGCGGGGGAGAGCACACGCATCGCTCGATAGACGTCCAACGCATCCGCGTCACGAGCAGGCACCGAGAAGGTTCGCGCTGGCACGACCTGGAACGCGTCACCGGCTCGGATGTACTCCTTCACGCGTTCGACGGTCTCGCCATATCCAGCGTCCGAAGTATCCACTTCCAGATCCTCAGGGATCCGATTGGGATCGGGGGGGGAGAGGGGAGTCAATGCGGGGACGCGGCTCAGTTCGGCGACCGCAAGCTCCAGGTCCGCCTCCGAGTGCGCCGCAATCGTCGCGGTGTGAGTGAGGTTGTCAAAGACGATCACGGTCGCTTCCGCGAGCAAACGTGCGACCACCGGGCGCTCCCCGGGCCAGGCGTCGACCTTGGTGGCGAAGTGAACGATGTCGTAGGGAATCAGGCCCACGTAGGCTCGCGCGAAGCGCTCAGCGACATCGACGTCGTCGCTCGCCCCGGTGGGGGCGAGCTCCTTCAGGCGCTCGTACGGATCCACCCCGGCCTCACCGAAGAGCGTGATGACCCGGCGCGGCCGATAGCCGAGGATCGAATAGCGCCCCCAGCGCTCGCCGGGGACGACGCTCTCGAGGAGGAAAGAGCCTTCCCCCGCGTTGCTACGAAGGGCGGCGTAAGCTCCCACTGGGGTGATGCCATCGACCACCAGGGTGCGCCGATGGATCATTGCGGAGCTTGTGGACGACTGCTGCGTCATGGTCCGGAGAAGTTAGCCGACCGCACGGCACAGCGCCCAGCGTTCGATGCTGCCAAAATTGTCTGGTCCGTCAGCTTGGGGCCACTAGAGTCAGCGGCGTGATCACGAAAGGCCATTCAACCGAATCTCGCGCACGCCACGCATTCCGCTGGGCAACTGCTCTGCTCGTGGCTTCGGCGCTCCTTCCCGGATGCCGACGCATCAGCAAGCGCACCCTGAAGGACACCGAAGGGCGCAGCTTCGAGGCCGAGTGTGATCGAAACGGGACGTGCAAGCTCAAGCAGGTTGCTGGCCCCGAAGCGCCCGCTGACAAACCCGCGCTGGCACTCAGCTCGGAGGCGCGCTTGGTGGGGGTCTGCAACGTCAGCCAAGGAGGCACCGCAGCGCCCGGAGATTGCCGCGCTATCGAGTGCTCCACGGACACCGACTGCCCCCCCGCCTTGGGCGAGAAAGACGGCACGTGCGTGAACCACCTGTGCATCTCTCCGACCGGTGAGCAGGGAGTGGCCGACGCTGTGATGATGTGCCTGGCGGGCACCGGACTCGGGCGCACCAAGCCGTCCCAAGTCGGCCTGTACGCGATGGCACTGAACTGCGGCAACCCGTGCGTCGTCCCAAAGCCCTGCCGTCAGCCCTGATCGGGTAGTGCACCGCGACCGCTTTGGCAGCAAACAACCCACGTCGCTGAACGCTTGCTCCGTAGCGCCTGTGGGGCGCCCCCTCTCCGAGCGACCGCATCGAGCGCAAAAACTCGTGAACTTTCCAGGTTTCCCTCGTGGGGGCTACCCTCCGCTCGCGGTGTTGCATAAAAGCGAGGCGGCGAGCTGCCACTCGTGGCACCGAGCGAGAGAACACGAGATCGTATGCGCCGCTATGGCGAGCATTTCAGAAAGCGACGATGGCTGAACGCGAAATCCTGCGACCAAGTGTAGCGCTTGCCGCCTATGTAGAGAGCCTGCTCGAAGGGCGGCGAGCCATCGTCTTCGGCGACTCGAGCTCCGACATCGCCGAGCGCCTCCTGGAACGCGGTGCGCGCTTGGTCCATGTCTATGACCCGGATAGCTCCCGCGTAGCGGAAGCCGCCACTCGCAACACCTCGCGCAGCGTCTCCTACGCGCCCCTGGGTGAGGGTGGCTTGGCCGTGCGCGACGGAGCATTCGATGTCGCGATCGTCGAGGACTTGAGCGCGGAAGCTGACCCGCCGGCGCTGCTGCGCAAGGTAAAGCGCTGCCTCGGGCCGCGCGGCGCCGCACTCATTGCCACGCGGAACCCCGACGTGCGCATCTCATTGCTGCCCAGCACCGCGCAGCCTCGGCTCAGCTACTACGAGCTCTACGACGCCGTTAGCAGCGAGTTCGAAGAAGTGCGGATGCTCGGGCAGACCCCTTTCGTTGCGTACGCGGTCGTCGACTTCGCACCCGACGGAGAACCCGCCGTCTCCCTCGACAACGGCTTCGTTCCGGGCGGCGCAGAGGAGCCCGAGTTCTTCGTCGCCCTCGCCGCCCAGCGCGAGCTCAAGCTGGAAGAGTTTGCGGTGGTGCAGCTCTCTGCCCGAGACGCACTGGCCCAGCGAGGCGGGAGTGTCTCCTCGCGGCAACATGAGGCCGTCATAGCGCGGGAGCGCAGCGCCCGCGGGCGCCTGGAGAAGCTGGAAGCCGAGCTGGAGAAGCTGCAGGCCCAGCTGACCGAGGCTGGAGCCAGCCGTGGCGAACAAGCCGCGAAGCTGGAGGCCGCAAAGAATCAGGCAGCCCAAGCCGCCAAGGAGAGCGCGTCGAAGGAGGAGGCCACACGCACCCGGCGCATCGCAGAGCTCGAGCGCGAGGTCGACAAGCGTGGCCGCTGGATCTCGGAGCTCGAAGCGCGCGCGGCGGCCGCAGATGCTCGTGCTGACAGCATCCAGTCCGAGTTCGACAAGGCGAGTCGAAAGTGGAGCAGCCTCGCTGGGGAGCTAGACGCCGCACGGCGCGAGCTCGAAGTGATGAGCGAAAGCGGCGCCCAACACCAAGCGCAAGACCGGGAGACTGGACGTCTCGAAGGTCGCCTCAAGGAGCTCGAGGCAGAGCGCCGTCGGGCCGAGGAGCGCGCCGAGCGCGCCGAGCGCGAGCGCACGCAGACTCAAGACAAGCTGAAGCAAGTCGAAGAGCAGCGCGAGTCAGCCCGGGATCGCGCCGGTAAGCTTCAGGCAGAGCTTCGCCACACGGAAACAAGTCTCAAGCAGACGGAGTCGAAGCTCTCGGAAGCCGCGGTTAGCGGCTCCCGAGAGAACGCCGAGGAGCTCAACCGGCTCGAACAAGCCTTGCGCGAACGCGGCGGGGAGATCCGGCGACTGCAAGCCGAGCTGCTCACGGCAGAGCGCGTTGGCAAGCAACTGGTCGCCGAGTTGATGGAGCTGCGTGAGCGACTCCACGACCAGGCGCTTCAAGTACCCTCGCCAGCTGCCACAAGCTCCGCGGCCGAGACCCGTGCGCGAATCCCCTTGGAGGAGGCGCAGGTGGCAGAGGTCGCGGAACAGAACGCGCGCCTCCAAGCGGACCTCGAGGCCGCCCGCTGGTCGATCGAAGAGCTCGAGGGTCGCCTGGCCAGCCTGAGCGCCGGCGAGTCGGCGGTGCAGCTCTCGAGGCAACTGGCCAGCGCGCGCGCGGAGCTGCAGCGAAAGGCAGCGCTGATCGCGCAACTGCAGGCCAACCTCGGGACCTCCGTCTCTGAGGGCCACGTTGACAGGTCGTGATCACGACTTAGCCTAGGCGGCCGCATCGTGTGGCCGTGCTAAAGCGCAGCGCGGCTCCCCAACCCTCCGCCGGGCGCTGACCCGATAGCGTCCGTGCCCGACAGCGTGGACCGATGAATCCCCCCATGAGCAAGCGCGACTACTACGAAGTGCTGGGTGTCCAAAAGGACGCCGGCGACGACGAAATCCGGAAGGCGTACAAAAAGCTCGCCGTCAAGTTCCACCCGGACCGCAACCCGGACAACCCGGAAGCCGAGGCATCGTTCAAGGAAGCGACCGAGGCCTACAGCGTGCTGTCCGACGGAGAGAAGCGCGCCGCCTACGATCGATTCGGGCACGCCGGGCTCGGCGGCGCCGGCTTCGACTTCCAAGGCGCGGGCATCGGCGACATCTTCACGCACTTCCAGGATCTGTTCTCCGACTTCTTCGGCGGGGCGGGCGGAGGCGGCGGACGCCGCCGAGCAGCGCGCGGCCAAGACATCCGCGTGGAGACTCGGTTGACCCTCGAAGAGGCCTTCGTTGGCTGCAAGAAGGAAGTCAAGGTCCGGGGCGCCGCGCCGTGCGACACCTGCAAGGGCAGCGGGGCAGCCGAGGGCAGCAAAGCCGAGACCTGCCGTCACTGCGGGGGTGCGGGCCAGGTCGCCACGCAGCGCGGCTTCATCATGTTCAGCACCACCTGTCCCTCCTGTCAGGGGCAAGGGCGCATCATCACGAATCCGTGCGGAGACTGTAAGGGTCAAGGGCAGGTGCTCAAGGAGCGCAAGGTGCTCGTCACCTTCCCAGCGGGTGTGGACTCCGGGGTCCGCCTGCGAGTTTCCGGCCAGGGCATGCCGGGCCCCGAGGGTGCGCCCTCTGGCGATCTGTACGTCGACGTCGAGGTGGCACCGGACGAGCGCTGGGAGCGAGACGGCGCGGACTTGTTGGTTCGCGAGGTGATCGCGTTCTCGGAGGCGGCCCTCGGCACGGAGCTCGACGTCGAGCTTCCGGACCAGAGCAAGGTTCAAGTGGAGGTCCCCAAGGGGACCCAGCCGGGCACCGTATTGACGTTGCGAGGCAAAGGCATTCCGCGCCTCGACCGCCGCGCCCGCGGGGATCTGCATATCTTCGTCAACGTAGCGGTACCAAAGAAGCTCTCACGCAAGGCGAAGAAGCTGCTCGCCGAGCTGGATGCCGAGCTAGCCAGCTGACACCGTCATTTCCCCAGGGAATTGTCCCTCGCGTCTGCGATTGAAGGCAGCAACCGACGTCAGCGGTAGCGCTGGGCAATCTGAGCCAGGCGGCGTACGCATTCGTCGAACGCAAACACGTCCTTCGGGGCCTGCTGGAGGAACTGCGTAAGTTCGGTCTGAGCTGCGATCGCGCGGTCAACCAAGGCGTCGCTGCCCTTCGAGTACGCTCCCAGCGCGATCAAATCGCGCTTCTCCTCGAACGCGCCCAGCAGGCTGCGCACGCGCGCCGCCGCGGAGAGGTGCTCCGCCTCGACCACCTGGGGCATGACCCGCGAAAGCGAGCCGGGCACGTCGATCGCTGGGTAGTGTCCCCGCGCCGCGATCTTGCGGTCCATCACGATGTGGCCATCGAGGATGCCGCGAACCTCATCCGCGATCGGCTCGTCCATGTCCCCACCTTCAACCAGTACGGTGTAGATGGCGGTAATCGACCCGTTCACTCCTTGCCCGCTACGTTCGAGCAACCGCGGCAACATCGCAAAGACACTCGGCGGATAGCCTCGTCGCGCGGGGGGTTCCCCCGCCGCAAGCCCCACTTCGCGTTGTGCGCGAGCGAAGCGCGTCACGGAGTCCACCAACAGCATCACGCTCTGCCCCTGATCGCGGAAGTACTCGGCGATGGCGGTGGCGACCTGGGCCGCCTTCAAGCGCTCGAGCGCGGGTGCGTCACTCGTCGCGATCACCACCACCGAGCGAGCCAATCCGGCTTCGCCGAGAGCCTGCTCCAAGAACTCATTCACCTCACGTCCGCGTTCACCCACCAAGGCAACCACGACCACATCCGCTGAGGTCCCGCGCGCGATCGCTCCAAGCAGGGTGCTCTTGCCAACACCGGATCCCGCGAACAGGCCCACGCGTTGGCCAACACCGAGAGTCATCAAGCCGTCGATGGCGCGAACACCAGTGGCCAAGCCGGCGTCCACCGCACGGCGCTCGAGCGCTGCCGGAGGTGCTCGGTCCACAGGGACCCGCTCCAAAGGACCACCAAGCGGCTCGCCCAAAGGGCGACCCAGCCCGTCGAGAACCCGCCCGAGCATTCCCGGCCCGACGCTCACCTGCAGCGGCGTGCCAAGACTCTCCACTGGGTCGTCGGGGCCGACGCCGTCCAAGCTACCGAGAGGCATCGCGACCACTTCGCCCTCGACGAAGCCGACGATCTCCGCCTCGAGCGGCTGTCCCCGCCGCCTAACGAGCACCACATCGCCGACTCGCCCACCTGGCAGGCTGGCCCGTAAGGACAATCCCGTGACCGCTTTGACTTTGCCGTGCGGACGCAACGTCGAAGTGCTGGCCAGACTGGCCTTCAGGGCATCGATGTCCACAGCCGAAGACTAGCCTACTCGCCTCGCTGCAGCATAAGAGTTGCCCGCGAACTAGGCTCGGTGACACGCTTTTACAGCATGATCCGCACAAGCTTGAGCTCCACCACGAGTCGACTCGCCTTCCGCTCTACGAAGCGCACGCGCAGCCAAGCCGCGGTGATGTGTTTGCTCGGCGCCGCCGCCATCAGCTCCGGAGGCTGCAGAGCTTCAGTAAGCGCGAACGCGAACATCAACGCCGGCGAGAAGGAAGACACCCAGGACTTCGACCAGCCTCTGACGCCCGTGGACCGCAGCCTGGATGAGTCGCCCATGGAGGGTGAGTACGCGCTGCTCGGCGCCCGGCATGACGTCGCCCTCACCGATGACGCGAAGAAGCAGACGTCAGCTTGCAGCTGTCTGGCCCTCAAGGTGGGACAACCCACGGACCCGAGCTTCATGTGGCAAGGTCCGATCCCGCGCACGGACCCCAACAGTCAACTCGTGGTCGCGCTGAGCTCCGAGGGGAAGACCTGCGCCGGAGAGCCAGACGACAGCCTCGGCGCGTCCTACTGGGGCTTCAAGCAGGACGGTGACGACATCATCGTGATCGTAGAAAACGCGCGTTTCGGGCGTCCGCTGACTGCTGGCGCAATCATTCCGAAGCCCCTTGGCGATGGGCACATCTACCTCAAGCCGGCGTCGAACTCGGTACCCTACGGAAAAGCCAGCGGCGGTGAGAAGTACTGCCGCTTGATGTAGGCCGGAAGCTCCTCGCTCAAGCGAACTCGATGCTGCCCATGGCCTCGAGGATCTGCGCGCGTTGGGTCGAGAGCTTCTCGCCCAGGTACTTTCTCACGTAGCTCGCGAACTGATCCTTGGTGAGTGGCTCGCAGAGCTGGGCCGCCGCGAACTGAATGCCGCGGCGAAAGTCAGCCGCGGTTTGGTAGCGCTGGTCGCGGTCGCGGCGCAGTGCCGTGTGAATCACATCAGCCAAAGGCTTGGGAACACTACGCGGGAGCGGGGTGTAGGGCGCGCCGAGCTTGAGCTGTTGGAACACCTCGAGCATGGACCCCTGGTATGGAGTTCGCCCAGTTACCATACGGTAAAGCACCACGCCTGCAGCCCAAACATCCGCACGCCGATCGATCTTCAGGCGCATGGCTTGTTCCGGGGCCATGTACGTGACCTTGCCCTTGTAGACGCCGGTTCCGGTTTGCTCGCTCAAGCGGTCCACCGCAGTGGCGACGCCAAAGTCGATCAACTTCACGTCCCCGGTCGCACCAGCGACGATGTTTGCTGGCGATACGTCACGGTGAATCACGCCGGCGAAGTCGCCCCGTTCGTTACGCAGCTCGTGGGCAACGTGCAGCCCAAGGCAACACTCACCGACGATGCGCAACATGACGTTGAGCGGGAGAGATTCGCCGCGATTCGTGACCTCGGTCATCAACTGGCCCAAGCTGTCGCCGTCGATCCACTCCAGGGCAACGTAGGGCAGCCCGTAGTGCAAGCCCACATCACGCACCTCGATCACGTTGGGGTGATGAATTGCGGTGAGCAAACCCACCTCGTCGAGGAACATGCTGACGAACGCGTGGTCACCGCACAGATGGGGCAGCATCGTCTTGATCGCCACCAGCTCCGGTCGACCGTCGTTGCTTTGCCGCGCGGCAACCCAAATAGTGGCCATCCCGCCTTGAGCGAGCTTCATCAGCAGCGTGAACTCACCCAGCATGTCGCCCGCGCGCAGGCGCAGCTCGGACATCGGCAGCGGAGCGCGCGACGTCGCCTCCACCACGCGTGCCCAGCGCAAGCTGATTGGGTTCTCGCTGTCCATCGGGGTCGTTGCTCAAGCGTAGCGCGGTGTCCCTCTACGTACGTCGCAGAAAGCGCTCCATCGCGGCACTTGCGGCTTCGCTTGTGGTCTCCGTGAGGAGACGAACACGCGTTTGGCTGACGAGACACTCAGCTGAAACCAAGCGCCGTGGAATCAAACACCCATGCGCGCGACCCGGCGGCTTCGGCAAACCGCCGGAACGGTCATCCAGCGGGCGCGGGTGATGCACTTCCCGCACTGGGTCCCCTACTCTGGCTGCACTTTGTTCCACGGAAACATCTTGCAGACCTTCAGCTCAACCACTGCAAAATGTGGCAGTTCATGGAGACCAGGGACGCGAGGCGGCGAGGCACGGATCCCGTTGGTTTCTCTCACCGCACGCTCCCGTATGCTCGGTTGGGGGGGAGGAACGGCATCCCTGCCCAAACCCTAATGCAGCCAAATCCAGCCTGAGCACTGCGTCACTCCGGCTGTCACGGACTTGACCAATCGACGCCGGTGTCGTCAGGCTTCGGGTGCTGGCACACGATCGTTACGCCAGTTCTTCCAGCCACCCTCAGGGGTGGTGCGCCCCTTGGACGGGGCAACACACTTTTTGGGGACGACATATGCGCACACAGAAATTCTTCGCCTTTGGTGCTGTCTTGTTGCTTGGAGCTTCGGTCGGCCTGGTCGGCTGCGGTGATGACGATGAGGGTGGTGGCGGCTCCAGCGGCTCCAGCGGCTCGGGCGGCACCGGCGCCCAGGGTGGCTCGGCGGGCAACACCAGCGGTGGAACGGGCGCACAGGGTGGCTCGGCAGGCAACACCAGTGGTGGCACCGGCGCGACCGGCGCGACCGGCGGCTCGGCGGGCGCAGCAACTGGCGGCTCGGCGGGCGCAGCAACCGGCGGCTCGGCGGGCGCAGCAACCGGAGGCACCGCCGGTTCCGCAGGGTCCGCAACCGGCGGCACGGGTGGCGGCAGCGCGGCAGAGGCGTTTTGCGCACGCTACGAGAAGGAGTGTGGGTACGGCGGTACTGATCGTTATGCGGACCAGGCGGCCTGCGTCACCAAGTACGAGACTTCAGGCGAAAGCGCTTGCTATGAGACGCACCTGGGCTTTGTGGAGAGCGGCCAGCCGGCGAGCACGCACTGCCCCCACGCGACGGGCATCGGCGCTTGCCCCTGAGCGAGTCCAAGCTAGCTCAGATCAACAGGCGGTGCGCATCAGCGCACCGCCTGTTTGCTTTGTGACCCTGATCTCGGTGTCGCGGTTGAGCCAAGGTCTCACATCGAAACACTCCTGAAACGGGACTCCACGCCGCGCGGCTGACCAGGGAAACTTTCCCGCGGCAGGTGCGCACATCCGTGCGGGTGCACGCGCAGACATTTCCGCGCAACATCGGCCGCCGGCTCGAACTGTCGAACGCCGCGTCTATTCCCGAGAAGCGGTGCTGCTCGATGAAAACGCGAGCATCTCCACGAAAAAAGCGAGCAGGTGCGAGTGATCGAATCCGGTGTCGCGGCTCCACCAGAAACTCTGACACCGATGTCATAGTCAGAATCCGCGCGGCATTGATCCCAGCGCGCACGCGCCGCTCACGAACACTTGAGCGAAGCCTCAAGGAAACGAGCGCTCAGGTTCCGCAGCCGAAAAAAGCTACCAATGCGTCAGTTGTGCATCCCTGTTCGCTCCGCTGCGCTAAAGTACACGGCGAGGCTGTTGGCATGTCGCTCGCAGAACACCGTTCGCTCGGGCTGGTCCCGGGAGACGTACCTCGATGAAGCTCGCCCGTGGAGGCGTGCTCGAAAAGAACGCTTCGCCTCGTTGGTCAAACAACGAAGCGAACGGGCCGCTCGACAGAGGCAACGATGTCGAGCACACGGCTCGAACCTTCGGGCTCGAGACGAAACATTTCCACACGGAGTAGACTAAGTATGAAACACAAGCTTCTTAACATCGGGGCGCTCCTGATCTGCGCCAGCGCTTTGGCCATGGTTGGCTGTAGCGACGACGAAGAGGGCGGCGGCTCCGGCGCGAGCGGTGGCACTGGCGCAACGGGTGGCACCGGCGCAACGGGTGGCACCGGCGCGACGGGCGGCACCGGCGCGACGGGCGGCACCGGCGCGACGGGCGGCACCGGCGCGACGGGTGGCACCGCTGGAGCTGCTGGCGCCGCTGGAGCTGCTGGCGCCGCTGGAGCTGCCGGCGCCGCTGGAGCTGCTGGCGCCGCTGGAGCTGCTGGCGCCGCTGGAGCTGCTGGCGCCGCTGGAGCTGCTGGCAGCGCAGGCACCGGTGGCGCTGCTGGCAGCGCGGGCGCTGGCACCGCTGGCACCGCCGGCTCCAACTGACGTCGGCTGGTCCAACCCACAGGGCGGGATATTCCACAGGGAATATCCCGCCCTGCCTATTTGAGGCTCACGACCTCCTGTATTTTCCTCCAGGCATGCGCGCGTCAGGCCTGCGCCGCAAAAGACGATGCCCGCAAAGGCGGTGCCCCGCAAAAGACGACGCCCCGCAAAGGACGATGCGCCTCAGGAGGCGACGCAGCCGTGACGTGATCCCTGGAGCTACCCGCCATGCGCAAGCGTTTCGGCTAGACAGCTCCGCACGAGCTCGAGCAGAGCACCGCCAGAACCGGGAGTCAGTCGCGCCGACCAGCTGGAAATCCCAGGCGCTTCGCCACCCCTCGCGATCTGTCCGCTCAAAGCCGCTGACCCCACCGGCAGAATGATGTACTCCCAGGGCTGAGGAGGACTCATGAGCGACATCGAGAACGCGTTGGACGGGATGGATGAAGTACAGCAGGCGCTTGCCGCTGAGCGGGCGGCCCAGGCCGAGTCAGAGGGCATGGCGATCCTAGGGGCAATGGTCGAAGCCGCATACATCGTGGCTGTCGCAGACGGGTCGCTGAGCGAAAACGAGACCCACACGCTCATCGACGGGTTCACGAAGCTCACCGAAGGCGACGTAGACTCCGACGCCATCGCGGGCATGCTCGAGTACGCTGGTGAGGGATTGGAGTCGGAGGGCCGCGACGTTCGCTTCGAGGCAATTGCTGGCACCCTGGAAGACGACGCCCTGCGCGAAGGAGTCTTCGTGGTCGCCAGCGCGGTCGCGTGGAAGGACGGCGGGATTGGCGAGAAGCAGGGCCTAGCGGTGCGTGCCCTAGGAAAGGCGTTCGGCTTCTCGGAGAACAAGCTGCAGACGCTGCTCGCCAAAGGGCGACACGCCTGACCTCACACAGCAGACCACATCTGCGCTGCTGAACGCCTAGACACGTCTTCGTTCGCAGCCCAGCTGCAACCCAACAGGGCACCGCTTTCACAGCGCGTGCCCTGTTTCGTTTTGTACGCCTCGCGAACCAATACGGATCAACGCGACGCGCAAAGTCTCGAGGACGCACTTCCAGTCACGGCGTTCGACCCGCGGCTGGGACTCCACATCCACCAGCAATCGCGACGACCCGCTGCCGCGCGGTTCCGCGAGGTAAGGCATTCGCCTACCTGTGACTTGCATAAGTTGCCAGCGACTTGGCAGCAGCCACCGTGCTCGCCAAACGAACGTCAGGCAAACGACCCAGTCGACGCTTCTCGGCTTTCCCTCCCCCCCAAAAAAAGGCCCGCTTCGCGCGCAAAAGCCAGCTACGGCATTGAACGCGAACTACCGCTGCGTTCCCGCAAGCCTAGGTACACACGGCCTACTCTTGCCGCGGGGAGTAAACAGCCGCGGGGAGTAAACAGCCGCGCGGCAACACGTGCGCGGCAACAGCTACAAACAGGGTGGCTACGGGTGACATGCGGCTGAGGTGACATGCGGCTCAGGTAAGATAGCGCGGCTGAGAGTGAGATACCGTGGGAGTAATGTTGTGTTGCGATAGGAAAACGGTTTGACCTCGTACGCCCCTGTATGAGACATCAGATGCTCGGGCGCTTCCCGTCGCTCAACGCGAAACGGAACAGTGCACGAAACTCTGGAGCGGCTACCCCTCCGCTCCTCCTTCCGACCCTCCTTTTTCTCGACCGAAGCGCTCCAAGGAGCGCGCCCTCGCGAATACTCATGTGGAAACACTGTCAGGCAGTTCCACCGAGCAACGTAAGCGCTCAGCGCACGCGTTCGGGGTTTTTCGCGCCTTGGGGCAAACGATCGGGATTGGGGGAGCATCGGACTCGCGTTTAGGCAGAGCGCGACCAGCGAGCGAAGATCCGAGCGACAGCTCACGTACTTAGTAACAGTGGTTCTTTGGGCAGCAGCGGAGGTGGCATGAAGACACTCGAAGCAGGCGCTTCCACGAGGAAGCGAAAAAGGCTCGGCCTCATGATGGGCTTGAGCGTAGGTCTTGCCGCGGCGTTCGCGTCGACAGGCAGCTACGCAACGCACAATCAGCAGACCACCCCCGCATCTGCGGGCACGTACGAGAAGGGTGAGCTGGAAATCCCGCTACATCGCGGAGGTGCCATCCCCTTCGAGCTCACCGTCCTCAAGACCAAGAAGTGTGATGGCGAGGTCAAGCTCGAGATCAAGTGGGACGAAGAAGAGAACTGGGTGAAGGTGCACGCCACCGGTAAGGGCGTCCTCGACCGCTTCCCTGACGTGGACCGCACGCAGGGAGTGAACTTCTTCCCCAACGCGTTCCTGCCGGAGCCGGAAGACATCGAGGACGGCTACTACCAGCTGTGGTTGGTCGCTAGCGGGCCGATGCTCGACTTCTACTACGACCCGGTCACTTTGGACCTGCTCGGCAGCTCATGGGACTTCGAGACGCCGCCGTCCCCCATCGTGGTGCCGTTCCCCACCCTCAAGATGTTCCCCACCCCGAAGTTCCAGCCGAAGGCCAATGGCGACGTGGATCTCGAGTGGACGTTCCCGTTCGACCACGTCCGACGTGGCGATCGACCGGAGCTGGGACACCACCTCTTTACCTTCCCGCCGCCCAACCTGTGCGGCGTGAACCCATTCCGCGTGGATCTATCCGAGCTGCGGCCCTACATGACGCCACCTTCGACGGTCGCGGACGCGCCGCCCTTCTCTGACTACGTGCGCTCGGGCATGTTGTTCGACATCACGGTGGAGCCTGCGGTCGCCTTCACGGATCCGCCGCTTCAGACCCTGATCGGCAGCTTCAGCAACACCACCCTGGTGGGCGGTGTCGTGCCCAAGGGCTGGTCACTGGATATCGACGCAGCGTTCGCCAGCGTCGCTCCGCCAATCCGACCGTGGCCGGGAGCAGGTCAGTGCGCTGACTACTTCCAGCCGGTCCACACTAAAGGCATCAACTTCTGTGCACCGCCTAGCCCCTGAGAGGAGGACGTCATGACGAAGACAAGTACATTGAGTCTGGTAGTCGCGATGACCTTCAGTGGAGGCTTCGCAGCATGTAGTCAAGGACCGACGGGTGGTGAAGAGCCCGTCACCTCGAGCACGGATCAAGCGCTGTGCAACAACGGCAACGGCAAGCTCGTGCCGTCCGGCAGCCGCAGCCTGCATCTCGAGGCCCGAGTCCGCTTCAACCCCCTCCAACCAGGGGCTGATACGGAGAACGGTCGCAAGAAGTTCGGCTTGGCAGCAGACCTCGAGACCGAAGACACCACTGAAGCGCTCTTCGAAGGCGCATCACTTCCGTACGGAGGCAACGTGACCAGCAACGGTCGCAGCTGCTTCACCTGTCACCGCGGCCTGGGCGCGCGCTTGGGTCTACCAGCCCCGCCGTTGACCGACAGCATTGCCCTCACGGACACGCTGTTCACGGGCATCGACGCGGACGCTGGCGGTGACCCCGACGCGATGGACAACCTGAACCTGCGTGGTTTGATCAAGTATCGGCCCAATCGGTTCAACCCCCAGCGCGACGACACGGACCCGTACAAGCAGGTGTTCTTCTGGCGTAAGTCGATCCAGCTGATCAACGTCGGCTTCAACAACGGCTTCCTCAACGATGGCCGGGGCCGCGTGATGTTCGAGACGGCGCGCGGTGCGGTGTTCAGCCACACGCAGAACACCGACGGGCGCTTCGATGACCTGTTCCCGGTACCCACTGGGAATGACATGGAAGCGTTCATGTTCGCTCAAGTCAGCGATCCGGTGTTGAACGCGCTGCGGGACCCCAACGACCCGATGTACGACACGCTGGTGAACGACCCGTACTACACGGTGCCGATCTTCACGAAGTCGCAGAAACGCGGAAAGAAGGTCTTCGACAAGTACTGCTACAGCTGCCACAACACGCCGAACGTGTTCAACGGCCTCGAGAACATCGAGGCGCTCGGCACCGGCCAGTCGGAACGCAGTGTCGACAACCCAGGCTTCGCGCCGCCGGTGGGCAAGTTCTACAACGTAGGTGTCGCCGAAGCGAACACTCACAACCTGCGCTTCACGCAGTACACGGGCTCCGGCTTCGCTCCCATCGTTCTACCGTTGGCGAACGAAGACGGTACCACGCGGAATCTAACGGTGACCTTCGACGTGGGCCTCGCGGCCAGCACGGCGCGCTCCGAAGACATCGGGCGCTTCAAGGTTCCGCAGCTTCGCGGAATCAAGGACGCAGCACCCTACTTCCATGACAACTCGGCTGCGACTCTGGAAGAGGTCGTCGACTACTTCAACAGCCCGCAGTACAACCACTCGGCGGACGGTCGCGACTACCCAATCCACCTGAACCATCGCCAAAA
This sequence comes from Polyangiaceae bacterium, assembly GCA_020633205.1. Lineage (NCBI taxonomy): Bacteria > Pseudomonadati > Myxococcota > Polyangiales > Polyangiaceae > Polyangiaceae bacterium. The sequence goes on from JACKEB010000017.1 coordinate 157,895, forward strand.
GCAGGACCTGATCGCGTTCCTCGAACAGCTCTGACCTGCTACTCCAAACAACGCGCAAGCCGCCTCGCAGCAATGCGAGGCGGTCGCGTTTTGTGCCCCAACCAGCGCTTGCGAAGGCTCCTCAGCCTCACGCAGGGTTGGGGGTGAGGGGAAAGTACCCGCTCACGCCCGTCATGATCATGTGTACCCCGATGATCACCAGCAGCGTGCCCATCAGTCGTTGGGTCACCAGCTCACCGCGCTGACCAATCAAACGGTGCACATCAGGTGCAAATAGCAGCACCACCGAGGCGATCACCCAGGCGCCCAGCACGGCGCCAAGCCACATCCACACCTGCCCTGGATAGGTGTTCGAGAGCAAAGTCACGGAAGCGAGCGCCGACGGTCCGGCCATCAGCGGAATCGCGATCGGCACGATGAAGGGCTCGCGATCGCCGTCCTCGGAGTCACCTGTGATGCTACCGAGGTCGGGAAAAATCATCCGCAGGGCGAGCAAGAAGAAGATGACGCCACCCCCGATGCGCACCGCCGGTCCGCTCACCCCCATCAAGGAAAGCAGCTGCGGACCAAAGAAGAGAAACAGCAGGAGCGCGACCAGTGCAACGAGCGCCTCACGGGCTAGCACCCGCCGACGCCTCGCCTCCGGCACGGACTTCATCAATGAAACGCACACTGGCAGGTTGCCTAGCGGATCGAGCACCAAGACCAGGGTGAACAAAGCAGACCACAGCTGCATTCGAACTCCTCCATCCCGCAACGCGGGAACTTCAGGTGAGAACAGCGGCCTACTCGCCAGCTCGCTCGTACAGCAGCACAGGCGCTGCGTGGCCCTTTGCGCCGAGGCACGCTGGGCAAAGCGAGGGGTAGTTCATCGCCGGACGGCGTTTACCGTCTCTGTGGGCGGACCCTTAGCTCTTGCCCAACGGAAGTGCCAGTAGAATCGGCCACTTTGCAGCGGCCTTCAGTGAACGTGCCGACTGGTCCACCGGCATGTAGCGTCCTATGTGTCGTTGCATGCTCGGCGCGTCATCCACGCCTTCTGCAATTCCAGTCGACCAAGAGTCCCTCGGCCGCCTCGCCGATCTAGTGGCAGGTCAGCGCTGGGTGGTCCTGACGGGCGCTGGGGTGAGTACCGAGAGCGGCATCCCAGACTACCGCGGACCGGAGACGGCGCGACGGGCCAGGAACCCAATCCAGTACAAGGAATTCGTAGCCAGCGTGGCAGGGCGACAGCGCTATTGGGCGCGCAGCATGCTCGGCTGGACCCGTTTCCGCGAGGCATTGCCCAATCGCACCCACCGGGCCCTCGCGACGCTGGAGCAGCGCGGGAACGTCGTCGGGGTTATCACGCAGAACGTAGACCGACTCCACACCAAGGCCGGTACGCGCAACGTGGTCGAGCTTCATGGTGCCCTGGCCGAGGTGCGCTGTCTTGGCTGCGGAGGCATTTCCTCACGGGATCACCTCCAAGCTCGGCTCCGGGAGTTGAACCCCGGCTGGGAGCACCGCCAGGCAGAGCTGGCTCCGGATGGCGACGCGGAGCTCGATCGGGGCGTAGTAGAGAGCTTCCGTGTCGCGGACTGTGAGCGGTGTGAGGGCGTCCTGAAGCCCAACGTGGTCTTCTTCGGCGAAGGAGTTCCGAAACCAACCGTCGACGCAGCCTGGGAGCTCTTTGACGCGGCGGATGGCTTGCTCGTCGCCGGCTCTTCCCTCGTCGTATTCTCAGGCTTTCGCTTCGTGCGGCGCGCAACCGAGCGGGAAAAGACTGTGGTGATCGTGAACCTGGGGGAAACCCGAGGGCACGCTCACGCTTCCCTTACACTGGATGCACCCGTTGGAGACGTCTTCGACCAGCTGCTGACTCGAGTCGAGGCTACCCCTATCCGCGTCGATCGACATACCATCACCCAGCCATGACGATAGCCGTCTACGCAGGCACATTCGACCCGATAACCGAAGGACACCGTTCGGTAGTGCAGCAGGCCGCGCGGCTCTTCACCCATGTGCGCGTGCTGGTAGCCGACAATCCCGACAAGCAAGCGACTTTCAGCGTGCCCGAGCGCTTGGAGATGCTCGACGAAGTGCTTGGTCCGCTGCCGAACGTCAGCACGGGACACACTCGTGGGCTGGTCGTCGACTACGCGCGGCGGATCTGCGCCAACGTCTTGGTGCGCGGTATCCGCGGGGCATCCGACGCCGCCTACGAGACCGACATGGCGGCTGAGAATCGCAAGCTCGCACCCGAGCTCGCCACGGTGCTCTTGGCCGCCGAACCTGACCTCAGCGACGTCAGCAGCAGCCGGCTCAAGGAGCTAGTGCTCGCCGGCGAAGACGTCTCCCGCTACTGCACTCCAGAAGTCGCGCAGCGCGTCCGCGCCCGACTACTGCCTGGACTCACCGAAGTCTGAACGAGGACCCCAATGCCGAAACCGCGCCCCGACGGCCTAGACTCACCAATCGTCCCCCGCATCATGCGTTGGATGTCCCATGCGAATACCTGGGTGTACAAGAAGTCCGGCGGCAAACTCGGCGGACGCTTCTTGGGCGGCGCCCCGGTTTGTCTGCTGACGACGACGGGACGAAAATCAGGCGAGCCGAGGACCACACCGCTGCTCTACATCCGCGACGGCGAGAGCGTTGTGGTCGTAGCGTCTCAAGGCGGAATGCCCAAGCACCCGCTGTGGTACCTGAACCTGCAAGCGAAGCCGGAGTGCGAAGTGCAAATCCGCCGGGAAACATTGAAACTGAAGGCGCGCACCGCCAGCCCCGAAGAGCGCGCGAAACTCTGGCCGCGCCTCCTCGAGATGTATTCGGACTTCGAGGACTACCAGAGCTGGACGGATCGAGTGATCCCGGTGGTCATCCTGGAGCCGCGCTGAACTCTACTCGCACGTGCCGGTGATGGCGTATTCCTTGCCCGGCTCGCTACAGTCAATCTGGTAGCTGCAAGATGGGCCAGTGCTGATTTCACAGCCGCCCCAGCCCCAATAGTCGAGTCCACACATACTCGGGGCGCACTCTTCCGCCCACTCGACCGTGGCGGGCTCGCCGTCGCAGGTCACCTCGCACGCGCTCTCCGTGCAGGTTCGGGTGCAGTAGCCGTTGGATAGCCTACACGAGCCGCCCTGACCCGACGCAGCCCGCTCGTTGCATGGTTCGAACGGAGGAGCCCCAGCGCCCCCGGAGTCGCAAAGGAAGTGACCGGAGGGATCGCAGTCACAGGTGACACCGGTTTCAAAGCCCGAGTACTTGCAGGTGTCACCTGCTTCGCATTCAATCCCCAACCCACATTTCCGCGTAGCATTTAGTGTCCCGCCCTCACCGCCCGTGCCCGCACCCGCGTTTCCGGCACTGCCAGCAACCCCCGCGCTGCCAGCACTCCCCGCGTTCCCTGCGTTGCCGGCCCCTCCGCTTCCGTCATCTGAGGAGTCACCTCCGCAGGCGGCGAGTTGTGCGATACCCAGACCAAGCAGCGTGACGAGAGAGAAACGATTCATCGCGAGAGCCTTTCGAGAACGACTGCCGCCCGCGGGCGCCGTTGCTGAAGACCTGAGCAAGCAACATACCAAGGCCGCCAAAGCGCTTGAATCAAGCGCGGAGAAGCCACGTTTGAGCGCTCAAGATGCTCAACGAGAGCCGCCGGCCCAACGTGGCACAGCAGAATCAGCCATCCGATCAGTCTTCGGTTGACCCTGGATGGACGCAGGGCAGATTTCGCCCGTCGCATCCACGCAAGCTTCCCCGGATGCCTCAAAGGAGAGCCATGTTCGAACGTCTCGAGAGCGCACCTGCAGATCCCATCCTCGGTCTCACCGAAGCCTTCCGTGCCGATCCTCGAGATACCAAGATCAATCTCGGAGTCGGCGTCTTCAAGAATGACGAGGGCAAGACGCCTTCGTTGGAGTGTGTCCGCCGCGCGGAGAAAATCCTCGCGGAATCAGAGGTTGACCGCAGCTATCTGCCCATCACCGGGCCCGAGGCCTATGGCAAGGAAGTCAGGCAGCTCCTGCTCGGCGCCTTGGCTGGCGATATTGGTGGTCGCGGCGTGACGGCGCAGACTCCGGGCGGCACCGGCGCCCTACGCGTGGCCGCGGACTTCGTGGCCAAGCACCGCCCCGGCAAGGTCTGGTTGAGCGACCCAACGTGGGCCAACCACAACGCGATCTTCAAGGCGGCGGGCCTCGAGGTGAAGAGCTACCGCTACTACGACGCGGGTCGCAAGGGCCTGAACGTCGAAGCCATGCTCGAGGATTTATCTCAGGCCGACGAACAAGACCTAGTGCTCTTCCACGCGAGCTGCCACAACCCCACTGGCTTCGACCCGTCTCCGGAGCAGTGGCAGGAGCTGCAGAAGGTTCAAGCGGCGCGCGGCTTCCTCACGCTGTTCGACACGGCGTATCAGGGCTTCGGCGATGGACTGGACGAGGACGTCGCGAGCATTCGCGCGTTTGCGAAAGGCAAGGCACCGTTCTTCGTCGCCAGCTCGTTCTCCAAGAACTTCAGCCTCTACAACGAGCGCATCGGCGCGCTGACCTTCGTGGGCGAAAACGCTGACGAGGCGTCGCGGGTGTTCAGCCACGTGAAAATCGCGATCCGCACCAACTACTCGAACCCGCCGCGGACCGGTGGCGCACTGGTAACCAGCGTGCTGACCAATCCGGAGCTCAGGACGCTGTGGGAGAAAGAAGTCGCCGGCATGCGAGCGCGGTTACAAGAGCTACGCGTGTCTTTGGTCGATGCCCTGAAGGCGTCGGGAGCCAAACGCGACTTCAGCTTCATGTTGAATCAGAAGGGGATGTTCTCCTACACGGGGCTCTCCCCAGAGGAAGTCGACCAGCTGACGCAGAAGCACGGCGTGTACATGGTGCGCTCGGGTCGCATCAACGTCGCGGGCATCACCAGCAAGAACCTTCCGCTCTTGGTGTCGGCGATCACCGACGTCCTCGGCTGAGTTGAAGGCAGCGACCTAGCTTTGCCGCACGGAATCAAATGCGGAGTCCGGCGCTTCCACGTTCGCTTGGCTGTCCACCACAGGCGGCTCTGAAGGGCTTGGCAGCGCCGGATGACGGCGGATCAACCCGAGTAGCTCATCGCGTGTAACGCCCAGACGGGAGGCAGTCTCACGCGCAAGCGAGGTGCTGGCCACACCGGGCACAAAGCCAAAGGTGGGCACCATGTGCTCGTCGAGTTCCACCTGTAAGAAGCCAAGGTCCCCTGGGTGATCCGGCTTGAGTTCGCGCTCGAGGCGCTGCGCGAGCTCAAGAAAATGAGTCGTGACGAACGCCCTCGGACGGAGTTCGAACAGTAGCTCGACCACCAGCTCGAAGAGCTGCTCCCCTTCCGAGGGATTCGTCCCCGAGCAAAGCTCGTCGAGCAACACCAGCGCTCCTGGTCGCGCGTGCTCGAATACCCTACGGATACGCAGTAGCTCGCTACCAAGGCGCCCCTCCCGTTGGTCCGCCGCCGGTTCCTCGATCAGAGACGCGAACAGACCGCCCGCCCGCTCCAAACGTGCGTGCGCCGCCGGAACCAACCACCCTCCCTCACCGAGCAGCTGCGCGAACGCCAACGACTGCATCAAGCGCGTCTTGCCGCCTGAGTTCGGCCCAGTGACGACCAGTACCGAGCAGTTGCCCCCGAACTCGATATCGCACGGAATCGGTTCGACCCCGTGAGCGAGGAGCAACGGATTGAAGAGGCGTTCGAGACGACTTCCCTCCCCCCCCGAAACCAAGTCTGCGCAGCGCATGTCGAGCTTTACGCGTTGCGCGCGGGCACGAAACTGGAGTTGGCCAACGTACATTCCAAGATCGAGGCCGAGTTGCAGAAGCGCAGCTACCTGGGGTTCGAACGCGGAAAACGCCGAGTCGACCAGTCGGGACAAGAGCTCGTGCTCGCCAAAGCGATAACCGCGGAACCACATGTGAATGCGGTTCAGCCAACGCTTGAGGGGAGTCAGGTAGAAGCGGTTTCTGACGTTCTCCTCGAGTTTGACGATGTCGAAGCCGCGCAGTCGGCCATCAGCTCCGACGCGCACCCTCAAGTCCATCAGCGAGAGGTTGGTCTCGAAGTCGAGCAACTCAGTCAGGCGCGCGAACTCCGGGCGTGCGCGCTGGCCCGCAGCCCACTCAGCGATCCTTCCAAGGCCGGACTTGCACTCCGAAAACGCGGCCAGCCCCAGCAGCACCCCACGTACATCCTCCAACAGGTCCAGCCGACGGCGAACCGACTCCACGGGATTGGAAGGATCCGAGTCTTCGAGATGCTGCTTGAGCCGTGCGATCGCCGCGTAGCTCTCCCCAGCTCGCTCGACCAACGCGGGCCGTGCCATCAGCTCGTCGAGGATCCCTCGGCGGTAGGCCACGTCCTCTTCTGCGCGAGGCGGGGTCGCGACGACGTTGAGCGCATACTCCAGGGCCACGCCGAACTCCCGGCCCTCCAACGTGACGGCGAACAGACTCGATGCGAGATCGTCCAGGAAGACGTCTCTCGCAAAGCACCCCGGCTCGAAGCTGCTTTCTATCGGTCTCACGCGACACAGCGCCTCAGCTAGCGCACCACCTGAGTCACCCGCCGCATAGACGAACGACACCACACGCCTCAGGCGATCGAGGTCGAGCCGTGGCAGCGGATCAGCGAACAGCAGATCGGGGATGCTTTTCAGTGCCAAGTAGCGCTCGTTTCGTCTGACCTATCTCAGGTGTGGCGCGCGGCCGGATTTGGAGGCTCCAACGAACAACAATGCAGAAGATTACTCTGATCTAGGTCTGCGCGCGCCTACGACACAGGGGTGATCCAAGGTTGCCCTCGAGTTTCCTCGAACTGAATGGGTGTGCGGGTGGCAATCGAGGCATGTAGCCGTTAGGGTGCACCGGCGTTTGAAAGGGAGAGCGACCGATCCTTTGTGTAAGTTCCGTTCGAAGTAGCCGCCGAGTCAGTTCAATTCTCGCCGATCAGAGTGTTCGAGCCGCGGCCCCAGCCGCGCTGCTTTCGAGTAGCGGACGCCACCGCTGTACGTCCGTTTCCCCAGATTTGCGGGTTTTCCGAGCGTTTTTTGCGCGTTCTGCGCTGCTCCTGACGCTCTCAGTCGTTGCGCTGGCGTGGCTTCAACCGGCCTTGGCGTATGCCAGCGAAGCCGAGCCTCTACAGCCCAAGTTGCTCGGCGACCCGCGCATCGAGTCCCAGGCGGGTAGCACCACGCTGACCTGGGGGGCCGAGCACCAGGGCGGACCTGAGCCGACGTATCAACTCCAGCGTTCCGTGGATCCAGCCTTCAGCGACCCCAAGACGCTGTACACCGGACCCGATCAGGGTCGCTACGTCTCGGGTCTGCTCGACGGCTCGTACTATTTCCGCGTGAGAGCGCGCCAAGGGGACGCCGCGTGGAGCGCGTGGTCGAAACCACAAGAGCTCGTGATCACCCACTGGCCCAAAACCAGAGCGTTGAGCCTCATGGGCGTCGGCGCGCTCGTTTTCCTGGCAACCGCTTTCGTCGTGTTGCGCGGCACCGCGCGAAGCGAAGCGAGCTGAAATCATGATCAACGAGACCATCCTGCCCGAGCGCACGGGCTGGCTGCTACTAGCGCTTTTCAGCCTCGCTTGGATCCTTCTCGGCCGCTACTGGGGCAAGAAGGCGTCGGGTCTAGACGGCTACATGCTCGCAGGGCGCAGTGTGGGGCTGGCGCTCGGCACGGCGACCGCCGTGGCAACGTGGGTCACATCCAACACCACGATGCTCGCCCCGCAGTTTGCGCTGGAGTTCGGCATCTGGGGGATGCTGGCGTACTCCACCGCTTCCTTCGGTCTGTTCTTGTTCGCGCCGATGGCGCAACGCATTCGCCAGCTTATGCCGCGCGGATATACAAGCGGGGAGTTCGTGCGCCTGCGCTACGGCCGCACGGCGTACCTCTTGTTCTTGCTGATCAGCCTCTTCTACGCGCTTACGTGGATGATCAGCATGGCCATGGCCGGCGGCACTCTGCTCGAGGCGCTGAGCGGGATCCCGTATACGTACGGAATGACCGTCGTGCTCGGTGTGTGCGTGCTGTACACGCTGTTCGGCGGACTGTACGCGGTCATCGGAACCGACTTCATCCAAAGCTTCATCATCCTGGTCGGCGTCGTGGTGGTCGCCTTGGCCACGCTGAGCCAAGTCGACCTGTCTCAGGTGCACGCTCACACTCAAGCAACGCGCCCTGCGCTGATGCACGTGATGTTCCCTGCTGCTGTGATGGCGGTGTTCAACAACTTGCTGTTCGGCCTAGGCGAGATCTTCCACAGCAATGTGTGGTGGAGTCGCGCGTTTGCGATGCGCGAAGGGGTTGGCAAGAAGGCGTACTTGCTTGGCGGCTTGTTGTGGCTCCCCATCCCTGTCGCGGCTGGCTTCATCGCGCTGGCGGCGCCGTTGCTCGACGTCAACATCGTGCGACCGGACATGGTCGGTCCCGTCGTTGCGGGCAAGCTGCTCGGCTCCGTTGGCGCCGTCGTGGTCTTCGTCGTCGTGTTCTCGTCCATCGCCTCGAGCATCGACAGCCTGCTGGCAGCCACTGCTGACTTGATCACCAAGGACGTCATCCAGCAGTTCATCTTGCCCAAGGCGAGAGATACCCAACTCGAGAAGATCTCGAGCTGGGTCATCGTGGGGCTCGGCGTGGTGACCTGGCTCGTCTGCCTACCGAGAGTCGGAACGCTGGCCACGGTGCTGTTCTTCGCCGGGGCGCTCGTCGCAAGCACCATCTGGCCGATCGCCATGGGCCTGTACTCGAAGAAGACGAATCCTCACGGAGCTGCCTTGGGCATGTTGCTTGGCAGCATCGGCGGGCTATGCGCTTACTTCTTGGTGGCGTGGTACGTCGCCGCGCTGGTGGGCACTGTGATTTCGATGACCTGCGTCTTGGTGAGCACGTTCATCGCGCCACACAAGTTCGATTGGGCCACGCTCGATCCAAGTCGACCTGAAGAAGATGACGCGAGCGAAGCGCCCCTCGAGCCTCAACCTGTTGGCGGTGCAGAATGATATTTCCTCTCGGATTTTTTGAGATCCTAGTCTACGGCGGCGTCACGCTGACCGCGATTGGTGCGGTGCTCGTCGTCGTGCTGCTCGTGCGAGACTTGAAGGAGGGCAAGCTATGGTAGAGCTAGCCGATGGCATCCACTCCGGGCCGGGGCCATTTCACTCCAACTCCAAGGGGCGGCGCCTTGACCCGAGCGCCATCTTGAGCGCTAACGCCAAGCGTATCGATTTCGACCGCTTGGAGATGCTGAATGGCCAGTCGGTGGTTCACGCGGGTCAATTCGACCGCGAGACGATCGTTGAACTCGCACGTTTCGCGGCGTTGTTGGAGCTGTCGGAGGTTGCGAGCCACCACCCACTGGACGGCAAGCTGGTGATCACGGCGTTCTTCGAGGCGAGTACGCGAACACGACTCTCATTCGAGAGCGCCGTGTTGCGCCTGGACGGCAAGGTGCTCAGCGTGCCCGATGGACGCACCACAGGGGCCGCAAAGGGTGAGAGCCTCGAAGACATCGGGGAGATGATGAACACCTACGGCGACCTCGTCATCATGCGCCACACGGAAACGGACGCCGTGAGGCGGATCCGCACCAACCTCCAGTTGCCGTTGATCAACGCGGGCAACGGCTCAGGCGAACACCCGACGCAAGCACTCGTCGACTGGTACTCCCTGCTCAAGTGGCGTCCCGCGTTGGCCGCGCCGGAAGTTCCCGAGGCGCAGCGTATTCACCTAGGCATCGTGGGTACGCCAGGCAACATGCGCGCCGTAAAGAGCTTCATGCGCATGGCGCTGACCTTCTCCGCCGGGATCTCGAAGATCACCGTGGTGTCTGAAATGGCGGACCCCCTGGGTGTAGAGCTCGCTGCCTGGGTCGCTGAGAGTGATCTGAAGGTCGACCTCACGAACGACATCGAAGAGGTCATCGGGTCGCTAGATGTCATTTACATGAACTCGATCGCCCTGCTCGGAGACAGCTACAAGACCCTGGACAGCCGTTACCGTCTCCACGCGGAAAGCAATCTCAAACCCGACGCAATCATCCTTCACCCGATGGCTCGGCGTTCGGAGCTCGATACGTCTCTGGACGGCACCCCCCACAACCTCTACTTCGCTCAAGCGGCGGGGGCGGTGTTCATCCGTCAGGCAATTTTGATCTGCCTCTTAGGGCGCGTCGCCGCGATCCCGGGAGGCATTCGTCTGCTCACCCAGTGAGCGCTCGCCCGCGTTGCGGGTCCGATTCGCGCCCGGAAGGCGCGGACAACCACCAGTCATAGGAGGCCACCCATGTGTGGAATCGTTGGGTTCTGGCAACCCGAAAAATTACCCGGCAACGCGGACGCACTGCTCGGCAGAATGATGGCACGACTGCACCATCGCGGCCCCGACGGCAGCGGTAGCCATGTTGACCGCGATCGAGGGCTGGCCATGGGACACACTCGGCTGACGATCATCGATCTGCGGACAGGTCAGCAGCCACTGTTCGCGCGCAAGCAAGGGCTCGTGCTCACCTCCAACGGCGAGCTTTACGACTACAAAAAAATCCGCGCAGAATATGTCTGCGAGGGTCAGCGATTCGCCACCAAGAGCGACAGCGAGACGGCTCTGTTCCACTACATGCGCCATGGATTGGATTTCGTCGAGCGCCTCCGCGGAGAGTTCGCCATCGCGATCTTCGACGAGAAAGAGAAGCGCTTGGTGCTCGTGCGGGACCGCTTTGGCATCAAGCCGCTCTACTATCACTTGAAGAACGACCTCCTGGTGTACGGCTCAGAGTGCAAGGCGCTGCTCGCGCACCCCGATGTGCCACGCAAATTGGACAAGCGGGCTGCCCTCAACCAGATGATGCAGGTGATGGTGCCTGGGACGACCTCCTTCGAGGGGATCCACGCACTTGAGCCGGGCTGCATGTTGATTGTGCAGGAGCAAGCGGGTCGCTTGGTGGGACGCGTCCATCGCTACTGGGACATGGACTTCCCCGACGCGAAGGATCACGATCCGGACCCCGATCCGCGACCCTATATCCGCGGGGTACAAGACCGCTTGGTTGATGCAGTCAGCGCAAGGCTCGAGGCGGATGTCCCCGTGGGTTGCTACCTGAGCGGCGGCATCGACAGCTGCTCCATGCTCGGTCTCGCCACGGCCCTGCAACAGGCTCCAGTCAAGGCATTCACCATCAGCTTCGACAACAAGGCCTACGACGAAGCCGCGATTGCCACCGAGATGGCAATGAGCACCGGCGCCGACCAAGAGATCCTCGAGCTGGGTGCTGACGAGCTCTACGGCGACAGCTTCATTCGCACGGTGTGGCACTCGGAGCGAACCTTCTACAACACCCTGGGCGTCGCCAAATGGCACATGAGCAAACGCGTCCGGGAGTGCGGCTACAAAGTGGTCGTGACGGGCGAAGGCAGCGACGAGCTATTCGGCGGATACGTCTTCTTCAAGCGGGACATGTTTCGTCACGCACCGGAATTTGCGCACCAAGGCAAGGCGGCGGAGTCCGCAATGGCGGAGCGCAACGCGGTGTTCAAAGGCTCCGTGCTGACGGAGGAGGACGCGTCCCATCCGGCTTTCGATGAGCTCGTCGGGTTCACGCCGTCCTGGCTTCAGAGCTGGCTCCTGACGCTGGCTCAAGCGCGTCCGCTGCTAGCCGACGACGTGCTGGAGGAGCTCAAAGACTACGATCCCGTGCAGGCAATCGCGGACAAGCTCGACTCACACAAGCTGAAGGGGCGTCATCCCCTCGACAAGGTTCAGTACACCTGGATCAAGACCATGCTCGAAGGTCAAATCCTGACCTGGGGAGGCGATCGCGTCGACATGGCAAACTCCATGGAATCGCGCCCAGCCTTCTTGGACCAACACGTCGCGGAGTTCGCCCGCACCTTGCCGCCGCGGCTGCGCATCAGCGAGCAGGGCGTGGAAAAGTGGGTCCTTCGGGAGGCCATGCGAGGCGTGCTCCCCCAGGTGCTGTACGAGCGAGAGAAGTTCGCGTTCATGGCGCCCCCGGCTCATACGGATCGCAAGAAGCGCCAGGCGATCGACGAAATGCTCAGCGAGCGCCTCACGCCAGATCACGTGAAGGCTCTAGGACTATTCGACGTCGACCGCGTGAATCAGTTCCTCGAGGATTCAAGGCGAGAGCAGGACCATGCCAAGGCCGTTCGCAACGACATCTTGCTGAACCACATCCTGGGCCTGCACCTGATCCAACAGGAGTTACTGGATCGCGCCCTGTCGTGACGTGAGATTTTTTGGGGGGGAGGCGCAGCGGCCCAGTCGCCTCACCCGACTCTGCAGCTAGAACCGCACGCCGAGGCCAATGCCGAGCCGAAAGTCCCAAGAACTCTGCGCGGTGACCTCGTAGCTCGTGACCTGACCCGTAGCGTCCCGCCCTTTCACGTTGACGCGATCTTCCCAGTTCGCTTCCTGACTCAGGTTCTTTGCAGCGCGCAACTCAATCGGCACCTCGATCGTGTCCGTCGCGTGAATCACGATACCCAGTCCCATGTCCAACAGGACGGAGTTCGTGCCCTTCGCCTGCACCGCTCCGGCATCGATTGGAATGTCCTTGCTGTCCAGCTTCGCCTCGTTGGAGCTTGGGTTCACGAACTTGGGGCCCAAGCCAACCCAGAAGCGCCCGAACTGCGTCGGCACGACACCCTTCACCAGAAAGCCAAAGTAGATCCCCGAGGATTCAAAGCTCTCGTCACCGTCCACGACCTGGTCGAACGTCACCTGACGCCGCAGCGTTGTGTCGTCGTAGCCCAAATCGAACTCGAGCCCGAGATAGGTTGCGATACGCCCCTCGAGGTACAGCGCGCCGCCATACGCGAAACCACCTCCCACGCCGGAGAAGCCTAGTCCCTCGTAGCCGTCGGGAACATTGTCGGGGGTCGACCAGACACTACCACCGAGGAGCAGCTTGAGTCCGACAGAGCCCGCGAACTGTCTGTCCTCCTCTTCTTCCGGGGCCGCAGGCGGCGCAGCCCCGGGAGGTTGCTGTGGGTAGGGTTGCTGGCCATGCGGCTGTGGCTGCACGCCATAAGGCGCTTGGGGATACTGCTGACCTGGGTACGGCTGCTGACCTGGGTACGGCTGCTGACCGGGATAAGGCTGCTGACCGGGATAGGGCTGCGGGGCCGGATAGGGCTGAGGCGCAGGATACGGCTGCGGCGCAGGATAGGGCTGCGGCGACGGCGCCGGCTGCTGCGCCCCGACAGGCGCGCAGAACACGACGCTCAGAGTGATCGCGCGCCCAACCAAGCCAAACCGTAATCCCATGAACCGACTCCTTGCGGGGCGGAGTCTGCCAGCAACGCGGTCCGCGTTGAAAGCCTGTCTCAACGGAATGGGTTGTCGTCGTCGACCGGGCTTGCCGGTTCCTTCTGCGGTTTTCCTGGCACACGCTTTCCAGGCTTCCGAACGGTTGGTGTGGGCGGCGTAGTCTGGGTGGGGCTCGGGGCTGCCTCGACGCTTGGCGCTGGCTCGGCGCTATCAGCGAGGGGTGCAACTTCCGCGCTGGGCACATCTACGGTTTCCCCCGCAACCTGCGATGCGCTCGCGAGGCGAGCAGGCCGCAGTGCTTCGGAAGGCACAGGCGGCGCTGCCCCCGCGTCGGGAGCGTCCCCTGCCCTACCCGTGGCGAGGCGCCAACCCAGCACGCCCAACAGGACAACCGCCGCGCTGCCTGCAGCGACCAGGCCACCCCAACGCGAGCGGCGCGGAGCGCTCACGTTCAACGCGGCGGTGTGCTGCGTCGACTCATACGACGGCCGCTGCGCCGGGGTTTGTTCAACGGCGGCGATCGCGGGTGGAGGGATGGACTCGTCGACGGACGCGTGGGTCTCGATACCAATGGCCGCCGCGAACGCTTGATAGAGCTCACTCGCGGACTGATAGCGGTTCGCGGGGTTGCGCTGGAGAGCCCGCTCGAACCACTGGTCGAGCTCGACCGGACACTCCACGACTTCACTCGGCTTCGGCGGGTCTGCGGTGCAGATGGAGACCAATAGATCCGTGAGGTTGGTTCCTCGAAAAGGTTTCCGCCCGGTAAAAGATTGGAACATGATCACGCCGAGCGACCACAGGTCAGCACGATAGTCGATCGCGTTCCCCATCGCCTGCTCCGGACTGAGGCAGTAAGGGGTACCTAAGAGCTGGCCCGCGGCGGTCGACTCATCATCGCTCCAGTCCACCCCGAGGGTCTTGGCGATACCGAAGTCGAGGATCTTCACCACCTCGGAGTCGCCGTCTCTCGTCAGGAAGAGGTTCGCCGGCTTGAGGTCGCGGTGCACGATGCCCGCGGCATGCGCCTGCTCGATTCCCCGGCAGACCTGGCGGTAGATTCGAGCCGTGTCCGCCAAGCTCAGGCGCTTGACCCGTGCCAATCGCTCGTCCAGCGCCTCCCCCTGAAGCAACTCCATGGCGAGGTAGGGGTTCCCCTCGAAGATCCCGAAGTCGAAGACCTTCACGACATGTGTGCTGGGGATACGGGCCGCAGCCTGGGCCTCGCGTAAGAATCGGGCCTCCGCGTCCTCGTTCGTGTGATCCGCACGGATCACTTTGACGGCGCATGGGGAACGCAAGAGCTGGTGCTCCGCGACCCATACCTCTCCCATCGCGCCCGTGCCGAGGCGCCGCTCGAGTCGATAGCGGCCGTCAATGACCAGCCCTGGCTCGAGCCAGTCGCTCACCAGCGAGCTCCCCAGAGCAGTCGGGCCTGATGAGGCGACACCTCCACCGCAGCCTGCTGAGCAGCGTCGGGCGCCGTGAGGTAGAGCACCCCGCCCCCAACCGCAAGCACACCGGCAGCGATGAAGAATCCCGTCGAGAGGTCCCCCTTGGCGAAGCGTTCGTCGTTCAGTTCCCCGCGACGCTTTGGATCCGTAGCGTCCTTGGCGTCTTGATTGAGCTCGATGGCGCGCAAGCCGAAGTAGCCACCAATCAGCGCGGATACCACGCCGACACCAAACACTCCTGCTCCGATCACTCGCTGCGCCCCCCATGAGCTGCCGTCATCGTGAGGGACGGCGGGCGGCGCAGCCGAGTCGTCCGAAGCTGGGGACGGCTTTGCGCTGGTGACGGGCGACGCCCTACGCTTTCGAGGCAAAGCCTCCAGCTCGGGGATCACCACCTCGGCCTGTGGATTGTCGGCGTCTACGAATATTTCCGCAGAGAATTCTCTGTAGCCAGGCGCGCTCGCCGTCACGCGCACCTTGCCTGGATCCACCGGAACTGCTGTCCCCAGCTCCGCGGTTGAAACGACGGTCTCCCCCCGCGTCACTCGCAGGTCTGGTACAGCCTTGCCGACTCGAATCGTTAGGCGCACCAGACTCGGCTCCAGTCGATCCGCCTGCGCCTTGGAGTACCTGGCACGCTCTTTTTGGTCCGCGACCTTGCTCTCGTCGGCCAACAACAGAAAGTGAGACCACGCGCTCGCCGTACGACCGAGCTGCTCGTAGCAGTTCGCGATCTCGTAGTGAGCCTTCAAAGTCGGGTTCAGGCGCTGGCTCGCTTGAAACTTCTCGAGCGCCTCAGCCCACTTCTCCTGCTTCACGAGGGCGCGCCCCTCCTTGTAGAGCGACATCGCGACCGCGGCGTCTTGAGAAGGCGCGGCGCTCACCATCGCGGGGGAGGTGCAAAGCAGACTGGCAAGCAGCAGGACGGAGCGGGTTCGCATGGGGGATTCTATGAAGTAGGAAGGCTAACTTCTTACTTGGCGCTCATAAGCTGAAAGCGGCGAGTTGGCCAATCGCTACGCGAGCTTCCTTCAATTTTCGCGTCGATTGGCGGTGCGCGGGTAGCGCAGACCGCAGCGAGAGCAAGAGGACTCTGGCTTGCGTCTGCAGCACTGTCCCTTAGATACGAGCGCCCGGAGCGGCGCCTTCCATTGAGACGTACCGTGAGTCCCAGACTCAGGTTCGCGTCTTGCCACAGGGCAACCCACGCCCACGGAGGCTCGCCTCGACCCGGCGTCCGGCACGCGTCCTTCGGGCAACATGGAATGGCCCAAATTTGTTCGACGCCGCCACGCGAAGTGCGGCGCCTCGTTTCACTTGGGGATCTGATCGACGCAGACGTTGTTCACGCACTCACGCTCATCGCAGCAATCAGCGGAGCTTGAACAGGTCTCGTTCAACTTGCGACATTTCT
Source organism: Polyangiaceae bacterium (assembly GCA_020633205.1). NCBI lineage: Bacteria > Pseudomonadati > Myxococcota > Polyangiales > Polyangiaceae > Polyangiaceae bacterium. The sequence continues at coordinate 174,064 of JACKEB010000017.1, forward strand.
CCGGCGGAGGCGGAGCGCAGACCAGGGTGCCATTCGTATCCGGCCGGCAGTCGCCGCCGCAGCACTCACCATTGACCGTGCAGGAGTCACCATCCTGGCGGCATGCACGGGGCGCATAGAACGCGGCGATGTTTTTGTGCTGGGGATCTTGCCCCGGCAACCAATACGGCACGTGACTGGGATCCACGGTGCCGTCCTTATTGATGGCAGCAACCCAGAGTTGCTGACGCTGAGTGCCACGGGTACCGGCGGTTGCGTTTCCGTAGTCGCGCCGCGAGAGGAAGACGACCCAGTAGTAGCCGCCCTCATCGAAGGGCGAGAAGTTCGGCTGGAAGTTGTCAACACCCGCACCACACGCTTTGTCGAGACGGAGCACGTTGCTGCCGTCTGCGTTCATGATGTAGAGCGCCGAGACCTTGCCGTCCGGCGCATCACTGCGAGAACCGGTTCCGTGCGCAAACACGACGCGCGCTGAGTCAGGAGCCCAGGTGGGGTAGCTGTCGGCGACGCCACCTTCGGGTTGAGCGGAAAGCGATGAGCCAACGTGGATCTGGGTGACACCGCCAAACGTATCCGGTCCGGTGACATCGAGGAGCGAGATGTTCCCCGAGGTCAGCTGCCCGCCCCAGTTGTCCGGCTCGGAGACGAACGCGATCTTGCTCCCACTCGGCGACCAACTGGGCTGCAATCCGTGCGGCAATGTCCCGGTTACCGATACCTCAGTGCCAGCAAACGGATCGTAGATCTTGATGTCCCTCGTTGAGTCGGCTTGGAAGCTCACAACCAAACGGGTGTCGTCGGGGCTCCACGAGCTATCCCACCACTTTAGTGAGCCGTCGTTGATGGGCCAGAGGGAAGGTGCCGGACTACCGGTGAGGTCAGCGGTGAGATCGAAAACGCCGCCGATGTTGTTACCCGGACCCAAGCGACCGGCCATGTAGCGACCGCTGTTCGAGACGGAGTGGCAACCGATGCAGTTCTGGCCCCCACCGGAGCTGGCCGGTGGGGTCGGCATGAAAGAAACCGCGGTTCCCGTACCGTCATCGATGCGCTTGATTCGCGTATCCTGGATGTCCCAGTAGTAGACGCTGCCGGTTAGAGCGCCCTTCGCGAAGGTGACGTTTGCTGGGGCGTCAGCCTGAATGGCTTCGTTCGCTGCAGAGTCCCAGCGATCGACGGTGAACGCAGCCGGATCATCCGGATCGGTCTGCGCGATGCTTCGCCAAGCCGCTACATCCACCAAGTAGTCGTTGTTGAAACCCGCACCGGAATGCAAGACGTACGCGGTGACCGTTGCATGCGGCTTGGACAGCCGCACTCGGAAGATGTCGTTCGGCGCGCCGTTCAACCACTGAATATCCGCAGGGTAAACATTCTGAGGCATCACCGCCTGGTCGAGGGGATACACCAGACCAGCGGCACGGGTCGCATCCTGAACCAGCGTGCCGAAATGAGTGTCGGAATCCATTGGCGCGCCGCCCGCGAACAAGGTGCGGTCGAGGTTGACCGTGATATTCGCCGTCGCGCTGACCGAGGAGTTGTCTGCCAGGGTCGCGGTCAGAACGGCGGCGCCGCCCACGATGCCGTTCGCCGTGAAGACGCCGTTTGCAGGGTCGATCACGCCGAGGGATAGGGGGGAGAGGGAGAGATCAGCGTCGGTGATGTCCTTCGTTCCTCCCCCTTGGAGGGTGGCGACGATGCGAAAGGTCTGCGTGGGCTGAGACCCATCGGTCGATGTCAGCGTCGCGGAAGGCGGATCGATCGATAGAGCGGTAATGACGTCGCCGCCGCCGTCTAGGAAGCCGCCGCTCCCGCCGTTGCCAACACCAGCCGTACCGCCGCTGCCGCCTCCGCCGACGCCGCCGCTGCCTCCGAACACGCCATTTCCGCCACCAACCGTGCTGCCGTCGTCGGAACCACAGGCCCCCAGCAGAAAACTGGGAAAACACAGCGCAGCGAGCACCCCGAACTTCAATGCCTTCACATGCAGTAGTCTACCCAATCCCAGCCCGGCCGTCGCCAAACGACCGTTCAAGCGAGTACTACGAAAGCAACCGGCGGAATGAGCCATCACACCTTTGAGCACCGTTCGCTCGGTGGTGCGTGTCAGCAAAGATTGCGAGCCGAACGTCAACCAACGCACTGGCTGCGCGGCCTTCACGGCCCGACCTGCCCGGAATAGGCTGCGACGCGCATCCGTTGCACTGGCACAACGGATGCACCGGAGGGCTCATCATGCAGCGCGATCGACTCAAGGCTTCCCTCAAGCATCTCGGCATCGACCCCGACGACTACCGGGTGATCAAGCTCCTCCCCCTGGTCTATGTGGCCTGGGCTGACGGCAAGATGGAGGATGTACAGGTCGAGCGGATCCACTCGCTCGCCGCTCGTCACTTCGAGCTCAGTGCTGGAGGAGCGCACGTGCTCGACGGCTGGCTGAAGCAGCGGCCTTCGAAGGAGTACTTCAAGGAAGGCCTCCACGATCTGCACCTGCTGTCCACTGCGGAAGACGACATGGAAGTGGACTTCAGCGAGCTGCCCCAGCTGCTGGCCTACTCAGAGGCAATCGCACGCACGACCGCGGGCGCACTGGACCAACCCGAGGCAGTAAACCAGGACGAACGAGCGGCGCTGGAAGAAATCGCCAAGGAGTTGATGGTCGACTCCGGGGAGAGCTGGGCGGAGCTACTCGAAGAACTGGGTGACGCCTAAGCAGTCCTTCTCGTAGTAGAAGGTCGACATGAATCACCCCTCTGGCGCGCCACTGCAGCGCGCGCTCAGCCGACTTGGAGTACCGCCTGAGGCAGTGCGCTGGTACGGCACCGACATCGCGAAGCTCGATCCCGAACGACTGGCAAACGTTACCGCGCGGCAAGGTAAGCTGGTACTAGTAACCGCCCTCACCCCCACCCCCGCGGGCGAAGGTAAGACCACGGTCGCCGTGGGCCTCGTGGACGCGCTCTGTCGGCAGGGTATCCAAGCAGCGGGCGCGCTGCGAGAGCCCTCGATGGGACCGCTCTTCGGGCGCAAAGGCGGAGCCGTCGGCGGTGGCAACGCACGCGTCATCCCCTCCGAGCGCATCAACCTGCACTTCACTGGGGATATTCACGCCATCAGCGCGGCCCACAACCTGCTCTCCGCGGTCATCGACAATCACGTCTTCGCAGGCAACGCCCTCGAGCTCGATCCCTCGAAGATCCTCTGGCCACGCACGCTGGACATGAACGATCGTGCGCTGCGCAAGCTACAAGTTGGGCTCGCGACTCGCCGTGGTCCGCAGCGCGAAGATCGCTTCGTCATCACGGCAGCCAGCGAGGTGATGGCGGTCCTCTGCATGGCCAACGGCCCCCAAGACGTTCGCGAGCGGCTGGGTCGAATCGTGATCGGTGAAAATATCCGCAGGGAACCGGTTTTCGCGGAACAGCTGGGCGTACACGGCGCCATGGCGGCAGTCCTTCTAGATGCGCTGTCCCCAAACTTGGTGACGACCTTGGAGGGGAACCCCGTGCTGCTTCACGGCGGCCCGTTCGCCAATATCGCCCAAGGCACTAGCTCCTCCATTCAAACCCGGCTCGCGCTCCGCCTGGCCGACGTGGTGGTGACTGAAGGCGGGTTCGCCTTCGACCTCGGAGGCTTCAAGTTCATCGACCTTGTGGGTCGCAGCCAGGGCTTCGCCCCTCACGTGGTGGTTTGCGTGGTGACGATCCGTGCGTTGAGGCACCACGGTGGTGCCGATTTCGCCCAAGGGCCCAACGCACATGCAGTTGCCGCGGGGATCGAAAACCTCGAGGCCCACTTGGACGCCTTGCGCGGACTTGGCATCGAAAGACCCGTCGTGGCGATCAATCGCTTCCCTGATGACTCAGAACAGGAGCTCGAGTTGCTCCGCCAGCGCTTGGGAGAGCTCAACGTCCCGTGCGCAGAGGCGAACGTCTTCACGGCTGGGGGAGCAGGAGGCGAAGAGCTCGCAACGCGCGTCAGCGAGTTGCTCGCCGCCCCTGCGCCCAGCATCCGCCACGCCTACGCAAGCGACGACCCACTAGAGCTGAAGCTGGAGCGCATAGCCACACGGATATTGGGAGCCGAGTCAGTCGACCTAAGTCAGGCGGCCCAGGCAGACCTGGAGCGGCTTCGCCGCTGGAACCTCGATGGGCTCCCGGTGTGCCTTGCAAAGACGCACCTCTCAATCAGCGATGACCAAACTCTAATCGGCCGCCCGCGCAGTCACACGTTGCACGTCACTGGGCTAGATGTGTCGAACGGCGCTGGTTTCATCGTCGCCCGCTGCGGGCCCATCTTGACGATGCCGGGGCTGCCGGAACGACCCGCAGCGGAAGACGTCGACATTCGACTGGTCGACGGAACTTGGCAGGTTGTCGGGTTACATTAGCGAGGTGCAATCCGAGCAAGCTGAGTTCCAGGACCGCCCACCGAGGAACGTCTGGATCCGACCGGTCTGCCTGGCGCTGATCGCGGCCCTGTTGCCACTCGACTGGAAGCGCGTGGAGTACGGTGCCTGTAACGGTCAGCCCGGGACGGTCTACGTCAAGAGCGGCTGGGAACTCTTGGCTGGTCCACCGATCTGGCTCTTGCTGGGGCTCGGTGTGCTCACACTGTTTCTGCTCTGGCGGAGCGTGCGCATCGATCCCGCGTGGAGGCTGTTCCCGGCTACCTTGGGGCTCTTGGCCAACCTCGCGGCAGGCTTCATTGTGTTCATGGCAGCGACGTTCGAGATCTTGGCCAAGCCGCGCATCTTGTGGGCCGGCTTCGTCGTGCTCTCTAGCGCCGCCACCCTCGTCGTCGAAGGCCTGGTTCGTTTCTTTGCGGAAATAGCATGCCTAGTGCGACGTCGACGGCACGCCAAGCAGCAGGCCGCGCCGCCTACTTAGAGGCTTCGGGTTCGCCGAACTCCGACTCGACGATTACCAGAGAGTTTGGCGGCGGTTCGTGCCGAGTCACGCGCACCGAAGGCTTCACTGCTTCGCAGAGCTCGAGTAGCTGCAGCATGTACGCTCGCATGATCGATACATGTTCCTGCAGCGCGAGGCCCCAGCCCGACACGACCACGGTCGCCATCGGCGGATTCCACTGCACGTCGAGTTCACCGGTGTTGTGGTTGAGCTTCCACAAGCCTGGCAGTGCTCGCAGGGTGCGAACGGGCTCACGGGGCTTGAGCACGTGCCGGTAGGCGCCAGTGAGCTCTGCGAGAGCGAGCCCGCGGCCGAGCATCTCCCAGTTTCCGCTGACGAGCTCGCCCATCGCCTGTGTCAGGCGATGGTGATCTGCACCTGGATACCAGTGAGTCACGATGACGCGTTCATCCAGGTAGTGGTGCAAGTCGGGAGGCAGCACCTCAAGCGCGCGGGCGCGGTTCTGCCGCATCAGCTTGATCATGGGCAACACGATGCTGCCCTTGGCAGCGACGTCCGGCGCGATGCGAGCATCCCCCACCTGAGAATCTTCCAGCGGGACTCGCCCCAGGTCAACTGGCCCAAGCAACGCGAGCGTGCATGTATACGCTTGACGCCAGCAGATAACTAGTTGATCTAGTCAACCATATGAGTCCAAGGACATCTGGACGGGGCGAATCCCCACGCGCTCCAACGCAAGAGCCTCAGGTGGCTCAGCTGCGCGAAGCATCCCGCACGGTATTTAGAGAGCTCGGGATGCTGGACAGCAAGCTCTCGGATCTTGGGGTGACGCCTGCGCAGTGCCACGTCCTGATCGAGCTTGGGCACCATGGGGTGCGAACCGCGAGGGAGCTGTGCGACAGCCTCCAGCTGGACAAGTCTGGTATTTCCCGCGTCCTTTCCTCGCTCAAGCGCGCGGAACTGATCAGCGAGCGAGACGCGACCGATCGACGCAAGCGGCCGCTGGTGCTGTCGACCAAGGGCAAGCAAAAGTTGCGGCGCATCCACGACTTTGCCGATGGGCAAGTGAAGAGCGCCCTCGACGACCTGAGCGAAGAGACTCGACAGAGCATCGTGGAGGGCATGGCCAACTACGCCCGAGCGTTGCAGCGGGCCCGCTCGCGCCGAGAGTTCGAAATCCGGCCGTGCCGTGCAGACGACGACCCCGACATCGCCGGGATCATACGTCGCGTCATGCCGGAGTACGGCGCGGAAGGCCCTGGATATGCCATCAACGATCCCGAGGTGGATCACATGTCACAGGCCTATCGAGGCAAACGCGCGGCGTACTACGTGGTCACGCGTGAGGGACGCGTCGTCGGCGGAGGAGGCTTTGCGCCCTTGGCCGGGGGTGAGGGCAAGACGTGCGAGCTGCGCAAGATGTACTTCCTCCCGGAAGCACGCGGTCACGGCGTCGGGCGACAATTGCTAGTCCGTGTCCTGGAGCAGGCCAAGGCAGCGGGGTTCACTCACTGCTACCTGGAGACACTGGAGCACATGACACGGGCACGCGCGCTCTACCGTTCCCTCGGCTTCCAGCCGCTGGACAAGCCGCGGGGTGCCACGGGCCATTTTGGCTGCGACAGCTGGATGCTACTCGAGCTCTGAGAGAAGCGACCGCGCTAGAGCTTGGGCTTTTCTGCGAAGTAGAGATTCCAGTCCCCGTCACGCGCGCTGTTCAGAATCATCGTGCAGCCGTCCGCAGAGACCCACGATGGGACATCGCGCAACGGGCTGTTGAGCTCTTCCACGAGTTCAATGGAGTCAAACCCGGTGGCGGCACCGCTCGCTCGCGCGACGTAGATGTCAGAAGACCCCTTCGCGCCCGGGAACGAGCGATCCGACGAGAAGTAGAGCGTCTGCGCCCCGTGCGCGACCGGGTTCGCATCGTTCGCGGTGGTCGAGTTCAACGCATCGAGCGCCTTGGGCGGGTCGAAGCCACCGTTCGCTGCGGCTGAGGCTACGAATAGGTCGCCTCCACCGATTCGCTCGGAGCTGAAATAGATCAGGCTAGCGTCACTCACGAAGCTCCCCATCCAGTCCGAATAAGTTGTGTCGTTTAGATCAGGCACGCCCTTGGGATCCAGTGCGGCTTGGTTCGCCCAGTCGGCAGAAAAGATGTCCCAGTGGGAGCTAAGCTGACGCGAGAAGTAGAGCGTCTTGCCGTCCGCACTAAACCACGGCGCGTCCGCGTTGTTCGAGTTGATGGCTGTCGGGAGCGGATCCGGCGTCTTGAACGCCCCCGTGGGCAGGTCGCGCGAGGCGTGAAACAGGTGAAAATGAAAGTCGCCGGTAGGCGAACCACCGTTCAGGCCTCGGGCACTTCCGAAGTAGATTTCGAGGCGGTTCTCCGAGAGCCAGGCGCGCGATTCGTGACTCGCGCTGTTCACGCCATCAATCTTGTAAGGCGTCCCCCAGGCCGCTGCGGTGTCGCACGGAAACGCCCCGCCGGCACCTGCGCTTCCACCGCTGCTACCCCCCGCACCGGCGCTGCCCCCCGAAGCACTACCGCCAGAACCGGAGCTGCCTCCGGATGCCGCACTGCCGCTCGAACCCGCACTGCCTCCCGACGCGCTGGCGCCCGAGCCGCTCGTTCCCCCGACGCTCCCTCCAGCGCCTGCTGCGCCACCGGTCGAGTCATTGACGTTGACCGCCGTGCTCGAGCACCCAACCAAAGAAGCACAGCCTAAGACGGAAGCAACGAGCAGCGCCCGGACCGAGACCTTGTTAAGCACCGGCGGGAGTCTATGAGGCGCCCGATGTCAGTCAAGGCGGCTCGTGACAACGCGACTAGCAGCACCCTGCCTAGACTAACGACGTGGCAACATGCCGCGGAAACGCACGCCCGCTCCTGCCTACATCGGTCCGCCACCTGCGCGTTCGTACTGGGCGAGCTCATGTCGCAAGTTGGCTCGCGCACGCTCCCCGAGCCCGTTCTCGAATGCTTCAGTAGAGAAGATGCGCGGCTCCCCGTCGGCCTGCCCTGGATGGGATTCCCCATCCCGTGTCTTCCCCAGCATGCCCCGCAGCCACGCCATGCGTCCGAGATCAAAGGCTCCTGGCGGTAGGTAGCTGTATTCCTCACGGATACCATCCAGGTAGCGCTGGTAGCCCGATTCGTCAGCGCCCAATATGGAGAGATCGCAATCGAGGAAGTATGCCAAGTCACCCGTCGCGGTCCCGCGAAGCTTCAGGTGGTACTGCGTCGCACGGATCAGGTCGCAGGCGTGGTCCACACCTTGGGGTGAGAGCGCACCGGAGAGCAACTCGTGACACAAGTGCGCGCTCCGCACCTCATTGCTCTCCGCGTGTTCACTGCCGACCTCGTAGATCGCATCGTGAAACAGCACAGCCGCGTAGACCTCGGCTTGGCGCTGGAGCTGACTCTTGATGCGGCCAAACGCGCGTGCGACGGCCACCACGTGTCCCAGGTTGTGATAAGCCCGCGGCGGCGCGCTATACGCTTCGGCTAGGCGCTGCCAGCTGGGGTGCTTTGCGGGCACTTCCAGCTGATAGGAGATGGGGGCGAGGAGCTTCAGCTCAGCAAGCCTGGTTTCGTCGTCTGACATGGTCTCACGCCTCCTGGCCTTCGTAGAGTCCGCGAGCGACGCGACGAATGGCCTTCGCCGCGAATCCGCGAGGTAATACATTCGGGGCGGCACACCCAATTTGAAAGCTGCCTTCGATGGCGGCGCTCACCACCGCCGCATAGTCCTTGGCGCCGCGAGTCGACGCACCACGGGCACGCAGCACGTCGCTGAAAAGCCGACGTAGCTCACCCACGCGTTCTTCCAAAGCTTCGCTGTAGAGCGCGCGAACATCCGTGTCGTGAAGCGCCTCAGCCCCGATCTGCACCCAGGAAGCGACAGCACTCGCGTCGCTAGCGTCATCGAGCGCCACATGCGCATCGATGTACGCCTCGAGAGCGCGCTCAGGATCACAGGCTTCACCCAAGCGGCTCCGATAGCGCGCCTCGAGGCCTTCTTGCAAACGCTCCACCAGCGCCAGCAAGATCTCGTGCTTGCTTCCGAAGTGGTAGTGGATCAGCCCCGAACGAAGCTCCGCCGCTCGGGCAATTTCGCTGATGGTCGCACCTTCGTAGCCGCGCTCCGCGAGCACGCGGGCGAACGCCTCCACGATCTGCCCGCGGCGCTCTTCGGAGTTGCTCGGCCTGCCCATCTTGGGTCTTAGTTTGGTCGCTCAACCAAATTAATTCAAGGCCGCTGCTTGGCAATCCTCCAGGATGAGGTAAATTGGTTACTCAACCAATTTACTATCGCGCAACGAAACGCGCAGGGAGGCCAGGATGTCCAAGGCGGTAGAGAGTGCGCTGGCTGAGCACGGGCTTGAGCCCGTTGGTTCTCACCCCCAAACCCATGGAGAACCTCTGCAGCAGCATCTGCGGAACTTGCGCTCGGAGATCGCGGTGTACAGCGGTAGCTTCGATCCAATCACCTTGGGGCATCGCAGCGTCGTGGAACGAGCACTCCCGTTGTTCGCGAAGGTGGTGTGCTTGGTGGCAATTCACCCCACCAAGCAGCCGCTGTTCACCGGCCCCGAACGCATCCGCCTGATCGCAGAAGCGCTGGCTGACTTGCCGGGGGTCGAGGTCGCCTACACCCGCGGCTACACCGTGGACTTCGCGCGCAGCGTGGGCGCCCGCTACTTGCTTCGAGGGATCCGCGACCAGACAGACGCCGGTTACGAGACAGAGCTTGCGACGCTGAACCATGGGCTGGCGCCGGAAATTTCCACGTGGTTCCTAAGTGCGGATCCGAACCGCTCGGAGATCAGCTCGAGTGAACTCAAGCGGCGCGCCGAGCGAGGAGATTCACTGGATGCGTGGTGTGCGCCGTGCGTCGCGAGCGCCCTGCGCCAGTCGCTTTGAGGTCACGGCCAGGGCTGCGTGCTTGTGCATAAAGTTCCGCGGAGAATCGAACTTCGTTCCCAACCCAAGGCTGCTCTCACATCCGGGGTCTGCCGCACCGGACGGTTGGCACTGAGCCACGACCAAACCTGGAGGCGCACACATGGCAGGCATCAGCGTGGGACATGGATCGAGCAAGCGAGCGTTGAATCACGAGGTACCGCTGGTGCCGTACATCGACTTCTTGCTGTGCTTGATTTCGTTCCTGCTGGTGACCGCCGTGTGGTCCGCGCAGAGTCGCCTCGAAGCGACCGCAAAGTCGCCCGGAGAAGCGGGCGTGGTGAGAGACGAGAAGCCGACGATCTTCCATGTCGACGCGCGGAGTCGTAGCAAGCTGACCTTGAGCTGGCGCAAGGGCGACACGGTGATCAGTCAAATCGACCTGGAAAAGCGCACCAAGGAACGCGAGGGACAGCTCGCCTACGTCGACCTGGACCAGCGTGTAGCCGAGCAATGGAAGGAGTTTGGGATGCACCGCGGCAAAGGCGACGCGGAGCAAGATCTCGCCGTGTTGCACACGCCGGGGGACATGAGCTTCGGCGAGATGACGGCCCTGATCGACGCCATCCGCGACCCCAAGCGCGAAGACGAGCAGACCGCGTTTCGGGTGAGCCTGGCAACCGACTGATCCCGCGCGGTAAAGCCTTGACCGCAGGCAGGCAAGCGGTGACACCAAGGCATGCTTGGCTCACGCATCGCAACCCTCGGTTTGACCCTAAGCGTCATTGCAGCCGCCGCTTGCTCGGCGAGCTCCGGCGACACCAACAAGGTGAGCGGACAGGGCGGCTCCGGCAGCGGTGGCCTGAGTAGCGGTGGGACCGGCGCGATCATTGGCGTCGGCGGGGGCAACGACGGCGGCACCGAAAAAGAGACGATCGTGGTGATCGGCCCAGGCGCGACGGACGACGCTCCGACGAAGTTCGGTGGTGAGCCGGTCGCGGCAGCGCCGGAGTGGGTCTACCCGGAGAGCGGCGTGATCGTGCCGCCGAACATGAACAGCCTCGAGCTGCACTTCATCCCTGGGGGAGGGCAGACGCTCTTCGAGGTCACTTTCCACACGGCTAAACTTGAACTCATCGTCTACATGGGCTGCAACGCGGTGGGGCAAGGTTGTGTCTATACCCCCGACCAAACCTTCTGGGAAAAGCTAGCCGACGGCGCTCGTGGTGCGGCCCCGGTGACCTACTCGATGCGCGGCGTCGATGGTACGAACCCTGGAACGGTGGGCACCAGCGAGGAGCGCCAGATCTCCTTCAGCCTCGAGGACATCGTCGGCGGGCTCTACTACTGGAACGATGCTGGCGTGATCCAGCGCTACGACTTTGGTTACGCCTTGGCCACTGCGGAGCTCTTCTTGACCCCGCAACAAGCAGGCGCCCTGACGTGTGTTGGTTGCCACGCGGTTTCTCCGGACGGAAAGAAGATCGTGGTAGGGAAGGACGTGCCTGCCCCCGCACCCTACACAGAGTTCGACATCGCGACCAAGGCCGCGGTGCAGGGCACCAACGGACCCGTGGCTGGCGCAGGCAACTTCTTCTCTTTCTCGCCGGACGGCGGTCAGCTGCTCTACTCCAACGGGGCATCCATTGGCTGGCGCGACGCGAACAGCGGCTTCGACGTGAATCCCCAGGTCGTCGCCAATGGCACCATGCCGGATTGGTCCCCAGACGGCTCCACCCTGGTCTACTCAGCGCCGAACACGCCGCCCGTGTTCCCAGTCCCAGGGGTCACCGGTGGCAGCTTGTACACCGCACCATTTTCCTCAGGGCAATTTGGTACGGGCACGCTCCTCGTGCAGTCGCAGGGGGAAAACAACTATTACCCAGCGTGGTCACCGGACAGCCAGTGGGTGCTGTACAATCGCTCGGCGAGCAACACGGACTCGTTCTCGAACACCGTGGATGGCGAGCTGTGGGTAGTGCCGAAGGCGGGCGGCGCTCCCACACGCCTGAGCGCTGTCAGCGATCCCGGATGGTCTTCTTGGCCGAAGTGGGCGCCCGGCGTGCACACCGCGAACGCGCACCCGGTGATGTACTTCACCTTCTCCAGCAACCGCGCGTACGGTGTTCGCCTCGCTGCGGGTGGTACGACCCAGCTCTGGATGGCGGCGTTCGATCCCACCAAGGTGGGCAACGGGGACCCTGCAGCACCTGCCTTCCGTCTGCCGTTCCAAGACATCACCACCGGCAATCACATCGCCCAGTGGGTAGCGAAGATCGTCCGCAAGCCGTGTCAGGACGACGGGGCCTGCGAGAGCAACGAGAAGTGCAAGGACGGCGTTTGCGTCCCCGAGCAAGTGAAGTAGGCGCTCAGTTTTTGGCGACCAGGAGCTGCTCCGACTGCAGCTGACGCAGGCCGAGCGCTTGCAGGTAGCGCTCGGTCAGCTCGTCTGCGGAGACGTAGTCCGCGCTCTTGAAGCCGCACTCCTTCGCTAGCGCGCAGATTTCCTGCGGGGAAAAGAAGCTGATGAACGGCGTATTCGATTCCGCCGCCATCGCCTCGATCCGCACGCGGAGGTTCCGCTCCCACTCGCCGAGCAGTTCGTGACGCAACATGTACGTCATGATCAACGTCGAGCCCGGCGCGAGCGCGCTGACCTCTCGCAACGTAGCCACGATGGCCTCTCGCGTGAGGTACATGCTGACGCCCGTGGAGGCCACGATCGCGGGTTGTGCTGTGTTGAAACCCGCCGCCTGCAGCTTCGCCCACCACGACTCCCCTGCTTCAAAGTCCACGGGCACGAAGGTTGGCTGCGCTTCGGCGCTGTATCCGAGATCCTTCAGCCGGTCGCGCTTCCAAGCCTGAGTGTCCGGGTGATCGATTTCGAACACCCGCAACCGAGAGGCCAACTCGGGTCGGCGCTGGCAAAACGTATCGAGCCCTGCCCCCAGGATCACGTACTGCGCTACCCCACGCTCGAGCTCTTCGAGCACTCGGTCTTCGACGAAGCGCGCGCGGGTGATGATCGAGACGCGCCCCATCCCGCTGTCCTGCGGGATCATATCCCCACGGTTACGCCAGTCAGGTCCGGGGTTCGCGAGCTGCAAGCCGATGGTGTCGTTGAAGACGTGGGGCTCCGGATCGATTTCGACGTGCAGCGCACGCCACAGTGCGACGCGCACCGCGGTGTGATCCGGTACGGATTTTTTGCTCGGCATGTTCACTTCCTTCACTCCACTACCTTGAGCGCTCCGCGCTGGCCCACCGAAGCTAGCACGGGCACTAATACTCGGCGGAGTCGTCCTTGCAGGGCCCTGCGAGCTGCGGGGTGAGTTGTTCGTAGTCCCATAGGGTCTCGGCTTTGCGACTCAGCAGAGCTTCCTTCAGCGCAAGAGCGTCTCGATGCAGCCTCGGAAAGAACCGCACGCCGGTCAGCCGCTGAAGTGTACCGGGGGCCACCAGTGCCTTCTGAAGGAAGCTCTTCAGCCTCTGCTTTGGCACCTTGCGTGGCGAGTTCCGAATCAGGAATGCCAAGCCTTCATAGGGACGATGAACGCCAGCGGGGTGCAGGCGGACCACGATCTTGAAGAGGTGCGAAGGCACCGCAACACGCCTCACCTCGCCCATTTCCTCAGGGTAACGTGGTGAGTGCATACGCGGCACTTGTTCTGGTGGGTCCTGGCCTTCAGGCGCATACCAGTCATATACCGCGCCGCTATAGATCAGCAGCGGACCTTTCGCTGCCCACTGCCTGACCAGGTCTTCGAGCACGAGCCACGGCCCGCGATTCGTCGCGCAGTGCTGTGGCGTCATATTCGACAGCAAGAAGGTGTTGAGCATCGCGCTCTCGCTGCGGTTCATGTCGGCGCGGGGCACCAGATGCCCAGTGTCGAAGATCGGCTCTTCGTAGTCGCGGCACTCAGCGCGCACGTCCGGGTCGAGAAGTGGATCCGCACGAAAAGCATCCAGCCGCTCCGCCTCCACGACGTCGTGGGGCTCCAAGCGATAGGCAGTCCAGATGGGGCCTCGCAGCTCCGGGTCGTACTGGATCACGAACTGTTTCAGCACTCGCAGCCGCTGGTGTTCGGTTCGGGGGGGAGGTTCGCCGAATGGGAGATGCGTGGCTAGCGCGCGAGCGCGCTCGGCGCCGTTCAGGAGCAGCTCTTGGTTCGCTGCGTCCACCTCGTCGGATTCGACTCCCCTCCAAGGGCAGTACGACTCCTTGCGCGCGGGCGGCAGCCGGAGCTGCTCCAATTGCTTCCCCGTGGATACGGATGGAGCGGCGCTGGGAACGGGAGACGGCGACGGCTCCGAGGAGACAGGTGCCACGCTGCCCCCCGGAGCCTGGGTCCCGACACACCCCAACAGCAGCAACCCGAGCACGCTCGCCAAACAACGCATCCCCGCACTCTGACGCAGCGTTCTCCCCAAGCGTAGCCCCCAGTCGGCCGCTACGGCGCGACCCGGGGGTCGCCGTGTCAGTATCATTGAAAAGACTGAGAGCCAGACCGCGCTGAACACCACGCGGCCTCTTCTCTTGCCTTTCGTGCTCCCCATTGCCCCAGGTCGTGCGGTCACCGTGCCAGCCTGTGCCGCCAGCAACTTGCAGCGAAATTCGGCTCCCAAATCCGCGGCACGATACTTGAATAGATGCCAGCACCGCCCCACGGGCACCGTCACAACACCACTGACTCTCACGCACGCAACGAGACTTGGTTCTCGGAGGAAACACATGAATCGACTTACTTCAGCCCTCACTTGGGCGGCCACCACGCTCGCGCTATCAGCCGTAGTCGCTTGTGGCTCCGACGCGGGTTCGGGCTCCGGCACCGGCGCAGAAGGCGGCACGGCACCGGTGGGGGGCAATGCCGGCTCCTCCGGCGGCGGGTACGCTGAAGGTGGCAGCTACTCAGCCGGCGGCAGCGGCTACGGCGGAAGCGGCGCCACTGGGGGGAGCGGCGCAAACGGCGGCAGCTACGGCACTGGCGGCAGCTACGGCACTGGCGGCAGCTACTCGGCCGGGGGCACTGGTGGCGGCTACGGCACTGGTGGCGGCTACGGCACCGGAGGCTACGGCACCGGGGGGACAGCAGAAGGTGGCGCCGCCGGGGCTGCACCTGTTCCCCAGGAAAACGACTGGATCGAGACCGCCGTTGAAGACACCTCCACGTTCGGCGCGGACGTCGATACCGGCAGCTACACCAGTATGCGCCAGAGCATCAGTGGCGGCAGCCTGCCCGACCCGCTCGGAGTACGCATCGAGGAGTACACGAACTACTTCCGCTACCAGTACCCAGAGCCCACGACCGATCCTTTCAGCGTGAGCTTCGAGCTCGCTCCGTCCCAGTTCGGCGAGGCGGGTCAGGATCTGTTCCGCATTGGCATCAAAGGCAAGCAGGTGCCTCCCGAGGAACGCAAGCCGGCGAACCTTGTCTTCCTGATCGATGCGTCGGGGTCGATGGCAGCGACCAACAAGCTCCCGCTCATCCAGTGGTCCTTGCGCCAGCTGGTCAAGCGTCTGGAACCGACAGACCGCCTTGGTATCGTGGTCTACGCCGGGGACGTACGCTTCGAGATGCAGCCCACCGAGGTGAATGACAAGAGCGAGATCCTCGATCAGATCAACCGCCTACAAGCGCGTGGCGGGACCAACGGTGCCGCGGGGATTCAAACGGCGTACGCGATGGCGGAGAGCGCGTTTCGCGCGAACGGCGTCAACCGCGTCGTGCTGTGCACCGATGGTGACTTCAACGTAGGGCTAACTGGGGACGCGCTGATCTCGGAGATCGAGGAATACCGCGACAAGGGTGTCACGCTCTCCGTCCTGGGCTTCGGTACGTCCGCAAACGACGCCTTCATGGAGCAGCTGGCTGACCATGGCAACGGCAACTACGCGCTCATCGACAATCAGAACGAGGCGACGCGCGTACTGGGCGAGGACCTGGTCAGCACGCTGCAGGTGATTGCCAAGGATGTGAAGATCCAGGTCGAGTTCAACCAGGACACGGTCCAGCGCTACCGCTTGATCGGCTACGAGAACCGTGTGCTCAATAACTCTGACTTCACCAATGACTCGGTCGACTCTGGCGACCTGGGCGCTGGCCACTTCGTCACGTCATTCTACGAGCTCGAGCGCGACCTGAGCCTGAGCCAAGGCCGCATGGCTACGGTGCGCTTGCGCTACAAGGAGCCCGAGGGCGACGTAAGCACGGAGCTGACCTTTGACTTCGATCTGAGCGCTGCGGCGAGCAGCTTCGACGAAGCCAGCAGCGACTTCCGCTTCGCGGCCGGTGTGGTGGAGTTCGCCGAGATCCTACGTGGCTCGAAGCACAGCCAGGGCCAGCGCTTCGATGACATCCTACAGATCGTCAGCGCGACCCAGGGCGAAGACAACCTGCGCAAGGAGTTCTTCGGACTCGTGGTGCAAGGCTCCCAGCTCAGCCACTGAGTCTAATCGAGCTGCAGTGCTTATTCGAGCTGCAGTGCTTATTCGAGCTGCAGTGTTCAATCGAGCTGCAGTGTTCAATCGAGCTGCAGTGTTTATTCGAGCTCGGGTGGCTCGGCTTCGGGCAGCTCCGGTGCCACACGGATACTCTTGAAGCTACTCAGCTGAACCAAGCCGCGCGGGGCACCGCGCGGCTTTTTTACGTGGCTCGCGGGACAGTAGTGTACTTCGACGCGCTTTGCGTTGCGCGCCTTGGAGAACCATGCGGCTAGCTTTGCGGCGTACTCCAGTACGTCTCGCGGAGGATCTTCCCCTGACTCGGGTCGCTGAATCACGACGTGGCTTCCGGGCGTTCCACCGCCAACGTGGAGCCAGGTGTCTCGCTGCTTCGCGACGCGGAACGAAAGCTCATCGTTCTCTGCGTCACCACGGCCGACGAGGATGGAGAAGCCTTGGAACTCGAAGGTGCGGTAGGGGCGGCCTTTGCTTGCCATCTTTGGTTCGGGTTCTTTGTCGGGATTTCGGTTTGAGGGCAAGGGTTAGGGTTTGAGTTAGCGCTAGCGTTTGGGTTGGCGTGGGTGTTGGGGTTCGTGCGGGCGTTGGTGTCGGGGTTCGAGTTCTTCGAGTTGTGCCAGGACATCGCTAACAGTTGGCCGGGCTTCGGCTGCGCCTGGCCGGCAGACTCTCACATGGCTCGCGGGGCTTCGCTTCGCTGGCCCCGCTGACTTCACAAGACTCGCGGGGCTTCGCTTCGCTGGCCCCGCTGACTTCACATGGCTAGCCGGCTTCGGCTGCGCCTGGCCGGCAGACTTTCTAGCCGGCTTCGACTGCGCCTGGCCGGCAGGCTGCTCGATCAGCGCACACACCAAAGTGTAAGCGATGTCCTGTCCTCAACCCGCGCCCACGCTAGCCCTATCTCGTGCACTAACTCCAACGCTGGCTCTAACCCTAGCTCGCTCACTTCGAGCTTGCCGGCGTGCTCGGCGCTGTCCAGGCCGGGGCCGGGCTGCGCCCGGTGCTCGCTGCGCTCGCAGCCTGGACAGCCCCTGCGACTCGCCGGCGGAGGGATCGGGTGATCGAAAGGAGGTCACCGATGCTCGAAATCTATCCGTTCATTCTCGAAACCCTCACCCTGATCCGTCCGCTCTCCAAGCGGATTTTCCTCGCGGATCCAAGCCTGGCAAAGCAGCTGCAGCGCGCGCAGTCATCCATCGCGCTCAACGTTGCCGAAGGCTCCTACAGCCGTGGGCGCAACCAAGCTGCTCGCTTCCACACCGCCATGGGGTCCGCGCGGGAAACGCTAGCTTGCCTCGAGGTCGCCGCAGCACTTGGTCAAGTCGCGCCGCTGGACCCGGCGCTGCGCAAGCGCTTCGATCGCATCATCGGCACGCTGCATCGCCTCTGCATCAAGTAGCTCACGGTCGGGGGTGGGCGATTGTCGCTCACCCCGGAACGTGAAGCTGCCGATGGGGGCCTCTCCTGCTACAAGGCTCCGGTGACGCCGCGCAAACAAGGGATCCGAGCGCTTGCCGCGGGGCTTTTCTGTTGGGTCGTGAATACGGTGCTCGCGCTGACCCTTGGCATGTACGGGCCAATCCTAATCGTGCTGGGCGCGTTCGGTGTCTTCGCCGGAGTGGCGTTGCTGATCGGTGGGAAGTCCCTGCCGGAGCTGCCAGCAGCCCAGCGCTTGCCAGTCTTCCTCATCGCCTTGCTGATGACGGCGAGTGCAGCTTTCGCGCTCCTACACGTCGCGCGGCGACTCTCTGGGCATTAGTACCGCGCGGAAAATCATCCGACCAACCCAAGCAGCGCCATCGCCAGTCCTAGACGAATCATTTTTACGCGGACATTTTTTCACATCTAACCACAAAGTAAGGGTCATGGCTCCGCGAGCCGTTCATTTCGCTCAGCTTGGCGCGCAACGTCACGTAAGTTTCGAGCTTCGTTGCGGAGCTCTGCTGCTCGTTGAGCGTTCAGCGAGTGGGTCAGGGCCGAAGTCCTCGGGCACTCCCCGTAAGGATTCCTCATGGAAATCACGAGAACCTCCAGCCGTCGTTGCAATGGGACCTGCGGTCCAACGGTGAGTCGAGCGGTCCCTTCGACGTAGTCCCCGCTGTGAAGCTCAACCCCCGGTGCCCAATCGAGGGACGTCTGGGGCCCCGAGAAATCCATACTGCACAAAGAGATCTCGGGGCCCTGTCCGGGAAGCTGACGAACGATTCCAGAGAACCTCCCCGTTCCCGGCTTGACGCTCAGTTCGCCGGTTTCGGTGAGTTCGCTTGCGTTTTCAAGCCGGGTCGCCGCCGCTTCCGCCGCGTCCGCGAGTTCGTACATCTGGCGAACACGACGTTTTTGAGCTCGTGTCGATTCCCTTGCGTGCGGAGGTCGTTGAGGGTCTTTCGCAGAAGTCCTGATCGGCTTCGGTAGGCTGGGCGTGCGCGACGCAGACGGCGACGGCGCACACGCCGTGGTCGCGAGCGCCAACCACACCAACCGTCCAAGCCGACGACACATCTAGCAAGCCTCCGCGTCCAAAGCGTAGAGGTCAACCACGAGCAAGTCAGCTAGTCCGTGCAGACTGAGTCGTCGCACTGCACCTCGTCACCGAAGTTCACACACTCGGAATCGCGGTCGCAGGTCATCGTGCACTTGCCAAGCATGGGACCGGTGGTGGGACACACGAGGTCTTCCTCACAGTCCGAGTTGACGTCGCACTTGTCACCAAAGCTCCCCGAAGCGCAGGCGGTGAGGGGCAGGAACAGAGCGAAGAGAATGAGGGAACGCAGGAGCTTCAGCATGCGGCGAAGTTAGAGATTGGCAGTACGCATCGTCAAACGCGTACTGCCGTTGCCGCGCGGTCTTCGTCGATTCCAAAATTCCCGACTCAGACTCCTAGCCCCTTTTTCAGCTGCCCGGCCTCCCGCAGCTGCTTTTGCTCGCTGTAGCGCGTGGTCAAGACATCCACGCGATCACGCAAGAGCAGCGTCATGCGGAACAGCTCCTCCATCACGTCGACCACGCGGTCGCGGTAGCTTGAAGGCTTCATGCGTCCGTCGTCGTCGAACTCTTTCCAGGCTTGGGGCACCGAGGACTGATTCGGGATCGTGAACATGCGCATCCAGCGACCGAGGATGCGTAGCTGGTTCACCGCGTTGTAAGACTGGGAGCCGCCGCTCACCTCGAGCACCGCCAGGGTGCGACCTTGAGTGGGGCGCACCGCGCCGTCGTTCAAGGGCAACCAATCGATCTGGTTCTTGAACGCGGCGGTCATGGAGCCGTGTTGTTCCGGACTCACCCACACGTGGGCTTCGGACCAGTTCGAGAGCTCGCGCAGGCGCACGACCTCCGGATGGTCGTTGGACTGACGATCGAAGACGGGCAAGCCATTCGGCTTGAAGATGCGAACCTCTGCGCCAAAGCGCGTCAGCACGCGTTCACACTCCTCCGCGAGGTAGCGGCTGAAGCTCTTCTCTCGCAGAGACCCATAGAGAATCAGCACGCGCGGAGGGTGGGTGGAAGGCGCCGAGGCCAGGCTCTGCAGCACGTTCTCGATGTCGTGAGGCGGCAAGTCGTCGTCGATCAGGCTCACTGGTTGCTCCGTTGGTTGAGCCTTTACACCGGCTGCGCGCAGAGTCACACGCTTTGAATGAGCGTCCACACCGATCCTGAACCTGCAGCGTGTATCGACTGCAGCCACGTGTCTCATCTGGAAACGTTGATCGACGGCCGCGGGAAGGATCTCGGCGGCCTTGAGGTGCGCCGCGTGTTGCCCGCAATCCGGCAGCGCCGTGTGGGACCGTTCATCTTCTTCGATCACTTCGGAGAGCAGGGCGGGCGCCTCGTCGGCGGGATGCAGGTGCGCCCTCACCCCCACATCAACCTGGCCACGGTGACCTATCTGTTCGAAGGCGCTATTTTGCATCGCGACAGCCTCGGCTCGGAGAAGGTGATTCGACCTGGCGCGGTCAACTGGATGACGGCTGGCAGGGGCATCGTGCACTCCGAGCGCATGCCGGATGAGGTGATTGAGAACCTCCACGGCGTTCAGGTTTGGCTGGGGTTGCCCCAGGCGGACGAGGAGATCGAGCCGCGCTTCGAGCATTACCCCGCGGAAGGAATGCCGGCACTGGAGCAAGACGGGGTTAGCCTGCGAGTGATCGCTGGCGAAGCCTACGGGTTACGCTCCCCGGTCAAGGTGCACTCCCCGATGTTCTACGTCGACGCGGAGCTCTCAGCGGGCAGCACCGTTTCTCTTCCCGACGGATACGCTGAACGCGCCGCCTACGTCGCCGTGGGCGAGCTCGAAAGCGTCGGCTCAGACGGAGCTAGCGTATCCGTCGGCGTAGGACAGATGGCCGTCTTTTCTGGGGGTGAGGGTGCGGCGGTCAAGGCCACGCGCGACGCCCGAGTGATGCTGCTCGGTGGCGCGCCGCTGGATGGCGACCGCCACATGTGGTGGAACTTCGTCTCGAGCCAGCGTGAGCGCATCGACGAGGCCAAGGCCGAGTGGCAACGTCTGACGAGCGAGGGCAAAAGCAGCCGTTTCGAGAGGGTGCCGGGAGACGAAGCGGAGTTCATTCCGCTGCCTGAGCGCTGACGAACGGCACAGAAGGAGCGGCGCAGGGAAGAAGCTCGTCGGTTTCTGGCGTTTTCCTGCAGTAACCACGAGAACGAAGCCATGCGTCCCTCCTCTCGAAGCCTGCGCTGGGCGGGACTCCTACTCGCACTAGGAGTCTTGCCGGCGGCGCTCGCCGTACGCGCCTCCCAGCGACCAGACCCTCCCCCATCTCTGTCCAACGCCGCGCCGGTCAAGCAGCTCGGTCAGTGGGTGTGGACGACTCGCGACGCGGAGCGCTTTTCGGTCGCGCACCAGGCGGACCAAGCGCTGGTACCGGCACTGCTAGTCGGAAGCGTGCGTCGGGAGAGCGGTCAGCTCAGGATGCGCCGAGGCATCGACCCAGTCACCACCGGCACCCGTCGCGTCGCCGCGGTCGTGCGTCTGGAAGACAGCGTCCACCCGGCGCTCACTCAGCACTCAGTCAAGACGTTCGCGGGCGAGCTCGAGGCGCTACTGAATCCTCTGCTGCTCGAAGTGAGCAAGAGCGGCGTGGAGCTTGCGGAGCTCCAGCTCGACTATGACGTCCCTGTCAGCAAGCTCGGGCTCTGGGCGGATGCCTTGCGGGAACTGCGCAAAGGGCCCCTCGGGCTCGTTTCCTTGTGGATCACTAGTGTACCGAGTCACGTCGCCGACGCGCGCTACGGCGAACACCTGCGAGGCGTGGTCGACGGAACCATTCTGCAGTTGTTCGATACGGGACTGAAATGCTCGAGCATGAACCAACGCAAGCTGGAGAATCAGCTTACCAAGCACGGTTTGCCCTTTCGCATTGGAGTCGGTGCGTTCGAACGCGCGCGGACGAACTCCGGGACGGAGCCTGCCAAGGCGGCGAGCGACCACGGCTGCTGGCTCCAGCGCTCCGTGTCGTTCCGTGAGGATCCACTCTACCGCGGCACGTGGGTGTTCGCAGCCAATCAGGACACACTGGGAGCACTTCGCGTCCTGGCAACGACAGGAAGTTCATCGTGAGTGCGCGCATCGACGCCAGGCGTTGCTTGGCGAGTTCTGGCTGGCTCTTGGAGCGAGCGTTGTGGTGTGGCTTCGCCGCCCTCGTACTGTGGTTCATCGCACCGCCACCTGATGCAGAGGCGTGTGGAGGAGCCGACTACGGCAACCTGAGCGTGCTTCGCCCCCTGGACTCGCAGCTCAGCGAGCTCACGTACAGCGAGGTGGACTGGGACTTCGCTCGGGCAGAGGAGCTGACCTTCGCCTACCCATTGGTGAAGAGCGATCCCAAGGCCTATGCGGAGTTCGAGCGCTATCGCAAAGAGGAGCCGACTCAGGCCAAGCTCTCGCTGAGCGCTCTCGACGCCGCGATGGCAAAGGGCGATCTCGACGCCGCCGAGGCGGAAGCCAAGCGTCTGACCACCGCGTGGCTCGACCTGCCGTCGCTGAGCGCCGTCCCGTTCAACTCTGTGGCCGAGTCAGCAAGCGCTCTACTCGAGGCAAAGCGTAGCCTCGAGCCGCTGGGCAAGGACAAACGCGCAGCCTACTGGGCGAAGCGACCGAGCTCCAAAGCCAGCGACGAACGTGTGGCGCTGAAGAAAGCCCTGACCAAGGACATCCCCAATGGTTGGAAGAGTGAGATAGCGCGCCTCACCCCCAAGCAAACCTTCACTTCCCTGAGGAACCAGCGCAGCGACTGGCTCCGCAAATACCCGGGGCACGCTCTGGCGGACGACGTGCGCTTGTGGGGCGTCCGTATCGAGTTCTTCGCGGGAGACTTGGACGCGGCGTGGGACATCTTGCTGGACGTCTACAAGCGTCACCCCCAGCGCGCAGCGAGCGAGATGTACTACCTGCTGCGTAACGGCAACCCGCCCAGCGCAGCGGTGTTGAGCCGAGTGACAGATCCGCTGCTACTCACCTCACTCAGCAATGAAGACACGCTCAGCGCGGGGCGCTGGGATGGCCTGTGGAAGCTCAGCGAGACGGCACAGAAGGCGAAATGGTCGATCAACCTGCAAGAGCGCCTGCTTCACTGGGCAGCCAGTCAACCGAAGGCTCAGGCGCTGCCGGCGAAGTTTCCGCGGCAGAGCCGGGCCCCGACGGCATTCTGGGGGAAGGCACGGGCGATCGCGCTGGCGAAGCATGGGCAGACTACTTCCGCACGTAAACAACTCGAGCGCACTCCCGCGGACGCCCAGCAGGCCGCGTTGCTCGGAGGGCTGTACCTCAATGCCAGGCAGCCGGAGCGAGCGCTCGCCCTGCCCAAGCTGTCGACCCACTCTCAACTCTACCTGGTGCGGGTAGCGCTGTCGGACGCGCAGCTGAGGAAGCAGCGAAAGCAAGCCAAGGGCGAGCTCCGAACGATGCTCGACACCGAACTCGCAGCACGCGCCAAGAGCTGGAGCGCAGCGCAAAAGCTGGTACGCGACCGCGCCCGGAAGGACCGCTACACGGAAGCGGCGCGCCTCCAAAAGAAAGACACCCTGGCGTACGCGCGCTACTTGGCAGAACACTACACGCAGCTCTTTGCAGAGGTCGACTCCGGCTTCTTGCGTGGCCTCAGCGTGCACTACGAAGACCTGAAAGCTCCAAATGAGCGTCGCGCAGTGGAGCGGGCGATGGAGCGCGGAGACGAACGCTGGCGGGCCCTCGAAGCGTACACCAAGTGGCTCGAAAAGCACTCGAGTGCACCCACTGCGCGCCAGGTGCTGACGGAGGCGGATCAGCTTTACATCCGCATGACCAGCAACGGCGGCGCGAGCGGATTCTGGCAGGCCCACGCCGGCAAGACGAAGCTCGTGGCGCGGCTACGAAAGGTGGGCAAGACCGTTCGGGCGAACGCTCACTAGCCCCGCGAAACGGATCGCGTGCCTCGCGCCGACACGATCGCTAGTTTCCGCGAGCCAGCTCCGGTACTTTCTCGATGGGAAATGTCGGGGGACGAGCTGAAGGGCTTCACCACCGCTGAGATAGAGCATGCACTGCGTGCCTCAGGGGTAGCGATTTGGGTCTGGGACCCAAAGTCCGACGTGGTGCGCTGGTCAGACACCGCGAGCCACATCCTACCGATTCTTCGCGGAAACAATTCTGCAACGCTACAGGACTTCGTTCAGCTGATTCACCCCGATGATCGGGAGCGACTGTCCGCTGTGATTGCCGCCTCGCTACGCGGAGCATCGAGTGAACCCGCGATTCAGTACCGAGTTCTCCACGGCGATGACCGAGATCACTGGGTCGAAGGGCGCGGCGCGGTGGTGCTGAACAAGCGCGGCGAAGTCGACTGCATGCTCGGGGCGGTGCGCGACGTCACCGCGCAGAAAACGTTCGAGCAAGCTTTGCAGCAAAGCGAGGAGCGCCTCCGGCTCTACTCGGAGCTCGCCTCGGACTACGTCTACCAAGCCGATCTGGTGTCCCTCGTGCCCACGATTCTGGCGGGCTCCTTGGAGCAAGCCACGAGCTACAGCCCCCAAGACGTCGCCGCGCGCGGTGGTTGGTTGAACGTCATCCATCCCGACGACATCCCCGACGCGACCGAGCTGGCAAAGGCGCTCAACGCGGGTAAGCCCTTCATGACCGAGTATCGCGTCATCGATCGCGATGGGCAGGTGCGCTGGCTGAAGGACCGCGCGCTGCCCCTGATGGACGCCACGGGAAAACCGACGGGCGTGATCGGCGGGGTCCAAGAGGTCACCGAACTGAAGAGCCTCGAATCTCAGCTCGTGCACTCCCAGAAGATGGAAGCCCTCGCACGCCTGGCCGGCGCGGTGGCTCACGACTTCAACAACCTCCTGACCGTGATGTGGGGCGCCGCCGATCACTGGGGCGCCGAGCGCGACGCCGACGCGACGGAAGCGAAAGCTGACCTGGAGTCGGCCCTCAAGCGCGCGACGGAGCTGACGCGGGCGCTGCTCGCGTTCGGGCGCAAGCAGGTCGGCGTTTCGCAAACGATTGATATCGATGCGCTGATCACTTCCGTACGCACGCTGCTTCAGCGCGCGGTTGGAGAACGCGTGCAGTTGGACACGGACCTGAGCTCCGACGGCGCGACGCTGATGGGAGATCCAGGGCAGTTTCAGCTCATGCTGCTGAATCTCGCGGTCAACGCCCGAGACGCCATGCCCGATGGGGGGCGGCTGCGCATCACGACTCGCCGGGGCGTGCCTCCCAAGGTCGTGGCATCGCCGGATTCTGAGTCTGTGCTGGTTCAGCTCGCTGACACGGGCGTGGGAATCACGGGTGAGGTGTTGCCCCATATTTTTGAGCCCTTTTACACCACGAAGCGCGAAGGTCGGGGTACCGGCTTGGGCCTTGCGACGGTGCACGGCATCATCACTCAACTCGAAGGCAGTATCCTCGTGGATACGTATCCAGGGGTGGGCACGCGCTTCGACATCTGGCTCCCCATCGCCAGCGCCTCAGTCCCAGTCGCGGCCCCAGCGTCTGTAAGGCAGCGCATCGGTGGACTCGAGAACGTCCTGGTGGTCGAGGACGATCCACTGGTCAGGCGCACTACAGTGCGCGCTCTCAAGGCGCTGGGCTATCATGTGCAGTCCGCGGAGAGCTCCGAGCGAGCGCTGGAGCTGCCCGATCTAGACGCGGTCGCGCTACTCGTGAGCGACGTCCGGCTGCCGGGGATGTCCGGGCACGTCTTGGCTAGTGAACTAAAGAAGCGCTTCCCCGAGCTGCAGGTCTTGCTGGTCAGCGGCTACGCGGAAGCGGTACCGGAGTACGCCGACGCGGAGCAGTTCCCCTTCCTCCGCAAGCCGTTCGCACCCGGAGTCCTGGCTGAGCGCGTGCGGAACCTCCTCGATCGCCGAGACCGCTAGCCGCGACCAGCGGCGCTGCTTGGCCTCGACCGAAGAGTGATATGGTCGCGAGGTCGTGTCCGACGAAGCGCCCTTCACCGCTATCAAGCAGCTCCCGCCGGTGCGCGCCCTTGGGCGACAGCTGGTCAGTCTGCTCAACCGACGGGAGGAACGCACGGGGCGCCCCACGCGTCAGCCTCAGCGAGGTGTGTGGGCGCTCGGCGGGGCCCAGCTGTTTGACGGCTCGGCGAAGTCTGGGCTCGAAGAACTCGTAGCCAGCGCAGAGCGCAGGCGGTTGAGTCGTCGGAGCAGCCTGCTGCTCGAAGAGCAAGACACTCGAGTCTGGGTGATCGTTTCCGGGGGGATCAAGCTCTGTCGAACCAGCGCCCTCGGCGGGCGGTTGGTGGAGGCGATTCTCGCGCCGGGGGACATCTTTGGGCGGCTTTCCACTGGAGGCGCACCAACGGCGCTCGAGGTCGAGAGCCTGGAGGCCAGTGAGCTTGCCGGACTGGCGCGCGACGCTTTTTCCACCCTGCTCCGCGAGCACCCGGAACTCGCCCTCTCGGTGCTGCAGGAAGTCGAAGATCGTCAGCAGCGCCTGGTGCGGCGCCTCGAGTCGTTGGTCTTCAAAGACGTTCGGGCCCGCGTCGCGGAGACCTTGCTCGAGCTCGCCAAGGAAAACCACGGGCCCTGCCAACATGGGTTCGCCGTGGATGTGCGGATCAACCAGCAAGATCTCGCCGAACTGGTCGGCGCCACGCGCCAAATGGTCAATCGCGTGCTCGGCGAACTGAGCCGCGAACTGTACGTGCAGCGCGTGGGAAAGGTGATTTGCGTGCTGCACTTGGAGCGCTTGGAGCGGCTGACTTCCGCTGGCACTGAAACACCCGAATGATCGCCCCGGTGTCCACCAGTTGACAGACACCACATCCACGCACTGGCAAGAAGCACCCATGTCACCCACTCGACTGTGGCGCACCCTGCCTCCCTTCACGTTGCCTGCGCTCACGCTGTGCTTGTCCTCCCACCTCGCTCTGGCAGAGCCTCGGGCTGAGTACGCGGATGCGAGCGAGCTAAACCCCGAGCCGACCCCGCACCTCGCGGAAACGGCCATGTTCGCCCGCTATCAGCGCTCCACCGAGAGCTCCCCCGTCGATGTCTCGGTTTTCGAAGGCGCGACCAGCAACCGGGTGTATCTCGGACGCAGCGTGAACTACTGCCTCGGACTGGACGGCTACGCAGGGGGCGGTGACCCTGGCGCGAGCTATGGTGCGACGCTCTTCATATTGGGACTTGGCGCGCGCTCGCAGAGCCAACACTTCATCAGCCTCTGCGGAGGGGGCGGGTTTGACAGACTCGGCGATACGCTTCCCGTCGGATTCAAGCTGACACCGGAGCTGCGCGCTGGGGTGAGCCTGGGTCCGATACGACCGCTCATCTATTTTCAGCCGAGCTGGCAGCTCAAGAGCAACCGCCAGCGGGCAGACGAAGACTACCCGTTCGACGACTTCGAGGCAGGCCTCTGGTTGCGTTTTGGTCGCCAGCATCACTACTGGCAAGAGCTCTCCGCAGCGGGCGGGTTGATGCTTGGTGTGAACTACACAGACCGTGCGGGAGTTCGCCAGCTAGGCGTGTCGCTCGGCTTCGACTTCGCGGGAGGCGTGTGATGATCCGCACGAGTAAGAGAAACATGGCGGTTCGGCTGAGCTGCGTGGTTGGTATGTGTGCTTTGGCGCTCGGAGGTTGTGCGCCTCCCATACGAGCTGCGAGGCTCCCGGACACGACGGCGCAGGCACCTGAAAAAAGCCACACGGAAACGCTCTTCGCCGCGAACGACGGCTTGAAGCTCTATCGCCAGAGCTGGAAGCCGAGCGCCGCGCCAAGGGCCGCCTTGGTGATCCAACACGGGCTCAAGTCTCATAGTGGTGACTATACAGCGTTCGCTAGGGCCATGGCGGCCCGCGGTTTCGCCGTCTACGCAGCCGATATGCGCGGCCATGGTCGCTCCGCGGGACAACGCGCGACCCTCGATGACTTCGACCAGCTCGTGCGCGACCTGCAGCAAACGGTGACGCTTGCGCGCCGTGAAGTGCCGCAGCCGATGCCGCTGTTCCTGATGGGGCACAGCGTCGGCGGCGCGCTCAGCGCCTTGTACGCAGAGCAGCATCAGAGCGACTTGGACGGACTGGTACTGCTGGCTCCAGCGCTGCGAGTGGATCGGATGCCAGTCGAGGCTGCGGCGACTCCGTTCTTCGGGACGCTGCTCCCCAACGCACCCTTGGTGGATGTACCGAACGCGTGGTTCAGTCGCGATCCGGCACGCGTCGCCCAGATGGATGCCAGTGACCTGGTGTATCAGCCAGCGGGCCCCGCGCGAACCGGCGTTGCGCTGTTGGACGCGCTGGAATACGTATGGACTCACCCCCAAACGATCCAGATCCCGCTCTTGGCCTTACACGGCACCGCAGACAAAGCGACGGATCCGCGAGGAAGTGCGGAGTTCGTGAAGCGGGCCAGCTCCTCGGACAAGCAGCTATTGCTGTACCGCGGGCTGTATCACGACCTCCTACACGAGCCAGAGAAGACCCACGTCACAGGAGACCTGCGCAACTGGCTCGAGAAGCACGTCAGTCCTTAGGCCAGCCCCGCCGGATGCGCGCGCGGTCGACGCTACCGTACCGGTCGGCTTGCTTCTCTGGCCAGCCGTCGAAGTAGTGCCGCCAGCGCTTGCCGGTGACCTCACGGTAGGCGATCGCGTAGGCCACGCGAGAGACGGACGGCACCCCAATCAGCGCCAGGTAGAGCGGCCCTAGCATGCGAGACTGGAGCGTGTGACCAAACTCGTGGTCGCGAGTTGCTTCGTCCAAGAAGAAGTGTCGTGACGGCTTTGGCTCCGTCCAAAACACGAAGTACCCCAGGGAAACGGCAACCCACTCCGATTCGATGAACAGCCGCTGGCGCGCATGAGTCTCGCTCTTTGCCCCCCGAAGCGCGCGGTGCAACCCGAGCAGGCCCACCCCAAGCAGGTTTTGAGGGAGTTCCCACAGCGCGAGAGCAAGCGGCGTCATGACTCATGCGCTGACACGGGCGCCAGCAAACTGCAAGTGAGAGCCTACTCTGCAGCTTGCGCCTGGTCGTAGTAGGCCTCGAACTCCCGCAGGGCGCGCTGCTTGTCCTGCTCGCTGAGCGCCTTACCGGCGACCTGGAAGATCTCGTGCTCTTCCTCGGCCATGTGGTGCTCATTCAGCTCACACAGCACCTTCGCCTTGGCGACCCAGCCGGAGCTGCTCATGTCGTGGTTGGCTAGCTCCTCGAGCTTGTCACGGATCTCCTCGTGCTCCTTGACGGAGTGCGCTGCGTGCTCACGCCCCATATCGGTCGAGAGCAGCGTCGCGTAGAAGGCGCGCTCTTCCGCCTCGGCGTGGGTCTCCATCGCCTTCTTCAGGCGCTCGAAGAGCTCGCGGCGCCCACGAGAATCCCCGTGAGTCTTCACCACCAGCTTCATCAGCGTGCGTTGAACGTCGTGGTCGGCCCGTAGTCTTTCGAAAATCGTCATGCCCAAAGGCAATGCAGACAGCGGGCCAACCACCCAGCACCGCATTCCCCGCGGATGCGTTTCAGGCCACTGTGGCAAGTTGCCAAGCATGGGACAAGCTGACGCCGACAACTCGGCGGCGATCAGGCAATTCTTCGCGGTTGGATCGGTTGGGGGTGAGGCGCACCTACCTCACCCCGCGGACCGTCATACCCTACAAACGTCGGAGCGAATGATGAAGCGCACGCCTTCGGGTGCCTCGATGGAGAAACCCGAGCCGCGCCCCGGCACCACATCGAGGGTGAGGCGCGTGTGCTTCCAACGTTCGTACTGATCGCCACCCATGTAGAACGGCGTGTCCCCAATCTCACCGAGCAGCACGTCCCGCACCCCGAGGCGCAGCTCTCCGCGCGGATAGCACATGGGCGCGCTCCCATCGCAGCAGCCACCCGACTGGTGAAACATCAGCGGACCGTGCATCGCGATGAGCTTGGCGATCAGCTCGAGCGCGGCGGGGGTGGCGTCGACCTGCGCCTCTCGAGGAGGCGCAGGGTCGGTGTCAGTTGAACCTGACATGCGAAGGATCCCCTTAGAAGAAGCCCATCGGATTCGGGTCATAGCTGACCAGGATGTTCTTCGTCTGCTGGTAGTGCTCGAGCATCATCTTGTGGGTTTCACGCCCGATGCCTGACTGCTTGTAGCCGCCGAACGCCGCATGAGCGGGGTACAGGTGGTAGCAGTTGGTCCAGACGCGCCCAGCCTCGATGGCGCGAGCTGCGCGATAGGCGGTGTGAGTGTTGCGAGTCCACACCCCCGCGCCAAGCCCGTAGAGGGTGTCGTTCGCGATCTTGATCGCCTCGTCGAAGCCATCGAACTGCGCCACGCTGACGACGGGGCCGAAGATCTCCTCTTGGAAAATCCGCATGGAGTTGTTGCCTTCGAACACCGTCGGCGCGACGTAGTAGCCGTCTTCCATCCCCTCTAGCCGAACGCGCTCGCCACCGGTGAGCACCTTTGCGCCCTCCTTCTTGCCGATGTCGATGTAGGAGAGGATCTTCTCGAGTTGGTCGTTGCTCGCCTGGGCGCCGAGCTTGGTGTCCGTGTCCAGGGGGTTCCCCGGCTGAGCCCGCGCAGCGCGCGCGACGGCGCTGTCCATGAACGCGCCGTAGATCTTCTTTTCGACCAGCGCGCGTGAGGGACAGGTGCAGACCTCACCCTGGTTCAGCGCAAACATGGCGAAGCCCTCCAGCGCCTTCTGCCGGAATGCGTCGTCCTGATCCCAAACGTCGGCGAAGAAGATGTTCGGGCTCTTGCCGCCAAGCTCGAGGGTCACGGGGATCAGGTTCTCTGACGCGTACTGCATGATCAGGCGGCCGGTGGTCGTTTCCCCGGTGAAAGCCACCTTGGATACACGGCGGTTCTGGGCCAGCGGCTTGCCAGCCTCCACACCGAAGCCGTTGACGATGTTCAACACACCCGGCGGCAACACCTTGCTGATGAGCTCGGCGAAAAGCAGGATGGTTGAGGGCGTTTGCTCCGCCGGCTTCAGCACCACGGCGTTGCCCGCTGCTAGCGCTGGCGCGAGCTTCCAAGCCGCCATGAGCAGCGGGAAGTTCCAGGGGATGATCTGCCCGACGACTCCGAGCGGCTCCTTCACGTGGTAGGAGACGGTGTGCTCATCGAGCTCCGCCATGCTCCCCTCCTCGCTGCGTAGGCATCCGGCGAAGTAGCGGAAGTGGTCGATGGCTAGAGGCAGATCTGCTGCGAGGGTCTCGCGGATTGGCTTGCCGTTGTCCCAGGTCTCGGAGACGGCGAGCATCTCCAGGTTCTCCTGCATCACATCGGCGATGCGATTCAGCACCTGCGCGCGCTCGGCGACCGGGGTCTTACCCC
This sequence comes from Polyangiaceae bacterium, assembly GCA_020633205.1. Taxonomy (NCBI): domain Bacteria; kingdom Pseudomonadati; phylum Myxococcota; order Polyangiales; family Polyangiaceae; species Polyangiaceae bacterium. Next base: position 205,086 of record JACKEB010000017.1, read on the forward strand.
ACTTCACCTTCGCTGAATGCGCTGCGTCGAGAGCGAGCTCGATGTCTTCAGCAGTAGAACGCGGGATCTCGCAGAATGGCTTGCCGGTGACCGGTGAGATGTTCTCGAAGTACTGCTCTTTCTTGGGCTTTACCCACTCACCCCCGATGAAATTCGCATATCGAGACTGGTAGTTCACTTTGGAGCCGGCAGTGTTGGGTCGTTCGTAGCGCATGATTCTTCCTCCCTCTGTGGGTCTGTCCGGGGCGCCAGTGCACGGCGCGGGCCAAGGCGAAACACTGCGGAAAACTCCGGCAATGGGTGGTAGCGCTCGACGAAGTGGAGCGACCCGCGACAAGACAGGTGTTGCGAAACGAATCAGAAACCTGGGCTAGCTTGTTTGGCTGCCGACTGAGGCATACGCTTCTTGAACAGTGCTCGACCCGCTGTTGCTCGATCACGCGACCGAAGGGACTTGGCTCGACTTTCAGTCCAAGCACCCACGCGGAATTGCGTTCGGCGCTCACCTCCCGGTGATCAGTCACTGGGAGCGCTCGCGCACGCTGGGCGCGCCCATCGACGGGCCTCGACCCGAAGACGCGTTGACACGCGGAAATGAGCTCCGGGAGCGCGCGGAACGCGTGGAACCGGTGCTCCACGACGGCTTCGAAGTGCTGCAACGCACCGCCGCCAGCGTTGGCAGCCAGGACTACATGCTGCTTGTCTCCGACATGGACGGCGTGATCGTCAACGCGAGCGGCGGTGGCTCGTTTGCATCCGAAGCGCGTCGCGTACTGTTGATGGAGGGCGCGAGCTGGAACGAGTCGATACGCGGCACCAATGCCATCGGCACCGCCATTGCCGCGGGGAGACCGGTCATCGTGCATGGCACCGCGCACTTCGCTCGGCCCTACCACGGGCTGGTGTGCTACGCGGCTCCGGTGCACGACGCGGACGGCACACCGGTCGCCGTCCTCGACGCCACGTCGCTGGTTGCCCGCGCGGACAACGCCATCGCCTCAGCGGTACTGGCGGCTGCATCCGCATTGACCGAGCTCCTGCGGCTCCGTGCGTACTCCCTGGCGGGCGCTGCGGTCACCCGCGCGCTTGGGCGCAGCCTCGAGCGCATGAACTGCCCCGTCGCGCTGGTCGAGCCGCCTGGGCGAGTGTCTCGCTTGAACAGCCCGGCGCGACAACTCTTCGCTGGAAGCGAAGCAACTCGTGACGTGGGCGCACTGTTGGGGCTTGATTTTCAGCAGCTGACGCAGCTCGCTCTATCCGCGACAACCCTCGAGGTTTACTCACCAGTCAGTGGGCGCGCACATCGGGTGCACGCTGAACCCATCGAGAGCGGCGGCCGGGTGATCGCGCTGCTGGTCTTCATGGATCCGACCTCGCGGCTGTCCACGATTCCGCCTCCGCCAAGGGCGCCTGCGAGCGTGCCTCGCAAGGACGCCTTCTCGGAGATCTTCGCGGAGGACAAACCGACGCGCACGGCGCTCGACTGGGCACGACGCATCGCGCCTAGCGACATCCCGATCATGCTCCTCGCGGAAACGGGCTCAGGAAAAGAGCTGCTGGCCAGCGCGATCCACGGCGCCAGCAATCGTGCTGCCGGACCGTTCGTCGCAGTCAACTGCGGCTCCTTCAGTCCTTCGCTGCTGGAGAGCGAACTCTTCGGTTACGCGCCGGGGGCGTTCACTGGGGCAGAGAAGGGCGGACGGCACGGTCTGCTGCACGCCGCGCGCGGTGGGACGTTGTTCCTCGACGAGGTCGGAGAGATGCCCCTCGCCATGCAAGCCGCGCTGCTGCGCTTCCTCGAGTCGGGGACCTACCATCGTGTGGGGGAGACCAAGCAGGAGCACGCGGATGTGCGCGTGTTGTGCGCGACGTGCCGTGACCTGCCAGCGCTGGTCGAGGAGGGGACTTTCCGCAAGGATCTATTCTATCGCCTCAAGGGCGCTACGGTCACGTTGCCACCGCTGCGCTCCCGCAGTGACAGCGTGAGCCTAGCCAGGCACCTGCTGGCGCAACTCGCCGCCAAGCACGAAGTCGTGCCCACACCCGGGCTCTCAGCGGAAGTAGAAGCGTTCGTCGAACGTCACCCCTGGCCAGGCAACGTCAGGGAGCTCAAGAGCACCCTGGATGTGGCGCTCGTCCTAGCGCAAGGCGCTGGAAGCGTGGAGCTCAGTCATCTGCCCCCGGATCTCGTCGCGGATCAGGAACCCGCGCCGCCAAGCAATGGGCCTGAGAATCAGCTTCAGGAGGCCCAAGGTTGGGCGGTGCGCCGCGCACTCCAAGAGGTCGCCGGCAACGTGAGCCTGGCCGCCAAGCGCCTCGGGGTCGCTCGCAGCACGCTCTACCGCATGATGCGCCGACACGGCGTCGACCTGAACGAAGTCAGCAAGAAGGGCTGAGCCGCGCTGACTGACTTCGCCTACTTGAGCGACCATCCAGACGCCGTCGACGAAGTCGCAGCCTGGTGGTTTTCAGCGTGGAAAGGTTGGCCGTACCCGGACAGCCACGGCGTCGCCGAAGAACTGCGAGGTGAGCTCAGCTGCGACGCGTTGCCGGTTCAAGTGGTGGCTCTGGAAGCGGGCACGCCGGTAGGCTCCGCGGTGCTGAAGCCTCACGAGATGCGCCAGAGCTTTCCCGACTTTGAGTTTTGGCTGGGCAACGTCTACGTGATCCCGGCGCGACGCGGAAAGCGGCTCGCCTCCAAGCTCGCGCTACACGTTGAGCGCATTGCCGTCGAGCGAGGCATCCCCCAGTTGTACTTGGCCACCGAGCAGCTCGATGGCGGTCTCTACGCGAGGCTCGGCTACGAGCCGGTCGTGCAAACGGAGAAGCGCGGCGCTCAGGTGCTGGTGATGGTCAAGCGCCTGAGCTAGCGCTTGTAACACTCAATTTCCGCATAACAATTCGTCCGCAACCCGAAGCCGCGCACTGGCATCCAGTCCGACTACGCAGTCGCAAAGCGGCGCTTGAACGCGCCCAGCGTGCCGCGGTCTTTGCTGCGGTCATACACCGCGAACAGCACCCGCTCGAAGCAGCCAGCGAAGCGCGCGGAACCGAGGTGCTGACCGAATGCATCGGCCACCATCGACGGCTGATTGCGAAAGACGCCGCAACCCCACGCTCCGAGCACCAGCACACGGTGCCGCTGATCGGCAGCGACCATCAGTACCTTGGCCGCGCGGCGACGGAGTGTCTCTTCCACCGCGGGCAAGCAACCGGTGTCTCGCTTGAGTGCCTCACCAGCGTTGGGTGCAGGCGCAGTGATCACCCCAGCAAAAAACGGCTCGTCGATCAGGTCCGTGCTGCGCGAACGAAAGAACGGAACCGCTGGAGAGTAGATGATGTGATCCGTGTAGAGCATGGAATCCAGCGCGCGGTTCACCTTGTAATACGCTTCGACGCTGGGTGAAGTGAGACACGGGTGCAGCGCCGAACAGCGGGTGACGTCCTCTTCTTGCGCCTTGGCGCCATTGATGAATCCACCACCGGGATTCCTAGCGGAAGCGAAGTTGAGCAACGCGACGCGGCTCTCTCCCTCGCTAGCCAAGCGCCGCGCCCCGACCTGAGTCGTTTCGTCGCTGACTTCGATGCGTGGAGCAGGACCCGGCCCTCCCGGTAACGCCAGCAGATCATCAAGCTCGTTTGGTGTGTAAAGACGCGTCCCTACGACCGCCGCCTCGATCTGCGAGCCAATCTCGACTCGCCCCCCCGTGGGGCCAACGTAGGACCCCGCGTCGCAAATCGCGAGGGTATCGCGAGCGACCTGTTTCAGTGACATAGTCCGCTTGGTGTAGCACGAACACTAAGCCACGCAAGGCACCGCTCCGACGATTTTCTTTGGGGGGAGGCGCGTCGTGACCGCGTCTGAAGGCATCCTTAGTCATCGTCGTCGTGCTCAGCCCCAGCTGCACGCACGGTCGGCTTATCCCCAGGGAAATTTTCGGAGGAGAATGCCGCCGCGGCCCCGTGGGTGTACACTAGGCGGCCGCCCGCCTCACCGGTTTGGTAGCCAAGCGCGAGCACACCGAGGGTACCCGCCACCGACGCCGCCGCGATCCCGAGACCACTCCGCTTGCGAGACAGCGCCGCCCCGACCAGCATCAACCCCAGTACCCCAGCGCTCGCCAGCACGAACCGCTTGGCCGCGTGTTCGTGAGCACTGATGTGCGTCTCCGCGACGACGCGCTCCACACGTTCTTCGTCCGCTTCTCCGCTCTGGAGCGCGAGCACTCCAGAGCCAACCAGCAACAGCTGCAACAAAACCGCGATCACCCACGCCCGGCCTGGAAGCCACTGGCGCCACCAGGCGATTAGCAGACCGCCCGCGACGAGTGGCATCAGCACCGCCAACGCGATCGGCAGGTGTACCAGCTTGGGGTGGAACAACATCGAGTCCATCAGCACCTCCAGTTCCTCCCAAACGTGGTGCCGGTCCCCCTCCTCGGCTATCCGCCGAATGTCGGACTCATCTAACGTTACGTCCGCTAAACACCGCGTTAACGGACCACGGTTCATCCGCACGGCAGTCATCGTCTGGTTGGTCCCCTCAGAAGTGTTGTCCAGGCGCTGGGAGGTTTGCTTCAGAGCACCTCACCCCCCAATCCCGGCGATCAAGGTGCACCGCCTGCGAACCTGGCAGCATTTTCCCCATAGAAATATAAAGCAACAATCCTGGAACATCGGCGTTGGTGTTCGACACGAGTGTCGCGTTGAATGGAACGGCCGCTCCTGGCGGAAACTACGATTAGTGCGATATCCGCCGACGGTTACACCCACTAGGGTGGTAGCGCGACGAGTACCGAACCCCTACGTTGCGCGCATTCCCCCTCCGCGCCCCACCCCGGCGCAAGTTGCCCCATGTCTTTACGACCGATTCTGGCGCCACAAGGCCTGCCTGAAGACGAATACGTGCGCACTGCTCTCTGGAGCGCTGAAGGTGATCTGGGACGCATCATCGATGCACCAACGAGTTCCCTTGATGCGTACGTAAGCCACCTGAAGAAGCTGCGCTTCCTGGACAGCGGGCCGGCACCGCTGGTGTGCTTCGTGGATACCCGCGCCTTGGGCGTCGTGCTCATGGCGCGCGCGCTGCTCGAAGCAGAGGTTCCCTCGTTGGCTCGGGCGAGCTGGCTATTGCTGCTTCAGGAGGGACGCGCGGAACACTTTGCTGCGTCTGCTGAGCGCCTTGGGACCCTGGACGACTCCGTCGATGCGGTTCCGCTGTGGAAGTCGCGCGCCGGCCAGTACTTCGTGGTGGTGCCCCCTACGCCACCAATCGCACGCCTACGTGCCCGCTGCGCGGAAGCGCAGATGCTCGCGATGTTGTGAGTCAGGAAAGTACTGCCTCGAGGAAACAGCAAAACGCGCCACGCTTCCAGCATGGAAACGTCTTGGGCCTGCCGAATCCAGATTGAACGGCCCTAGAGGCTAAGAGATAGTAGCGCAGCAGTCCTCCCAGGAGAAGGCGGATGCGCGCTCTTGATTGAGTCCCTATGCACGCGAGATTCCTTTCCGCCGCCGCTCTGGGCACCGCCCTGTTGTGGTTCACACCAGCCACCGCTCAGACCCTGCAGGTCAGCGACCTGCAGATCGCCCGCAACGTCGACATCAGTGCCTACGGGCCTGTGGGCGGGGCAACAGTGGGCCCTGATGGCAGCGTCTACTTCTTGGGTGCCAACCAAGCATCGATTTACCGCGTCGCCACTGACGGCAGCATCAGCCTCGTAGTCGCGAATATCGGGCGCTTTGCGGCCGGTCGTAGCGACATCAAGATCGGTCGCGACAACCTGCTGTACGCCCTCAAGACCGACGCATACCCCGCGGAAATAACCCGTGTCGCCCTCGATGGAACGGTGCAGCCGCTGCTCGCCACCATCGACGATGGCGGCACCAGTAACGCGGCAGGCTTGGACTTCGACCATCAAGGCAACGTGTACGCTTCTGACAATAGGAGCTACATCTCGGTGGTCACTCCGGCGGGCCAGGTCAGCCAAGTCCCAATCGGCATCTCGGACATTGACGAGATCGAGCACGGCATCGACGATTCCTTCTTCGTCACTGGATCCGACGACTCCTCACCGTCCGTCACGCGCATGGATCACACGGGGGCGACCTCCACCTTCGCCGTGATCCCCGGCAAGAACCCGACTGCAATGGCGCTCGACTTCGTGACGAACACGCTCTACGCAGCTGCCGAGCGTTCCAGCGAAGTGCTGCGCATGCGAGATGCCAACGGAAACGGCTCGATCGAGCCAGCCACGGAAGTAGAGGTCGTACTCACGGGGAAAGCACCCCTCGACGTCGCTTACGGTCCGTCGTCATCGGGCAGCGGCTATTCGATCTATGCCCTCGACGGCACCGGGCTCCTCGAGCTCAGCGGCCTCGCCACCTGGGATCGCGATCTCGGCCCCCGCATCGATGACGACCAAGACGGCTACTGCGAGAGCGGTATCGACCAGAATGGAGACGGAGATTGCTTGGATGGGGGTGAGAACACCACCGATAGCGACTGCGACGACGCCGACCCGACGAGCTTCCCCAACGGAACCGAGACCTGCGATGGCCGCGACAACGACTGCGATGGCAGCACCGATGAAGACTTCCCCACCCTCGGGGACACGTGCAGCTCCGGCATCGGTGCCTGCGAAAACTCCGGGTTCGTCGTGTGCTCGACGGATCAACTCGGCGTGGAGTGCGACGCCGTCCCTGGCACGCCCAGCGCTGAAATCTGCGGCAACACCGCAGACGAAGACTGCGACGGGACGGCGGACGAGTGCGCTGGCGGAACAGGCGGGACAGGCGGTTCCGCAGGGATGGGAGGTACGGGAGGCACGAGCGGTGGAACCGGCGGAGGCGCGATCGGTGGCTCCGGCGGCGACGAGCAGTACGACGGTGGCGGCATCGAGGCAGATGGCGGCACCGCCAGGAAGAAGCTCGATGACGATGGCTGCAACTGCAACCTCGCCTCCAACAGCAACTCCCGCGGCGCGTGGTTGGTCGTGATGGGACTAGCCGCGCTGCTCCGTCGCCGCTACCAGTTGGCTCGAGGCAGTGGGGGCCCCGGCTTCGCGAAGCGAAAGCCCTGAAGTAGGTCGCAGCCGAGGTCGACCAGCACGTCACGCTCGGCTTCCGTCTCGATCCCTTCGGCAACGACTAGCGCGCCGAGCTCCTGACACAGAGTCACCATCGAGGAAACCAGGCGCCGCTTCACCAAGCTGCCGTGGATCCCGCGCACGAGTGAGATGTCGAGCTTGACGATGTCCGGCTCGAGCTGGGCAAAGCTCGCGAGACCAGCGTATCCAGCGCCGAGATCGTCCACGGCAATGCGGAAGCCGAAGCTGCGCAAGAGGCCCACGCGCCCTTGGGTGTCGTGTACGCGATCCAAGGCGGCGCGCTCCGTGATCTCGAGTACCACCCGCTCGGCGTATGCCGTCAGCGGCGCATCCTCAGCAAAGAGTTCGGGATCCATCAAGTCCCAGGGGTGGAGGTTCACGAACATCACTGAGCTCGCCTCCGTCCTGGCTAGCTGACGCGCCACGTGTGCGCGAATGGCTCGACCGAGGGCCCAGACCGCGTTTAGGCGTTCAGCCGCTGTCAGTACGGCGGCGGGCTCGTACAGGCTACAGCCTTGGGTGCGCAGCAGCGCCTCGTAGCCAAACACAGTGCGTTGCTTGGCAGAAACCAGCGGCTGAAAGGCCATCCACAGCGAGGCCACGGCTTGAGCAAACTCTGCCTCGAGCGCAGCCATTTCCCCAGGGCAACCAATGCCAGTCCCCAAAACCGTAAGCGTCTCGAGCTGGACGGAGGCCAGGGCGCGCAGTCGCACCGCCCTCCCCACCACCTGTAGCAGCTCTGCAGCCGCAATTGGCTTCAACAGGTAGCGCAAGGCCCCGTGCTCCAGTGCCTCGACCGCTGACTTCACATCTGGCGCGCCAGACATGAGCACGACCGGGATGGTGTGATGTCGGCGACGGATCGCGCGCAAGAGCTGGATGCCGCTCATCTCTGGCATCGCGACATCGCTGATCACCACGTCGACCGTCGATTCCTCCAGGGCCTCCACCGCGCTTGCACCGTCGATACAGCAAGTCACGACGTACCCGGCATGCTCGAGATGTCGCGTCAGCGCCCGGAGCAACATCGGCTCGTCGTCGACCAACAGCACATGGGCTGGTCGTGGAGGATTGGAGCTGCCGGCCACACTCTGGTTGTGTCCTTAGCTCCCGCGATTTTCAAGCCCGTCCGCTGCTTCGTTGCAACGTGATGTCACAGCGTGCAAAGGGCCCCTCGATGCACCGATTGTGTCATTCAAGGTAGTCTCGACACCGGTGTCGACGGACGGGGCATTTGCCATGGGATATCGGGGCGGTTCCTCGTCGCAGGTTTCCCTGGGGTAACCAGCCTCAGCGGATTGTCGGCCGGTTGAGCTGGTGTTCTCTCGAGGGGCCGCCCCGCGCTGGGTCTAGAAGTCTCCGTCCTTCACATAAGGGTGGCTCCACAGCGTTACCTGCAACAGGCAAGCCTTGAGCCAAGCCTGGTACATCCGCTCGACGTCGGCAGATGAGTGGCCCGCTTTGCCCAGGAACGGACGCAGAGTGAAGGTGACCGGGAAGACCAGGGCGAACAAGTCCCTGAAGGGCACGATCGCCGTGGAGTCGGCGCCGTCGGTCTGGTTCTTCTTGGTGCGATGGTGCCGCAACCCGATCTCGTGTTGGTAGTCGAGCCAAGCTTGGTCGTAACGTGCGCTGGCAGTGTCCAGGATCCAGCGCCCGAAGCGTTTCCTCACGGCTTCGAGGTACTTCGGTATCGGTTGACCATCCTTCGGGTTGGTGAACGAGGCGAGCAAGTGCGGCTGGCTCCCCACGAAGCCGTACCAGACATCTAGGATTTCTTCGACGTAGTCTTTGACCACGTCGTGGGACATGTGCAGGTAACGCACGTCCTCGGCGTCGAACAAAACGCTCTTTTGCATGCGATCAAAGTCGGCGAGCGTAATGGGAGAGCGCACCAGGCTGCTGCTCCCGTGGGTGTAACCAGGGATCGAGGTCATTGCTAATACTCCCGCGGAGCATAGCTCCGCTGTGCAGTCATCCGAGGTGGTCCCGGACGCTGTGAGTCAACCCGCGCCCGCAGGCGTGCACAGCTCCGCATGTTTATCCGCACGGAACTACTTGGGGAAGCCTGGACGACTAAGCGTCTGCGCAGAAGCGCGCCCACACGGCTTCACGCTGGGCAGGCTCCGCGCGCTCATGCTCCGGGCAATCGATCCGCAGTTGGGCTGCGGCGAGGGGAGCATCTACGAGCGCGCAATGATGTGGGGCCTTCCCCTTGTGGACATGCGGACGAAATTGGGTGCAGGTCACGCACATTCCACTCAGCGGCACCTGGCCGCGCTCTTGCAGCCCTCGAATCATCTTCACGACTCCCGCGAAGAACGCTTGCTGCTCGTTGGCATTCAGCTCACCAACCGCTTCCGCTAGGAACTCGGGCCAGGCGCGCGCGGTCGTCCCCAACACGGCGCCTTGCTTGGTCGGCTCGAGCAAGCTCGCTCGCGGATGCCGCGGATCCGGCTTCTTCACCACGAGCTGTTTCGCCACCAACACCTTCACGGACTCGCTGATCGTGGGCAGCGTCACCCCCAGGCGCTGACTCAGCTCAGAGCCGGTCAATGGTCCCTCCCCGACGAGTAGCCCAAGGATTTGTCCTTGGGTCGGCGAGAGGCCGGCCTGATTCGCCTGCTGCCAATCCTGCTGCTTCAGGGCGAGCCCGATCTTGTGTAGCCCGGTCGCAATTCGCGCCTCGATGGGTTCCGAGTGCTGTTCGAAGTAGGGCAAACGCTTCTTCGGACTCATATTCGGAGTCCTAACTTAGGAGTCCGAAGTTGTCAAGGCACTAAGAGTCGCGCGGCGTTCGACCAAACGTCTGAAGACTCGCGTCTGCTTAACGCGGAGGAAGTGGCGGCTATTTGTCCCCGTAACTCAGAACATCTCAGGAGACTTGCTTTGACTGCCCTCACCCCCAAATCCCTCCTCCCCCTCGCCTTCTTGGCCCTCGGCGCCTGCACGCCCCTACGCATGGCCGCCCCATCGGACTTGGGCCAGGACGTCGAAGTCCTGGAGACCAGCGGCCGCAGCAGCGCGCGCGGATCCCTCATCGACGAGAGCTTCAACCTCGGCCCCTACGCCGTGACGGCCGTCGACCGTGACTGGACCACCAGCCAAACCTTTTCCTCCGGGAATCAATCTCACGAAAACCTACGCGCTGGATACACCTACAAGTTCGGCGGCGGTGACTCACCCGCCTACGAAGGGCTGTGCGCCTATCGTCAAAACAAGGGCGAGGCAAACTTTGGATCGATGAGCATCACTTCTCGGCATGGCGTCTTGACCTGCCGCTGCGAAGCGAAGAGCGGCGAGTTCATCAACGCCCGATTGCAAGGTGACGGCGGCAAGGCGGTTGGCAACGTGACCTTCGGGAAAGAGACGCTGGTCATCACCTCGGTGCACGACGCCCAGGGCGGCGCACGGGTCAGCGACGCGATCGGCTATCGCATTGAAGGAGACTCCGGCCTCGCCGCTGCCGAGGCAGTGGCGCCCGGGCGCGTGTGGCTGCGTCGCGACCTGCGCCAAGACGAGCGCGCGGCGTTCAGCTGCCTGTTCAGTGGAATGATGTTGTTCGATCCACCAGACAACTGAACTAGGCGCTGAGCTATCCTCTCAGCATGAGAGTGACCTGGCTCTGGGCAGCGTGTTTGTTAGTTGGATGCTCGGGCTCCGCAACCGGAGGGAGGCCTGAGAGTGGCGGCGCCAGTGGTTCCGGTGGCGCCAGTGGTTCCGGCGGCTCAGCCGCGACCGGGGGGGACGCGGGAGCGACTGCCTCTGGCAACGGCGAAACACCCGAGTGCGGGAAGCCCTGCGTAGATCCCCACGGATGTTATCCCTGCGCGGAGGGCAGCCAGCGCAGCGTGCTCGACACCATCCAGTACTGCGTCAGCGGCTGCTGGGACACGGAACCTCCTCCGAACCCGAGCTGCAGCCTGTACGGCCGACTGTTCCGCGTCGGGAGCAAACATCTCGACGCCTACGACTGCAACGAGTGCGAGTGTATCGCGAACCCCGACGCGACTGGCTGGGGTTGCACGAAGAAGGCTTGTGGCGGCTGCAAAGAGCTGAGTGGCGTCAGCTACGTAGCGAGGGACCCCAAGGAGTGCGCGGTCATCGACTACGCTTGTCCCGCCAACACCGAAGGCTTTGGGGACGACTGCGGCTGCGGCTGCCGCCAGAACCCCGACTGCGCGGAGACCTATGACTGCTCGAACGGCTGCGAGCGCGACGTGATCGAGACGTGGTGCCCTTTCTCGGCCATCCTGGAGTAGAAACACTTGGCGAAACCATTCACGCCAGGGCGCGTAGACTGACAACCATGCGCTGGCTCCGTCTCGCCAAAGTGGGCCTGGTGCTCTGCGTCACCTACACGCTCTTGGCAGCGCTGATCAGCGTCTACACCGTCCCCGCCCAGCTGTTCAGCCTGAGCCTCGCTCTGTGGCTCAGTATCTTCGCGCTGGGGACCTGGCGCTTCGTGGCGCTCTGCTACGCCGCACGGAAACGGGCCGCGCCCAACAGCAGTCGCTTGGAGTTCGTCGACGCAGCGCTCTTCAACCTGATCGGCGTCGTCGGCGCAGGTCCGTTTGGAGCGGCGTTGATCCTCGGCAGTGTCAACCAGCCGCCAGGTACACTGTGGAAGGGGCTGTTGTTCGGCTCGCTGGGTGTGATCGGAGCGGTCTTGAGCTACGTCGACCTCCAGCGCACGCTCGGCGCCAGAGACGACTGAGCTACTTCAGCGGTTGCTTGCTGAGCCAGGTGCAGGCGAACTCGTTGCCGAGGCAGCCTACCCCAACAAGGCGCCTCCCGAATACGAGAGGCGCCTTGCGTGTCTCAGTCCCAGTCGATGCTGATCAGCACGTCGTTGGGAAACGCCGCTCCCTTGCCAGCCTCGTGCAGCTGCTTGAGGCTCATCAGGAAGGTGCCCCACTTCATGCTGCAGTGACCCATGAAGTCGACCTGCTCGCGCCAGCCGGCGTGCTTGAAGCGAATCGTGGTGCCTTTGCCCTCGGGGGAGAGATCCCAAATCACCTTCGTGCCTACCCACTCCGGAGGACCTTCGATCACCTCCCAAACCACGCGCTTCTCTGGAGTGGCTTCCAGCACTTTCATCTTGAAGCCGCCTCGCTCGCCGAAGCGGAAGTGGATCACGCCGCCCTTCTCAGCGTCGCCAGTGGTGTCGCTAGTCCACCAGTCGCTCAAGCGCTGGCAGTCGGCGAGGGAATCATAAACTGCACGGGGCGAGGCCTGAACACCCAGGCGATGCATGATGTCGAACATTCTCGAGTTCTCCTATCGTGGGGAAAGTTACCGCCGGCGTCAGCACCGGCACGCCACTCATCATGGAGAGCGAGGCGCCGAGGTGTGAGTTACAACGGTGTCGGGATTCTGAGCGCCTGATGAATGAGCAAGAATCCAACGCATTAGCGCGTACCCTTGAGCGACGCGCAGCGGGGCACAAAGGTTAACGCTTCGGGGCGACGCCCGCCTTCCGGAAAACAGCCAGCCATGAAGCTCAACCACACCATCGTCCACTGCACCGACCAAGCTCGCTCCGCGTTGTTCCTCGCGGAACTATTTGGGCGCCCAGCTCCCACCCGCTTCGGCCACTTCCACGTCGTGACCCTCGACAACGACGTGTCCCTCGACTACATGGCAGTCAAGCCGCCCATCGCAGCTCAGCACTACGCCTTCCTCGTCAGCGAAGAAGACTTCAGCGCGATCTTCGAGCGCATCCAAGCGCGAGGTCTCGAGTACTGGGCTGACCCCGCCCTGCGCCGCTCGGGACAAATCAACACCCACGACGGCGGTCGCGGTGTCTACTTCAAGGATCCCGATGGCCACCTGATGGAAGCGCTGACGGTGCCTTACGGTGGTTGGTAGCTTCTCTTATCTTGTTGAGGGGGAGGGGATTCGTCTCGTCCAGAGTCTCTTTGAGAGACATCGTTGACAAATGTCAACACGCCGTCATCCTCTCTTATCATGCCAAGTCACAACTTCACGCTGCTCCTGAGCCAACCCAACGTTGATGAGGAAACCGCTGCCGATCACCTCTATGGTGGGAGTTGCGACGATGCGCTGTTGAGTGTCTCGGGAGGGGTCTACGAATTGGAGTTCGACCGCGAAGCGCCCTCACTCAAGGGAGCGATAACGTCCGCGATCCGCGACGTGCGCCGCGCAAACATCGGCAGCCGCGTGCTTCGAGTGGTCCCCGATGACCTAGCCAACGCCAACACCATCGCTGAGCGGTCAGGCAAGACACGTCAGGCAGTAGCGTTGTGGGTGAGAGGCGAACGCGGAGACGGCTTTCCACCACCGAAGACCAAAGTCGGCGCTTCTCCGGTCTGGAGCTGGCTCACGGTGGCGCAATGGCTGGCCGCACGAAGTGAAGTGACAACCAAAACCGTCGAAGACGCCGCCACGATCTTGGAAGTCAACGCGATGCTGGAGCGCGCTCCAGCTAAAACCTCGAGGAAACGTTCGGAGGGTTGAACCATCAAGGCTGCATCTCCCGCAATCGAGCTTCGGCGCTTGTCCAGTCATACAGCACGACTAAACTCCCGCGGTGACTTCCAGAGTGCAGATCCTCCCGGTCGTGGAGATCACGGTGTTCTCGTTCTCGGAGCGAGCCGCGCCTGCCGCAAACTGTAGCCAAGAAGAGTTCAGGGACTACGAGCGCCAGTGCGCCCGGGACGCCGGGCTCGATCACTTGAGGCCGGTCTCAGAGTCGCGCCCGGGCAACTGGTTCTACGAGCTAGCTCAGCTCGCCGATCCGCACTCCCTGGAAGCGCTGGCAAAGCACGCCCTGGACACCACCCTGGAAGACGGCGAGGAGTTTCCCGGAGTGGAAGATCTCGAGGAAGCTTTCAGTGCGTTCGATGGGGGGCTCGTCGTGTTCGTCGAAGGCGAGCTCTTCAGCGTGCCCGGCTGTTGTTGTGACTTGGGGGAGATTGACCCGTGGCGCGAAGCCGTCGAGCAACAAACCACGGAGTGGGTCGAGCCGTGGACGGGGCACGACTACGACGCGATCAGGATCCGCTACAACCCAAGCTCCAGCTTGATCGAACTCGAGTTCTCAGAGTGGCTCAAGCAGGACTGGGGTCGTGGGCTGAGTCTATCGGCAGAAGATGCCCTGGCGCAGCTCGTCGCCACGCGGAAAGAACAGGAGCACCTCGCGACGCGCCTCGCGGAGTGCATGCCGAGTATTGTGCCCCATGTGTCGCGCGAGCCTCTGGCTCGCCTGTTTGCCGGACTACGGAGATAGCTCAGTTACCTGCTCCGACGAACCGACTTCCACACTGGGAGTTCACTCTGGATGAGCGAAGCGCTCCAGCGTTCGTTCGAGGACACGTCTAACTCGGTCAGCATCCGTCGACTCCAGACGCGCGACCAACTTTGCCTCTGCGTCGAAGATCCAGACAACCGGCAGAGCCTTTGCGCCCCGCAGGTGCTGCTGCACGACCGGCGAGTCTGCATCGACCACTTCGACACGCCGAACCGCGAGGTTCGGGTGCGTCGAAGCGAGCTCCCGGAGCGCGCGATCAATGTGTCCGCAGGGGTGACACCACTCCGCCCAGAAGTCGATCACCGTCACCTTCCCGGGTACCGTCGCCTTGGCCAGGTCGAAAGACATGCCGCCGCGCGCGAGATCACGGACGTCGTCTCGGTCCGGATGATCGGGACCTTCAGCGTTGTGCTCATCAGCATGCCCGTGCTCGTCAGCATGCCCGTGGCCGTCAGCTTGCCCGTGGTCATGCCCATGCTCGTCGTCATGCCCATGCTCATCCTCGTGGCCCTCGTCGCCCTTCGGCTCTCCCCAGGCGTGGAACCTCCCGGAAATACCTAAACTGACGAATACAGGGATCTCCATCTGCCCGCCCTGTGAGTCCAGAGTAAACGGCTTGCTGAATGACAGCTCGACCGCGGTCGACTCCACCTGGCGCCAGGCTGCCCCGACACCAGCGATCAGATCCGTCCGTCCGCTGTTCTTCGCGGGCTCCCGCCCGTTCTCCCAGCTCGCCTGACCTTCGTGATACAGCTGCGGGCCGGCAAAGAAACTCCACGTGGAAATGCCAAAGTCGTAGTGTGCGTTGACGCCAAGGCTAAAGGTCGCACCACCCCGGTAGCCGTGGCGATTCGTGGCGTACGGGACGCGAGCACTGGACCAGGCGCTCATCAAGAGCGGCCCGATGCCAGTCGACGCCTCCACTCCCAACAGCGGGTCTACGGTCCCACTCCCGAAGAAGGCATGCTGGTGTTTGATACCCTGCCGCCCCAAAGCGAACGGATTTGGCTCAGTCCTACCGGTTGGCAGCGACGCGCCAAATCGCAGGTCCAAGAGCAGCGTCGAAGACAGACTGGGCTGCACCAAGCGATAACGACTAAGGAGCCGCAGGTCCCCTGGGCCGAAGAGCGTCTCATCTCGATGATGAATGCTCTCGAAGTCCGGCACCTCCTTGCCTTCAGCATCAAGAAAGCTTGCGTGCGCCTTCACCATGCGAAGCGGGAGCGACAGCTCGATTTCCGTGCGGGAAGACAGCGCGAGGGCAACCAGCGGCGTGAACTCGAAGATATCCTGAGACACCTGGTGGGTCTGGACCTCTTCTGCGCCTTGCTCGACTTGGTCCGGATCGACCTCGTGGCTGCCGTCAACACGCGTACCTGTGCCCGTCAGGCTCAGGCGCAGTTGGCCAGCTGAGAGATCGTGGGATCGGCGCTCACCTCCACCCGGGAGGCTAGGGTTACTTCAGGCGGGTCACCCGGCTGCCCACGCTGGGAGCGTCCAGGTCAGCAGCACGACGATCACGCCAGCTGCCCAGAAGACGATGAACTTCACGCTGCCAGCTTCGACCACTCTCGAACCGCTGTCTAGTGTCCAGGCGACTCAGAACCCGCTGGAGCCGCGGTGGAGGCGGCTGGCGCGCCTGGCGGCACCTCAGGAGCGGCAACAGAGGGTACACTCCGCTTCACGGCTGAAAGCTCCCCTTGTCGAGCGTAGTCGATGGCGAGCGCCAGAATCCGGGCCGTTTCCTGAGGAGCATGGAACCCCATGCTGTTCTCCGCCGCCACGAAATCCAAGCGCCACTGCGCCTTGCGCTGAAGGTCCCGCGCTGCCTTCAGCTCATCGTCAGTGGCTCCCCCCGCCTTCGCGGCGACCACGGCATCGATCAGGGCGACGATCGCCTTTCCTCCGCGTTGCAGCAGCTCATGGTGGCGTTCTTGAATTCCATCGACTCGTCCCAGCAGTTCCTTCTCGTCAGCACGGTGGCATGACTGGCACGCACGGTTGACGTTCAAGAGTGGGCTCCGCACCCAATGGTCGCTGACTTTCGACGCGCCCTCCCGCATGTAAGGCATGTGGCAGTCTGCGCACGATACTCCGGCACGGGCGTGAATGCCCTGACTCCAGATCTCGAACTCGGGGTGCTGCGCCTTCAGGACCGCAGCACCCGTCTCCTTGTGCTTGAAGTCGTAGAACTGGTCACCATTGGCGAACTTGGTCTCATCCCAGAACTTCTCGGCGTCCTCGACGCGCAGCCCATTCCCCCAAGGAAACGTAAGTGTCATCTCTTTCGCGCAGTAGTACTCGACATGACACTGGCCGCACACGAAGGAGCGCATCTCGTTGCGAGTGGCATCTCGGTTCGGGTCGTACGTCCCCTTCCGGCCGGCCTCGCGCCAGCGAGCGATCGAGGGTATGGCGGGCACCCCAGCCTCGGAGTTCGCCAACGCGGCGATCCCTTGGATGAATCCAGGACGGGTAACCCGGAGCTGCATGGTCGTCGGCTCGTGACAGTCGGGGCAGCTCACAGGGTGTGCATGCCCAGAATCGTGGAGCCGCTTGTTGAGGTCCTGGTAAGAGTACTTGTAGCTCGTCTCGAACCCCTTCATCGCGTCACCACCGCCGAGCTCGCGGTAGAGCGGCATGATGGAAGCGTGGCAGTGCAGGCACGAACCCGACTGCGGCTTGGTCAGGCGCTTCGTTGACTCTTGATCGTGCAGCATGAAGGCGTGGCCCCGCCGATCCCGGTAATCAATCGAAAAGGCGTAGCCCAGGAACATGCGGGCTAGCCACGGATCACGCTCGATCTTCTGCGCTGGCAGGGTCTCGCTGCCTCCATGACCTCCAAAGCGCGTCGCCGTTCTCTGCGCCGTCTGCCGGTAGCTGTCGTACTGTGCTGGCCAGTTCCTCCCCCACTTCTCAGGATCTGTGTCTTGCTCAGTGACCTCCACGACTCGAGTAAACGTGTGGCGCTTTTCAGCCTGGCGCTCGGAGATATTCACCAGGAGGGCAGCTATCCCTCCGGAAACCACTGCCGTAGCCAAAAGCAGTCCGAGAAGGACGCTCTTGCGTTGGTACCAGCGAAGCTCCGATGCATTGCTCGTCATGACTCTACTTCCTCGAGGCTGAACTCTGTGGGCCCCCGACTAATGCGCGAACCCCGTGTCCAACGCCGGCGTGACAGTGTGTGCAGCGCAGGCTGGCATCGTGGCTCGGGTCCACAATGAGCCCGCTGCCATGGCTCTCTCCAAACGAATCGCGGACGACGGCGTCGTGACAGCGTCGGCAGTTCGCTTCCAGGATTCGCTCTCCAGCAGGTCCTACTCGAAGGGGTTCATCGAAAGTTTGGGTCGTGAACTTCTCACCATGCCTCCACCCATTCTCGAGCTTTGCGACGTACTTGGCAGGAAACTCCGCGGGCAGGTGGCAGTCGACGCATACTGCAGAAGTGTGGTGGCTGGCGCGCTGCCAGCCGTCATACTGAGGCTGCATGATATGGCAGTTGGCGCAGGCGTCTGGGTCCGTCTTCAGGTACGACAACCCTTCGGCATAGCGAAAGGTATGCGAACCGACTCCGATCGCGACTCCGAACGCGACGACAAGACCGACGCGGAGTGCTGCGGTAGGTAGTCGCAATCGACGCACCGACGCCTCATAGCACACGTGCCGCCACTGCCCTGCGAAACGCTTTCGCCCAACCCCCGGAGTCACGAAAACAACGCGCGCTTTGCTCCCGCCCGGCGGGGCGCCACAGGGGTCAATATTGCCGCACGGCAATAAAAGGCACCCTCGCCGCGCAGCTCCCAATCGTTACCCCCCAACGGCTGAGCAGACAACTCACTCGCCTCTTCGCGGGCCTGCGGGCTAGTTCGACGGATAGCTGTCGTTTGGATGGCAAGGGTTCGTCGGCGAATCGACCCGCATCCCCTATCTATCACCCGACCCCTCCTCTTCGCTGCACGTAGGGTTGAAGCATGGGGAAGCGACGAGCATTGGGCGCGCGCCTTGGCGCGCTGGGCGTGGTTCTTGTAGTTAGCTTGGGGTTCAACACCGCATGCGACGGAGACAGCAGCAGCAAGCGCAAAACCGGCGGAGACGCCGGGGCGCAGTGCGAGATGCGCGATGAGTGCGAGACCGACGCGGGGGGCGTCTTCGACTGCTGCGACGGGCAGTGCGTGCAAGGCAACATCGGAGAGTGTCGAGACTCCGCCGACTGCGGAGGCTTCGCCTGTGAGCGCCTCGATCCGAACGATTGCTTGGGTCGCTGCGTAGGCGGCTTTGGCGGGAACAGCGGCTCCGGCGGTACGAGCGCAGGTGCGGGCGGCAGCGGTGCCACGAGCGCAGGCGCTGGCGGATCCGGTGGCGCTGGGGGCAGCACGATCGGGGGAGCTGGAGGCAACCCAAGCGGAGGCGCCGCGGGTAGCGCGGGAACGGGAGGCAGCGCTGGAACAGGAGGCAGCGCTGGAGCCGCCGGGATGTCCTCAGGCGGTTCCGCAGGGCAAAACGCTGGCGGTACCGCGGGGATGAGCAGCGGCGGTAGCGCAGGTAGCGGAGCCGGCGGCGCCGCAGGAACGTCGGCGGGCGGCATGAGCAGCGGCGGCACAGGGGGCAGTGCTACCGCAGGCAGCGGAACCGGCGGCACGGCAACGGGGGGCACGGCTGGGAGCGGCGGCTCGATGGGCGGCGAAGGCGACCCGTGTACGCAAACCAGTGACTGCCACAACGTGTGCGCCACCGGCAGTGGCTCTCCCCCCCAAACCCACGTCTATTCGCAAATCTGCCAGGGCAACAAATGCCAGCGCTACGGACGCCTCGAGACGTGCGGCCTCAAGTGCAACGGTCAGCAGCTGATGCAAACGGTGTGCAGCGCCGGCGCGTGTCAGATCGACTCCCTCGTCGAGGACTGCTCGACGAAGCTCTACGGCGGCAGCGAAGCCGGCTGCTACGCGTGCGAAGACTTGAGCCCCTCGCGCTGCCAACTCCAAGGCAGCAACGGCGTGTGGGGTCCCTGGGTGCCGGCAGCCAGCACCGATGAGAAGCACGGCAGCTGCAGCACCGGCAACCCAAGCCTCGTCTGGCACAAGCACTACTGCAACAACCCCGCACCAACCTGCGGCGGGATCTGGTGCTACTGGACCACCGGCGCCCCCGGCGGCCCCTCCTCCGACGATCAACCCGAGTTCCGCTGCGGCCCCCCGCCTCCTTGAGGCGGAAGCCAACCCGGGGCGATCTGCCTTAGGCTGCGTCAGCTAATTCCACACGGCTGCAAAACCACAAGTGTGCGCCGCCTTCCTTTCGACGGCAACACGCCGGTTGGGCACGCGGACTCCACCTGGCTACAGGGTGGACCCCCGACAATCCGCCGCTCCCCAAAGCCTTGCTCGATTGAATCACAACCGACGCGGGGCCACGCGTCGCGCGTCCTCAGCGGAGGAGAGTCCGGAGATCAGGGGCTCAAGGGCGCTGGCATAGCCAAAGCGGACCTCAGCAAGCGCTCGCGCGGCTGCGAGGTCCATGCGGCGCCGACATTGCGCTATCTTGCGGCTTCGTAGGCTCCCAGGATTGAGAAGGTGTAACCTCGTCCTCGGGCTCGCACAAAGCGCCGCCATGCCGAAGAAGACAGCCTGGAAGAAGAAGTTTGATGCAGCTTCTATTGTCGCTCGCGTCTCGGAGTGCAGGCGCAGCGGGGCGAACCCTCGCATCGAGTTTGAAGGTGGAGAGGGAGTCGCTTTCACCACTAGGGTGCACGCGACGGTAGCAACCCTCTACTCTGCTTTGGAGTGGCCGACAGGTCTAGAACCTGAGGAACGTCACCTCGCAATCGGACGGGGAATTGGCGCGATAGCAGCCGAAAAGAGCATCACCCCGGAAAATCTACTCTCGAGCATTCAGCGTGAAGCGGCAAAGATCCACGCCCGCGCCTGGCAACCATTCGTAGTTCAAACGTCGGTCTCTCTTCCTCACGACGCTCGAATTCGGTCCAGAATCCTCGCTTGCGGCGCATGCAGGTTTCACCGAATCCAGAAGTGGGACCTCACTGCCATCAACCACTACTTGTCTGATGCCCTGCCCGGGGGCTACGACTCACCCCACTTCAAGTGGGTGACGGTACACGCGTACGGAAGGACCGAAAACATGGCCCTTCGTCGCGCGACTCATTCGTTTGACGTGCTACGTGGCATCTGGAATCTGTCCATCCTGCACGGAACCTGGAAACTCTATTTAGGGGCACACCCGAAACCACTCTCCCGCCTCACAATGGGCCCTCTCGCAACCCTGCATGATTCCAGCACTCACGTGCCCACCGGTGCGTTCCAATACAATCAGGCGGCCCTCATCGGTGCGAATCAAGTTTGGGAAGGCAATCAGAGCAACCTCTTCAAATTTGAGCGTCGGGTAGCGAATATCTTGAAGGCCTCTAATGTCCTCGATTTCGTTCAGGACGGCCTAGTCTCCTATGTAAGAGCTCTAGATCATGCACAACCGCTCGACGCGTTTCACGGTCTCTGGAGAGTTTTCGAATACCTGACCGGGGGACTCAACGGCGCGTATGACACGAACGTCGAGAGAGCCCTCGCCTGCTATCCTGCCCGTGCAAACCACAGCTATATCAGGCAGGAGTTGCTGCACTTGCAGAGTCTCAGAAATCAATTGGTACATGAGGGTAACCAACCACCTGAGCTATCTGAATCCACGCAACAACTGCTAAACCACATCCACATTCTACTTCACAACTGGATATTCGTTTTCGGGTCCTTCCGATCTCCAGAGGAGGTCTGGGCGTTTCTCGACCTGCCATATGAAGAATCCGCACTAAGACGGCTGCGATCGCTCGCCGATCGAAGCCTAGCGCTGCGGTATCCGCGAACTATTGGATAGTAAGAACCAGACGCTCAGGCGAGGCGTGCACCACAGAACAATGCGGAGAACACATGATTCGATTTGATGGGCATCGGCGAGTCACCAAGCTCGACGGCACAAGTGAAGACGCGTGGTTCGGGTATACCTGCGGTCACTGCGGCACTCGTGTCGCGGGAGCGGTGGTCGCCGTATACACGGCTAAGAGCGGGACTCGCGTAAATCGCTGGTTGGCGTGTCCGGAATGCGCTCTAGGATCCGTTGAGGTTCAGGGCGTCGTCTTCCCGGCCATCAAGTTTGGCCCTGCGATAGAAGGGCTTCCGGATGATGTCCAGTTCGCCTACGAGGAAGCCAGGCGCTGTTTGCAGGTTAACGCCTACACTGCGGCAGAACTAGTCTGCCGAAAGATCCTAATGCACGTCGCTGTTGATAAGGGGGCTCCTGAAGGCGAGAGTTTTGCGGCATACTTGGCCGCGCTGGAATCCCTGGGATACGTGACGCCGCCGATGAAGCCCTGGGTCGATCTCATTCGGCGCCATGGGAATCAAGCCACTCATCGGCTGGCCGCCAGCGACGCCGCCCGCGCTGAAAGCACGGTCATGTTCACAGCCGAACTGCTCAGGATGGTATACGAAATGGCTCACATGGCACGTAGGTATACTCCAGACAATCCGACCTCATAGGCCTTCTCAAAGCATCGCTATCCCACTCCAGCACGCGAAAACACGCACAGTTGGTGAAAGGAAGTGTTCCGCCTAACACCGCATGGTTTTTCTGCCACATCGGCCGTAAAAACGCGCACTAATTGTTGTTGAGAGCGAAGGGCGCGAACCCTGCTCGCGTCGCGCCGGTCTACCTGATAGACAGGTTGATGTGAACGGGCGAAAGACAGCAAAGGCGCGCTCCTCGGGCAAGAGACGCACCGGGGGTTCCTCGAAGAAGAATCTGCCTCGTGTACCGCGAACCTTCGAGGCGGAGTCCGAATCACGGCGACTCCTGGAAGAGGCTATGGCTCCCTGGCGAGTAACTCGCTGGGAAGCGAACGACTTCGGGATCGATGCCGTGGTGGAGATTACTCAGCCGGTCTCGGGCACGACGGATTCCGAAGCGACCGGGAAGTTGTTCGGCGTTCAGCTCAAGGCCACGGACAGTGAAGAAGAACCCAAAGCTCTCTCGGTAGCGACGGGCCATCTGCGCTACCCCCCAGTCTCAGGGAAGTTGTCACCCTCAGCTGATCGGCTGAGTACTCGTGCAACCTCTGGGGGCGGTCAGGACATGACCGATGACGATTCAATACAGCGAGCGATTCAAGGCTCGCATGGTGGAGCGCATGCTGCGGCGAGGCGGTCCTTCTGCCTACGCGCTTTCGCAGGAGGTTGGCGTGTCGCAGCCGACGCTCTCGCGGTGGAAGCGTGAGGCCGCTAGCCTGTTCGATGTGAGCGACGAGACAGAGCAACCAGAGCCTGAGCGTCGTCCTGAGGACTGGACGGCGGAAGAGAAGTTCAACGCAGTGGTCGAGGCGGCGGCGGTTGATGACGCTGACCTCGGAGTGTGGTTACGCCGCAAGGGCTTGAAGGAGGAGCACTTG
Organism: Polyangiaceae bacterium; assembly: GCA_020633205.1. Taxonomy (NCBI): domain Bacteria; kingdom Pseudomonadati; phylum Myxococcota; order Polyangiales; family Polyangiaceae; species Polyangiaceae bacterium. Next base: position 227,911 of record JACKEB010000017.1, read on the forward strand.
CGACAGTGGCGCGCAATGATGCGTGAAGGGTTCTCCAAGCCTCGTCGCGCCACCACTCCGGAGGCAGCCGCGCGGAAAGAGATTCAGAGGCTCGAGAAGGAGCTTCAGCGCAAGGAGAAGGCGCTCGCGGAGACCGCTGCGCTCCTAGTGCTTCAGGGAAAAGTGAAGGCCTTGTGGGCGGAAAAGGGCGCCGACACGAGGCCGATGAGCGACACGCCCTCCTCGGCGCCGTTGAAGAAGCGCAAGCGAAAGGGGCGACGCTGAGGCGCTGCGCTCAGGTAGTCGGCCTGAGCCTACGCACCTTGCAGCGCTGGAAACGAGTTGGCGGTGGTGAGGATGGGCGCCACGGTCCCAACACAGTGCCGAGGAACAAGCTGACTCCGGGAGAGGAGAAGCGCCTGCTCGCGGTGCTGACCTCGCCCGAATTCCGCGACCTGTCGCCTCGGCAGGTGATTCCGGCCCTCGCGGAGCGGGGCGAGTACATCGCCAGCGAGGCGACTGCGTATCGCTTGCTGCGCGCGTGTTGACGATCGCGAAGAGGCGCGGAAGTTCGGTGAAGTTCACCGGTGAAATGCGCGCGCGAGAGCGGTGAAGTTCACCGGTGAACGAGTTGGCGTCAGGGCTTCTTGGTGCGGCGTCGCTTGGATCGGGCGACGTTCTCCTCCTTGGATTCCTTGCTGCGGTAGCTGTCTGCCGTAATGTCGATCACTTCCGCCCGATGGGTGAGGCGGTCGACGAGTGTGACGACGCAGGCGGCATGCGGGAACACCTCACTCCACTCCGCAAACGCCTTGTTCGTAGTGAGAACGATGGGTTTGCGGGCTTCGTAGCGGCGCGTGACGACTTCGAAGAGGAGGTCGGCGTAGCGGCTGTTGTAGGAGAGGTAGCCGACTTCATCGACGCAGAGGAGCGCGGGCACCGTGTAGCGGCGCAAGCGTCGGCCGAGCGCCGCTGCGGAGTCTTGAGCGGCGAGGTCCGCGAGCATGTCGCTCGCCGACGTGGTGCGTACGGTGTGTCCGTGCACGACGGCCTGGTGCGCTACGTTTCTCAGGATCATCGTCTTGCCGACTCCATTCGGGCCGGCGATCACCACGTTGTGCCCTGTCGTTAGCAGCGAGAGGCTGAGCAGCTCATCGATGGCTTCGCGGTCGATCTTCTTTGGCCAAGTCCAGTCGAAGTCCGCCATGCTCTTGAACGCTGGGATGCGCGCGTTTCGAAGTCTTCGCTCGAGGCTCCGCTTTCGCCGCTCTCGCTCCTCGATTTCGAGCACTTCTCGTAGCCAGGGTTTGTCTGCGATTTGGTCCCAGCAGGCGCAGAGCCCGAACAAGCCGAGCGCCTTGAGTTGAGCTTTCATTTCCTCGGGAGAATAGTCAGTCATCGGGTTGTTCCTTGAGGGTGTCGTAGGTGGAGAGCGCATGGGGTTTGATGATCAGGTTTGCGATGGGTCCTTTTGCAAGCGGGATGGAGACGGGTGGCGGTAGGCCACGATTCGAGCGTCGTCGATCGAGGATCTGTCGAACGGCGCCGACCTGGATGGCATCGCGCTCAAGTGCTTCGACGAACGCCTCCTCCAGCTCTGCCGCGCTGGACGTATCGAGCACTCGAAGCAGAGCTTGTGTGGCAGACCCGAGGTTTCCTCCTCTATCCGCAAGGATGCGGAGAAAGGCTTCAGCGCTGGGGATGGCGTGGGTCAGGCGATCCATGCCGCGGTGTTTGCGAGCCGCACGTTTCTCCTCGATGAGTCGTTGCACGTGCGCTGGGTCTTCGACTTGCTGGCCGCGATCCCAACTGCGGGTGTGCAGCGCCACGACGTCCTGCCCGTCGACGACGCGGACGACTTCGAGGTCGGCCAGGACGACGAGCGTGCGACGCACGCGGTCGTGGGGCACGGAGTAGTCGTTGAGGTCAAATCGCACATAGGGGGTCTTGCCGACTTCCACCTCGACGCGCTCCAGCGCCGGAAAATGCTCGTCCGGCAGCTTGAGCAGTGAGGATCTCTCGTCGTCGAAGGCTTCGCCGACGGTGCGCTCCTTGTCCTCGACCCACTTGCGAGCCATCGAAGTCGTGGCTGTCCAGTCGTCTGCCTGGTGATTGAGGTCGGCGAGGTCCTTGAACTCCCGCGCGGCGAAAAAGCTGTCGCGGACGTAGCGAATCGCTCGCTCGACTCGCCCCTTCTCGTTTCCGCGCGCGACCGCCACGGGGCGCGGCTCGAAGCAGTAGTGCGTGGCGAGCTCGAGCAGGCGTGGATTGAACTGCACGGCATCGCCATGGCGGGCAAGCACGGCGCTCTTCAAGTTGTCGTACAGCAGGACTCGCGGCACCCCACCGAACTCTGCGAATGCCTCGACGTGCCCGCGCAGAAAGAAGGGCATGGAGGCCCCAGGCATGAAGCGCAGGAATACGCGGCGCGAGTAGCTGAGCACCATTACGAAGGCCCACAGCGTGCGCATCGCCCGACCCACCTGGAGCTTTCCGAAATGCGCCCAGTCCACCTGCGCTTGCTCGCCGGGAAGCGTCTTGAGGCGTTGAAACGCCTCGGCGGCTCGCTTAGGACGTAGCCGCCCCACTAGACGTCGAAAGTGATCGGGCCCGCCGGGGTAGCCGCGCTCTTTGACCATCGTGTAGAGGCGGCTGGCTCGAAGGCGGGGGTACTTCTCCAGCTGCTCAGCAATGAACGGCAAAAAGGGCTCGACCATGGATGGTCTTGGAGCGATGACTCGCTCCTCCTCGCCGGTCTGCTTGAGCACGCGTTGGACCGTGGTGTGATGTAGCCGGAGCTGGGTAGCGATGGTGCCGATCGGCCACTTTTCAATGCGAAACAGCCGCAGAACCTCGGCCTCCTTTTCCTTGGGGATCACCTCTGCACCTCCCTAGCCTGGGGGGCCTCGTGGCGGCCTGGGCCTGCGCTGACTGCACCGCCGAGGACGACGTGTTTGGGGACCGACTCTCGCCCAGATCGGGAGAGGTGCTCGACAACGCGAACAGCGGGCCACCTGGATAGCTGACTCGTCATGGACTTCCTTTCCGCCGGACGCTTCCGGCTGAGTCCACGACGTCTGTTGAACCAGACCTTGTGTCACGGCCTGATGCGTCACTTTCTGCGCGGTAAATTTGGCCCTCCGGTCACGAAGGCGCTGTTGCCGGGCCGCGTGCAGGCGCCTCCCGCGTGGCGTCCGCTGGTACCGGCTACCCGCTCGCCGCAGCGAAGCCTGCCGCTGCCTCACCGCGCAGGCCGGACACAACCGCTGACCGCGATCGCATCGCCCACAGAGGCGCTCCACCGTCCCGCAAACCGCGCAGCTGAAAAGCCGGTACTCGTAGCCAGCCAAAGCTCCCCATGTCGCCGATTTCTGGACATGGAGCTCCGGCCTTGGGCATCTTGCCTGCCTCCGTACTAGCCAAAGCCGGAGACCCCAGAAGGCCCAGAGTCGTTACCTCTAGGGCCTTCGCTAATTTCGGCGAACGTAAGCGTGCCCTGGGCCCGCGGTGCCGGCCCAGAACCCGATCGGTGAACGGTGAACGCGTGCGATCACGAAGCCGCGGCTTTCACCGATCCGCCACGCGTTGCCGTGATCACTGACACACGCGTACAAGCTTCAACACCATCGCGAGAACACCCGCCCTCGCCGCCACAAGAAGCCCGATGAACTCGTCGCCGACGCACCGAACCAGGTCTACTGCTGGGACATTACGTACCTGAAGTCGCCAATTAGAGGCATCTTCTACTACCTCTACCTCGTCACCGACATCTTCAGCCGTCGCATCGTCGCGGCGAAAGTCTATGACCAGGAGAGTGACGAACTGGCCGCTGAACTCTTTTCCGCGGTGCAACGCAAAGAAGGATTGCGTCCCGACCAAGTCGTCCTGCACTCCGACAACGGCGGCCCGATGAAAGGCGCGATTCTGAAGGCCACATTGGAGCGCCTTGGCGTGCTGACCTCCTACAGCCGTCCACGAACCAGCGACGACAACCCCTTCGTCGAGTCGCTCTTCGGGACGATGAAAGCTCGCGTGGGCTACCCTAGAGGGCCATTCCATTGCCTCGAGGAAGCACATGTTGGGTCGACGCCTTCGTACGCTGGTACAACAACGAGCACCGTCACAGCGCACTGAACTGGATCACGCCTGCCGCGAGGCACAACGGCGACGAACGAGCGATTCTCCGGCACCGGCAGCGGACCTATGAAGCAGCACGCAAGCGGCACCCTGAGCGCTGGGCTCGCCGCATCCGCAACTGCCAGCCCGCAGGCCCCGTAACGCTCAACCCCTCAGCAGCGACAACCACCTTGATGGCTCAAGCCGCTTGACGCAGCTCTGACGAACACCGATATCGAATTACGCGACAACTACCCTGAGACTCGTCGGGAGTGCCTGGGAAAGCCGCTAACGGTTGATGAGGTAAGCTCCCTGAACGCGCTCGCGGCACGCTCGAAGATTCAACGCGCACGCCTAGCAGAAGTTGACGGCGAACTTCGTTCTCTGCTCGAACGATAGACCTTGGATTCGCACGGAGGCCGTGAGCAGCCCACGGTAACTAAACGCACCGAGGGCTCGAGTCCCGCTCCTCAATTCGCAGCACGCCGCGACTCCACCCACGCGGCACCGCACCGCAACCCAACACACCCGGACTCGGCCGAAGGCTCGAGTCCCGCTCCTCAAATCGCAAACACTCAGCGACCTCCGTAAGGTGACTCGACCAGCCGTGAGTCACCTTGACCGGACAATCGGAGCGACGCCGGTCAGCCCGTCAGCGAACAAAGACTAGGACTTGTCCCCGGCTCTTCAGCGCCGAGCGACGTCGCCAAGCGACTGTGCCGCCACTCACTGGAGTCTCCAGTTAGGCCAAGGCCCGATCCTGCAGGCGCCTGCGGGCAGCGATGTCGCCGCCACGCTGCCTTGAGTTGTGCACGAGGAGGGACTTGAACCCCCACGCCTTGCGGCACCGGAACCTAAATCCGGCGCGTCTGCCAATTCCGCCACTCGTGCGAGGGGGCGAAACCTAGTCGGAGATCTGCGGGTGCTCAAGGGGGGCGCGCTGGCACCTGGGTTTTTGGCTGAATTTGGCGCTGTGTCGGCGCTCTGGGCACCTGGCTGCTTGGTGATTTTCGCGCCGGCTGCGCCTGACCTCACCCCCAAATGCGACGCCGAACCCAGCGAGTTGGGCGAGGTCGGGTTACCGTGCGTGGCGTGGTGGGGCGACGCGGACGCGCGTGGTGGGTCGCGGCGCTTGGCGTGCTGCTCAGCGTCCTGTGGGTGAGCGCGGCGTGGGCAGAGGTCGTGCACGGACCCTACTACTACTCGTTTCAAGAAGACGACGGCGCGTGGCTCGCCCAAGGAAAGCCGCCTTGGCGGAGCGTGATGATGCCGCGGCAGATCCCGAATCAGCAGTCGCGCTTCGTCTGGGTGGCGGTCGAACTACCAGCAGATTCCGCAGGGCAAAGTGTCTTGCTACCTCCAGTGCATACGAAGTTCGCGGCGTACCTCGGGGCAAGCACGCTCGCGGCGGACGAGAGCGAACTCGCGAGCGCGAGGGCCTTTCACCTGATCGAGCTCCCGGAGACTGGAGGCGGGCGCTGGCTCCGCCTGCGCATCGAGAGCGACTACTCGAAGACCGGCCTGCGGGGTGAGGTACGCGTCGGCAAGCCTCAGGAGCTGATGCAGGGCATGCTCCGACGAGACGCGCTGCGCGCTGCGCTGATCGTCGTCTTCTTGCTAGGTGGCTTTGCCGCTTTGGGCGTAGCGCTGCGCGGCGTGGATCGGCGCGCCTTCCTCGGCTTCGGCATCTGGCTCATTTCCACAGGGCTATGGTCGGCGTTCTACACGCAGATCCGCGATCTGTTGTTACCGAGCCCAGAGCTCTGGCTGACGCTTTGGGCGACCGGGCTTGGAGGCACGGGTGTCGGCTTCATGCTGTTCTTCGCTGCGACCTTCGCGCCAGACGAACGCTGGGTGTGGCGTTTGCTACCGGTGAACGTGCTTGCGGCGGCGGGTGGTTTGCTCCTGCTCTTCCTGAACGTGTCGACCAAGCTCTCCAATCCCTTCTTGGCGGGGGTGAGGGTGCTCTACTTGGCGGAGTGGGCCTTGGTCATGGCGGTGGTCGCGCGCCAAGCGCTGCGTGGAGTACGCGAGGCGCAGATCTGGGGAGTCGGCTTGGTGGTCGTGGCTGCGTTCTCGGTGCGCGACCTGCTGCTCAGCCTGGGTGTGATCGCGAGCGGCGACACCACGGCGCACTTGGGTTCCTTTGGGCTGTTCGTCGCGAGCGGCGCCGTACTGCAGCGGCGCTTGGCCGCACTCAGGGCCGAGCGCGACGCCTTTGCAGCAGAGGCTATCGCTACCGCGCGGGAACGCACGTTGCTCCTGCGGGATTTGCATGATGGCCTGGGCCGCATCACCACCACGATTTCCATGCTCTCCGCTGCACCGAAGAAGAAGGATCCACTGCCGACGATTCGCGCCCTCGCAGAGGAAGGCAACCGCGAGATCCGTAACCTGATGCAGGCCCTCGACAGTGAGGAAGTCGCCTGGAGTGAACTCGAGGCGCAAATCCGCTTGGGCGCCCAGCGCTGTGTGCAAGTAACCGGTGGCAGCGCGAGCGTGCGGGTCGACGTGAAGGCCAGTGAGCCGCCGGGTGCGTTCCTCTACGTTCAGGTGCTGCGCGTGCTGCAAGAGGCGCTGACGAACGTCAGCAAGCACAGCGAGGAGCCACGCCTTACGGTCGCGCTCGAGGTCGACGACTCACACCTGCGCCTGGAGGTCATCAACGACGGGACAGCCGAAGGAACTGCGAGCGACGCGGCTCCGGGCGTGAACTTGGGCGCCGGCATGGGCAGTATGCGCGCTCGCGCCGCGGAGCTCGGTGGCGACTTGGAGTTCGAAATGGACCGCGAGTCTCGCCGCGCGCGGCTGACGCTCTCGATCCCACTTCCGATCCAGTATGCTGAGAACCAGGGATCTGACGAAGAGGGCTAGCGGAGAGGACAAACGGAGTGAAAGCGCAGTGACAGCTGAAGCCCGACCTGCCTTGCGGCTTGCGCTCGTCGAGGACGACCCGAGCTACCGCGAGACCCTCGTCGACGTACTGTCGAACGCGCCCCCTCTCGAGCTCGTTGAAGGCTTTGGCGAAGGGCGGCCACTGCTCGAGGCGCTCGAAGCGCTCAGTCCCGACGTGGTGCTCGTGGACCTCGAGCTGCCAGACATTGGTGGTCCCGAGCTGATCACCGCCATCAAGGCGCGACGACCTGCAATCGAGGTGATGGCTCACACCGTCTCCGAAGCACGCGACGTGGTGTTCGCGGCAGTGCGTGCCGGCGCGACCGGATACATCCTCAAAGGCGCGTCACCCGAAGAGTTGGTCGAGGCTATCTTCGACTTGGCCGCCGGCGGAGCGCCGATGAGCCCACGCATCGCACGCTCGGTGATTCGCGTGTTTCAAAATGAAAACATCGTCGCCGAGGACTACCTGCTCACCGCCCGCGAGCGGGACGTGCTCGCACTGCTCGAGCGGGGCTACACCTACAAGGACGCCGCTCAGGAACTCAACCTAAGTCCACATACCGTGCACTCCCACATCAAGAAGGTGTACGAAAAGCTCCACGCCACAAGCCGCAACGAAGCCGTACGCAGAGCACGCCTGAAAGGCTTGATCTAAAAACAGAGCAAGGCTGAAAGGCTTGATCTAAAAAGCAGCAAGACTAGCAGCTCGCTGCGATCGAAAAACTTCGAGGCGTTTTGCGCTCCATCGCTGAGTGAGCTGGTGTATCCTCAGGGTAATGGCTGCAAATCGTGAGATGCACACTGCATTAGTTGGGTTACTTGGCCTAGGCCTTGCGCTGCTCGCTTGTAAGGGCAAGGACGAGTCACCCCCTGCGCCTGCGAATCCGCAGGTTCCAGCAGCCGCCGAGCAGCCGCAGCCACAAGTCCCTGCTCAGCCGGTGGCCCAAGCGCAACCACAGCCGCAAGCTCCAGCTCAGCCCCAGGCAGCGCCTCAGCCCGCGGCGCCTGCTCCACCACAGATCCCTACCATCTCACGCTTTCAGGTAGGCGAAGGTGAGGCATCCAACGGTGTTTGGACTCCAGGCTTCGCCGCGCAACGCAACGGGGGGGACCAGAGCAAGAACTTCGTGGAGGCCGCCCAGAGCTGCTCGAGCCAGGGCCTCTCGCTGTGCACGGAGACTCAGTACATCAAAGCCTGCGCCGCGAACCCGGCCGTCGGAACCTACAGCAGCTGGACCGCCAGCTGGGCCAACGGAACGTCGGTGGTTACTCGGGGCGGTGGCGGCTGTGATAGCCGCGCGGAAACGATCGCCAGCGAGCGCTCGGACTCCCGCATGGCGCTCTGCTGCGAGCGCGCGATCGGTATCCGCACCGGCAACAAGAACAGCGCCTTCATGAAGGTGTCTCACGCCGATCAGCTCGGCTTCGAGCAGGCCTTCAATAGCAAGAGCGCAGCGAACCTCTCCAAGTACTGGGCGGAGTGGCTGATCTTCGACGGCGCGCAGATGGGTCGCGACAAGGTCAACGCATCGCAGTCGAGCTGGTTCTCGTCACACCCCGTGCAGTGGACGCTGTATGACGTGTGCGACGTGAAGCTCGGCCAGGTGCAGATGGGCAACCGGATGTACGACGGCCTCGTCTCCGACTGCCGCACCGTCACCGCTGTCAACAACAGCGACGTCAGCGTGTTCACGACTCACTTCGGGCGCTATCGCTTCCCTGAAGGCAAGCGGAACGAGATCGTCGAGATCTCCCACAAGGATCGCATCCGCAAGCTGACGCCACTCTGAGACTCGCGTTGAGAAGCCGCACGGCCGAATCACTCACTTGAGCACAGTAGCTTCCCGGGTCGTCTGCACGAAGTAGACCCCATCAAAGCGTTGGCCGAGGAGGACATCGTCCTGCATCGCCTCCTCGGAGACGAACGCGCCGCCGATCTCACGCATGGTTTGGGGGTGAGCAAGCCACGCTGTCGCTGCGTCCCGCTGTGCTGCCGTGCCCGCTGGCTTTCGCAAGTCGACCACTGCGAGGGGCCAGCCGGCGCGCGTAAACGCCGACTCGATCGAGCCCAGGGGTGGAGGTCCAATGCTGAAGGTGCGCTCGTCATGGGAGCGACTACCGGTCCAGTCACCAGCGCGGAAGCTGCCCCCGCCGAAGAGCGCCCCAATCGCCCGGTAGCGCGCACCTTTTCGTTCCGCGAGGAAATTACCCGTACGCTTGGTCAACGCGCTGACGCGCTCGATATGGGCGTTGTGCGCCCAGTACACCGCCTTGGCATTGGGCCCTGCTTGAGCCAGGGCCCAATCGACCGAACTCGCCATGCCACGTTCTCGAGCAGTCGGATCCTTGCGCGCTTCGTAGGCCCACAGCAAGAGGTCCGCTGCGTGACGCGCTTCACCCCAGGCGCGCTCGCTCGAAGCCCCAACGTAAGCTGCACGGCGCTCATCCAAACCGCTGGTGATTTCGCCGAGTGCGGTCAGCGTGCCTTCAACACTCAGATCCTCTTGCTCGAACGGCTCACTCTGGAGGCGCGAGAGCAGCTTGCGCTTCGACGCCAGGAACTCCGCATCCACCTGAGACAAGAACTGAACGACACGCGCGGCTGACCCCTCGGTGAGGTACACATCCACGCCAATCAATCGCACCTTTCGCGGGTGCTTGGCGTTCCAGGCACGCATCCACTCGACGACCTCGAGCGCCTCCTCGGTCTCCCACATGAAGTACTTGAGGCGCTTGAGCGCCGTACGCGGATCCCCTTGGCCGGTGAGCACGTAGTGCTCCAGCGCTTCGGACTCTGGCCAGTTCGCCTCGAAGGTCAACACGGAGAAGCCGTGTTCGGCGACTAGGTACTCCAAGAGCCGCCCCTTCGCTTGATAGAACTCCTGGCTGCCGTGGGTCGCTTCCCCGAGCGCCACGACCTCCGCGCCTTTTACGAGCTTCGCCAACGGCTTCATATCGGAGAAGCCGTGTCCCGTGCGCCAGGTGCGCAGCGGGACGGCGCTCTCGCGCAGCCAGTCGACCACCGCGTCCGGCACGGGTTGTTTGGCGACGACCTTGAAATCCCGCACGGCGCTCGGCTGCTCAGCAATGAAGGCGATCTCAGAGCGCGCGTCACCCTGTGTCGCACTACAAGCGTAGTCACCCCGGGGCAACGTCAGGTTGTAGCTCCCATCACTATCCGTATGGATATGGTAGATGGCAAGCTCCCAGCTGGCTCGCACACAGTCCAGCTCCGCACCGGCGCCGAGCTCACTCGTCACTTTTCCTTGCAGGTGTAGCCCCTCGTCCCCTGCGAGCTGAAAGTCGATCCGGCGATCGGAGACAAGCTCCTGCTTGGTGCGCTGGACCGCGAAGTGACGAGGCGCCGTGACGGTCAACCCGTAGTTCCCGATTGGCACCTCCAGGCTGTAGTCGCCTTTCGCGTTCGTACGCGCCAAGACCACCGCATCTCGCCGCATGGAGCGCGCCGCGGTGATCCAGGCACCGCCCACCGGCTTACCCTGCTTGTCGGTGACTCGGCCCTTGAGCTCAATCGGCGCACCGAAGAGCGAGGACACGACTTCAAGGTCGTCTATCCAGCCTTCGCCCTCTCCCGCGCTGAGCGCACCCACCGTCACGCTGGTCGCGTCCCAAGGGATGTCCGCAGCGATCTCCGCCTGAGTCCAATCCGTCGTCCCCGTCAGTCCCCGACCCTGCATGTTGTCGCTGAAGAGGCGCTGCTTGTCGCGAGCGACGTACACGAACAGGCCAACCCATCCGCCGCTCACATCCTTGGACTTCAACCACGCGCGGATGTGAATGCGTCGCCCGCGCAGCTGCGAGGCGTCGAGGGCGCGCCCGACTTTCGCGAACTCTCCAGCTCCTTGCCGCATGGATACGCTGGCTTTGCCGGAGCGCTTGACGGCGGTGTCAGCAGTAGCTCCCCGGAGATCCCAGCCTTGGGTGCTCTCGAAGTCCGCGGAGAACACACGCTGGCTGTCCGTTGCCGCCTGTGGCTCGGCGTCTACGTCGCTACACTGGGCTCCGGTCGCATCACGGATCCCGCCGGCTGCTGAAGGTCGAGTCGGTGCACACCCAGCCAAGAGCAGAAAGAGGAAACAGGCAGTCGGAAACAGCGACGAGGAGAGCGATTGCATGGGTGCGCCATTCGACCCATCCGCTCGAAAGCTCTTGGGTTTGCCCGTTGCTCGCGTTTGCCGTAGCGCGCCTCACGAAGCTGCGTTGCCTCGCGGCAATGCGCGCTGGCACCTGGCAGCCTCCCCCCATGAACCGCCAGTGAACCCCATGCGAGGTCAATCGCGCCTGAAGAGGCCGAATTCGCTGCAGCGCGCCTCGCCCAAACCTTGAGCGCCTACGTGCGCTTTCTTCAGGCCTTAAGCTTTCAGGCAAACAAAGCTGGGCTAGTCCTCAAGAGTTGGCACGCAAAACCGATCTCCCAGGCATGAACTGGAACTGGTTGGAAAAGGACCCATTCTTTGGCTACGCCCAGGCGGAAGGGCTGCCCGTCGAACTGGCGGTGCTCTTCATGTCGGGCCGGCTGTTTTGCTACTGGCAACGCCAGGGCGACCACCAACGCCTTGGGGAGGTCCAGGTCTACGAGTGCTGACGCGGGGCGGCGACGATGTAGGTTCGCCGTCGACCGGCGCCAAGCGAGCGCCGGTTGATCCCTCGCGTCGCCCTTACTTCTTCGCTCGCGTCGCTTTGGCCGCGTAGCCCCGAGGGCTATTCCAGCGCCGCTTGATGTGGACCTTGAGCACATCCTTGTAGAGCCCGATGTGCGCGCAGTGGTCCATCTTGTCGTTGCCGCTGTAGCCGCGCTCATGAAAGAAACCGCGGTCGTAGCGGTCGATCAAGTCGAGGCCCATCGGGTCGCTCTTGCGCGGGCGACCCTTGCGCGGCTTGCCGCCGAGCTCGTTGACCAAGAAATGCATGGTCTCGGTCGTCGACGCGTATCCCGGCGGAATAATCGACGAGTGGGAGACGAACATGAACTTGCGGCGGCGCGCGGCCTGCTTCGCAAAGTCGACGAAGGGGTCGAGCTGCTTGCTCTTCATCGGCTCGGTGTTCGCCGAGTGCAATCCATCGAGCAGCACGACGCTATCCACGCTCTTCGCGTACTCAGGGATACGCAGGATCGACTCGACGGCGCCGTACCCGGCACTCCATGCGGAAAGACCCAGCTTGCGAATGTGAGCCTTCTTGTTGCCTGAGTGCTCCGCCACGCCCTTCTCGATCGAGGCGAGCAGCGCCTTGAAGGCGGCAGGCGAGCGGAAGGTCGCCTCGTAAGGGCCCGAACCAATGCCGAGGTCGATACCCACCAGCACGGTGCCGTTCATCACCTTGACCCACTCTTTGCGCACCGGCTCGTGACCGTGGAAGTGGATCATCACGTCGAACGCGCCGCTCCTGGAGACACCGCCGCGCTCGGGCATGATCATCTGCCCGATACTGGGGGCGCGATCCCAGCGAGTGTACGTGCCCCAACCCGGATCCGGCGTGTTGCACGGGTTCACGCCGCGCTCCTTCGCCGTCTTCTGCGTCTGCGTCTCCGGTGCAGGCTTGGCGTTCACCCAGTCGGGACTTTTGCTGCTGCGCGACGGCTTCTCGTCCTTGGTGTCGTCGTCTTTCGAAGGCTCCGAGCCATCGGGCTTCCAGTCCTTCGGCGGGATCTCGAGGCGCTGACCAATCTGCAGCGCGTCCCCCTTCTTCAGGTGGTTCTTCGCGCGCAGCGCGGTCACCGTCACGCCATAGCGACGGGCGATGGACCACAGCGAGTGCCCCTTCTCGACGACGTGGGTCTTGGGCGCCGCCAGGCTGCTGCCGGACAGCAGCAGCGCCACCAATATCAATCCAATCCAGGCACGAATTCGCATGACTTGCTTCGGAGCCGAGGGGGCCTCTTGCTCACGCCTCGGGCGCCGAAAAAATGCGCCCGCTTGGCTCTGCCAGATCCCTCGTCGGCGGGCCAACCTTGGAGCGACGACCAACGAGTTTCAACCCTGGGTTATACGGCCGAGTTTGCTAGCAATTCACGTTCCGCAAGGATTTTCCCTGGATCTTCAGCTGCCTGAGCGGATTTTGGGGGTGAGGAACGGCGTTGAAGAATCCGCGCCAGCCTGCACCAAACTGCACGCCAGCGCTTGACCCCAACGCAGGCGACTCCGCAAAGTACGCGGCCGTGACCACCCTGTTTGGACGCGCACAGGCACTCGGCTCGCTGGCGGCTTTGGCAGCCGCGTTCACTGCGTTCACCGCCTGCGGCGGCAGCGAGCCCACACCCGCAGCGCCTCCACCGAAGCCGACGACAGCGGCCAAGCCCATCGCGGCACCCACGGAGTCCGCCGAACCCGTCGACGCCCCGCCGAGCGATCCGTCTCAAGGCGACTGTCCGCCGGGCATGGTGGCCATCGAAGGCGGCACACTCCGCCAAGGCTCACCAAAAGGCCAAGGTCGACCCGATGAGCAACCGCAAAGCGAAGTGAAGGTCGAGGCGTTTTGCATCGACGCGACCGAGGTCAACCTCAAGGCCTACAAAGCCTGCGTAGCCAACGACATCTGCGACGCGCCGCCGGAGAGCATCCAAACCGAAGAGAAGCTCAGCGCCGCCGCCGTCGAGCAGCGCAGCACGCTCTGCACCGCGCGCTTCGCCAAGAACCTGGAAGAGAAGCAAGATCTACCCGTCAACTGCGTCAGCCACGACGACGCCGAGCGCTTCTGCAAGTGGAAGGGCCAGCGCCTGCCCAGCGAAACAGAGATGGAGTGGCTCGCCACCGGCGGCGAGGACCGCCTTGAATTTCCGTGGGGCAATAAAGCGCCAGACGCGAACAACGCTTGCTGGAACAAGGCGGATGGTCCCTGCCCCGTCAAGTCGCTGCCGCCGCAAGTGTCCGGCGTCTACGACATCGTGGGCAACCTGAACGAGTGGACCAGCACCAGCTATGCGCCCTACGCGAAAGCTGCGGCCAGCGGCGAGGACTACAGCGTGCGCGGCGGCAGCTGGAAGAGCAAAAAGCCCGAAGAGCTCAGGGGCAAGCGCCGAGAGTCGCGGCCGCCGATCTACCGCGAGGTAGACGTCGGCTTCCGCTGCGCTACCAAGAGCGGCGCCCACTGACTCGCGCCCAGCGCTCGAGAGCCTTTGGCGGTGAGCCTCACCGCGCAAGAGTTGCGGCACCAAAGCGGTGCCCCACGGAGACATCATGACCCACGATCCTCGCGAAAAGAGCCGTACCCTGCTCGATGGCCCGTCTCGGGCGCCTTCCCGCGCGATGCTGCATGCCATCGGCTTCAGCGACGCGGACCTGAAGAAGCCGCTGGTTGGCGTGGCCACCTGCTGGACCGAGACCATGCCGTGCAACTACAACCACCGCCACCTGGCCGAGCTGGTGAAGGAAGGTGTACGCGAAGCGGGCGGCACGCCGATGGAGTTCAACACCATCAGCGTGAGCGACGGCGTGTCGATGGGCAGCCAGGCCATGAAGGCCTCGCTCATCAGCCGTGAGGTGATCGCCGACAGCCTCGAGCTGATGGGGCACGGTTGCCGCTTCGACGCCATGGTGGCGATCGTTGGTTGCGACAAGACCATCCCCGGCTCTGCCATGGGCCTGATCCGCCTCGACCTGCCGAGCGTCGTGCTGTACAGCGGTTCAATTGCCCCAGGGAAACACAACGGCATCGACGTCACGATTCAGAACGTCTTCGAGGCCGTGGGCCGCCACAGCGCCGGCAAGATGAGCGACAAGGAGCTCGACGAGATCACACAGAAGGCTTGCCCCGGAGCCGGAGCCTGCGGTGGACAGTACACGGCGAACACCATGGCGATGGCGATGGAGTTCCTGGGCCTTGCAGCCTTTGGCAGCGGCGTGCCGGCGAGCGTCGCAGAGCGAGACGAAGCGGCGCGCGAAGCTGGCCGGCGCGTGATGCGCCTCTTGCACGAAGGCGTGAAGCCCAGCGACATCGTCAACCGCACCTCGATTGAGAACGCCATCGCGTCCGTCGCGGCAACCGGCGGCTCGACCAACGCCGTGCTGCACTTCTTGGCCATCGCACGGGAAGCCGGCGTCGAGCTCAGCATCGACGACTTCATGGCGATCTCCAAGCGCACGCCGATCATCACGGATCTGATGCCTGGCGGTCAGTTCACGGCGTTCGACTTGCACAAGGCCGGTGGCACGCGCTTGGTCGCCAAGCGCCTGGTGGACGGCAAGCTAATCGACGGTAGCGCCAAGACCGTCAGCGACCACACCTTGGCTGAAGAAGGCGAGAAGGCGCAGGAGACTCCCGGGCAGACCGTGATCGCTTCCGCAGAGAAGCCCTTCAAGGAAACGGGCGGGCTGGTGATCTTGAAGGGCAACCTCGCTCCCGAGGGCGCGGTCGTGAAGATGGCCGGCCACGAGCGCACGCAGCACCGCGGGCCAGCACGAGTCTTCGAGTGCGAGGAAGATGCGTTCGCCGCCGTGGAGGCGCGTAAGGTGCAGGCGGGAGACGTCGTCGTGATCCGTCACGAAGGACCCAAAGGTGGCCCTGGGATGCGCGAAATGCTGGGTGTGACCGCAGCGCTCGTGGGTCAGGGCCTGGGCGAGGACGTGGCGCTGATCACGGATGGACGTTTCAGCGGCGCAACGCGCGGGCTAATGATTGGACACGTAGCCCCCGAGGCCGTGGTCCGCGGCCCGATTGCCGCCCTGAAGGACGGCGACGTGGTGGTGATCGACACCGACCAAAATCTACTGTCAGTGGAGCTGAGTGACGACGAAATCACGAGTCGTCTCCAGGCTTATGTCGCTCCGCCGAAGCGCTTCACCCGCGGTGTATTCGCAAAGTATGCGGCACTAGTGTCATCCGCGGCCGAAGGCGCGGTGACCCAAGTCGAATAGTCTCCCTCCTCACGCCCCTCAACCCCCGGTATGCTCAAACCGCCGTCCACTCCTGGATGGCGGTTTGAGTTTGTGGTCAAGCGCGGAGTGCGCGCTGTCGCGCCCTCGAGGCGCGGGTACTTGGGGGATGAGTGAGCGACAATCCGTATGCACCGCCAGAGTCCGAGGCAGCGCCAGCCGATCCCGAGGTGGACGGCGGGGGTCGGTACCACGCGGAACAAGACGGGGACAACCTGGTCATCGACAAGACGGCCACCTTCCCCAAGGTGTGTCTCAAGTGCGGCTCGAAAGAGGTGACGAGCTTTCAAGATCATCTCTTTCAGTACAACCCGCCCTACGTCTTCATCTTGATCTTCCTCTGTACCTTGCCTGGGCTGATCGCGATGTTGGTCCTGCGCAAGACCGCGAAGATGGTGATTCCGCTGTGCTCCGAGTGCGATGCGCGCTGGCGCAGCGGAAAGGTGATGGCGATGGTCGGTATCGGTGTGCTGCTGCTTGGCATCCTGGGTCCCTACTTCTTGGGCTCCCCGGAGATGCTTTTGCTCGGCTTCCTGGTCGGCATCGGCGCCTTTCTGGCGATCATCTTCCTGAAGGTGAACCCGGCGATGCTGCGCGCACGCAAGATCGACGACAGCCGGGTCACGATCATCGGCATCCACCCCGACGCGACGCGTGTGATCCTCAAGCGCTCGCTCTGATCGTCCTTTCCGATGTCCGCTGGAGCCACGCCACAAGAACCGTCTCCGGAGTGGGAGGCGGGGGCGCGCGCGCTCATCGACCGCGTTAGCAACGAGTTGCTTCGCGTCCCCTTTGAGGGTGTTGGGGCGTGCATCGAGCGCAAACTGGCGAGGCTAGGGAAGTTCTTGGAGGCCCGCCGGGTGTTCGTGCTCGGTCTGGGAACGCCTGAGCGCCTGCACATCAAGCACCTTTATTGCCACGGGGATACTTCGGATTTCAGCGCGGTGTTCGGGCCGCCTCGCGCAGAAGCCTATAGCTGGCTGGTCAACCAGCTACGGAGCGGCGAGCGGGTGCGCATCGACCCGGAGCGCTTCCCTCGAGCCAACGCATTCAGCGAGCTGTGCGTCACCTATGGGCTGAACAGCCAGGTGATCGTGCCAGCAGAGGTCGCCGGCAGCGTGGTGACGGCGCTGGGCGTGGAAGGCGTCGTTGGACGGCACTGGCAGGAGTGGGAAGTCGACCTGGTCGCGAAGGTGGGCCGCATGCTTGGCTCGACACTCGCTCGCGCGGCCGCCGAGCAAGAAGCACGTGCTACGAAAGAGCTCCTCGGCCGCTTCGTGAGTGAGCTGCCACTGCAAATCGCGGTCGTCGATTCCGACATGCGCTTCGCATGGGTGAACCGCGCGATGGCAGACGCGAATCAGCTTGCTGCGGACAATCACGTCGGCAACTCGCTGCACGACATCGACCCGGGGCTAGCGCGGCGCCTGGAGCCCGCGTTCAAGCAGGCGCTAGATACCGGCGAGCTTCAGTTCCGAACGCTGCTGCGAGAAGCGGACAATCAACGAGACGTCGAGCTCCGGCTGTTCCCTCTCGAGCACAGCGACGGTGGCTTGATCGGGATCGTGCTGAACGATCTCACGCGGCTCAGCAGCGCCATTCAAGCCCAGCAGCGCGCTGAGCGCGAGCAGAGCCGCCTCGAGTCCGAGCTTCAGCAGACGCGCCGCCTCGAGGCGCTCGGTCGCCTCGCTGGAGGCATCGCCCATGACTTCAACAACCTGCTGTCCGCCATCCTCGGCTACACGGAGATGCTGCTCGACACGACCGACATCGAGCAGGTTCACCGGCGAGACCTCGCGGAAATAGATCAAGCCGCGCGCCGCGCAGCCGGGCTCACCAAACAGCTCCTGGCCTTCAGTCGCCGACAGGTGCTGGAGGTTCGGCGGCTGAACCTCAACGACGAGCTGCGTGATCTGTACGGCCTCTTGCGGCGCTTGATCTTGGAGAATGTGAGCATTCGCATGCGCCCCTGTGTGGAGCCGCTCTTGGTCGAGGTCGATCCAAACCAGTTCACGCAGGTGGTGATGAACCTCGCGACCAACGCCGCAGAGGCGATGCCTGGCGGCGGCGTACTCACGCTGACCACGCAGCTACTGCCGGTTCAGGAGTCACCGGAGGGCAGCGAGCTCGCCCCGGGTCGCTACGCGCTGCTCTCGGTAGAGGATACCGGTGCGGGCATGTCGAGCGACGTGCTGGGCAAGATCTTCGAGCCCTTCTTCACCACCAAGCCCGGGCATGGCACTGGGCTTGGCTTGGCGACGACGTATGGCGTCGTCCGTCAGCACCGCGGTCACATCAGCGTGACCAGCGACGTGAACCTGGGCACGCGCTTTGATGTGCTGTTCCCGCTGGTCGAGGAGGACGCCCTCCCCAGCACCGAGCGCCCGGAGAAGCGCCGCTCGAGCAGGCCGTCGCGTTCCGGCACCATCCTGGTGGTCGAAGATGAGCCCGTTGTGCGGCGCATGGCAGAGCGCATGCTCTCTCGCCTCGGCTACCAAGTTGTCTCCGCGCGGAATGGTGAAGAGGGCCTGCAAATCGGTCGCGAGCGCCTGGATGAAATAGACATCTTGCTCACCGACGTCGTGATGCCTGGCATGAGCGGACATGATCTCTACCAGGCGCTGCTGGAGCTTCGCCCCGATCTACGCGTGGTATTCATGTCTGGCTACACCCACAACGTGATCGCTGCTCAGGGCGTGCTGGAGGAGGGCGTGCACCTCTTGCACAAGCCATTCACCCTCGAGCAACTCAGCGACAAGCTGCGCGACGCACTGCGGGATTGAGCCCACAGTCACCTGCAGCCCGCGTCCGTGCTTCTTCGATGGTCAGCTGATGGGCGCGAACGCGCTTGGCGAGCTGAGTACGTGGACACTAACCTCGTTCGCGAGGGCGGCAGCGTCCGCGCGAAGGCGGGACACCAACTACCTAGGAGCAATGGAAATCCGTTGCCGCGCGGACATATTCCGTCCTACCAGAGGCATAGTCGCGTTGAACCACGCGTGGTAGCCATCACGAATGGCCAGGTCACCCGAGGACGAAACCGCAGAGTCGACTGCGACCGAGGCGCAGACAGAGAGGGAGGCGCAAGCACCGACTGAAGCGAAGCCACGGCAGCCGCACGACCTGCTCGTGAAGCAGATCTTCGGTGATCCCAAGAACGCCCGACTGGAGTTGGAGGCAGTGTTGCCTCCTGCCGTGGTGGCAGTGCTCGATTGGTCGACGCTTGAGGTGCTCCCCGAGACGTTTATTGATCCCGCGTTTGCGAAGACTCAGGCAGACCTGCTGTTTCGGGTGCAACTCGCCGGGCACGAGGCTCGGATCTACGTCGTCTTCGAGCACAAGAGCGACGCGAAAGCGGAGACGTTGGTGCAGGTGGGCGGCTACGTGCTCGACGTGTTGGCGCGCTACTTCCGCCACGGTGGGAAGCTACCGGCGCCGGTGGTGTTGCCCGTCGTGCTCCACCACAGCCACACGGGCTGGACGGTGGCGCAGAGCTTCCACGAGCTGTTCGACCCGGAGGTGCTGGCCATCCCCGGCGTGCGTGAGCACGTGCCGGACTTCCAAGTGGTGCTGGACGATGTGAGCAACCTCAGCGACGAAGCGCTGCGAGCCCGAGCGCGCGACGTCGCCTCCCTGATTGTCCCGTTGACGCTCTGGGCGCTCCGAGATGGCGTCGGAAAGAGGCGACCAGAGCTGCGCTCTTGCTCTGGGCGTGGGTGATCGCTGCACTTTGGAGCCTGCCAGACGGGCGTGCGGCGGTTTCGTTTGTGCTACATTACCTGTCGCTCGTGAGCGAGGTGCTGACGGACCGGGACTTGCTAGACGCGCTCGAGGAACGCGCGCCTGGGGTGAAGGAAGCGATCATGAACAGCGCACAACAGTGGATGGCAGAGGGGCGAGCAGAAGGTGAGCGCCGGGTGTTGGAGCGGCAGCTCCGTCGCAAGTTCGGAGACTCAGCGGTAGACGAGTCCGTGCTCGGCCGCCTAGCAGCTGCGGGCGAAGAGCAGCTGGCGCAGTGGACCGACCGGGTGCTGGACGCCCAAACGCTCGAAGAGCTGTTCCGCTAAGTCGACAACCTTAGATCTTCGCCGAGTCCTTCGCTCTCCCGAAGCGCCCGCTCGGTCCTTCGCGGAGCACCGCACGCAGCGAACGTTAGTGCCTGATAGGCGTGCCCACCAATTCCGCGCGGCACTGAAAACAAGACCTAGGGGGACACTAGATGGATGGATGCTCGCACGACCTCAGTGACCTGCAGGCTCTTGCTGCGACGAACAGTGAATCGTCCCGAGGCCGAGCACTAGATCGCGGCAGTACACGCCGACGACTTCGTGCTTTGGCAACACTTCGCGCAAGATCCCGAGGGCGAGGTAGTCGTTGGGATCGTTGAACGTGGGCACCAGCACGCGCCCATTGACGAACAAGAAGTTCGCGTAGCTCGCCGGCAGGATCAGGTCGCCGTAGCGCACGTCTCGCGGCATCGGCAGGCCGATGATTTCGAGCTTCCTGCCCTTGGCGTCTGTTTGCCCTTCAAGGCGCGCTCGCGCTTCGCTGAGTGGCTTGTGGTTGTGGTGACGGCGGTTCTTTTCCTCGCACATCACGAGCTTGCCGGGAGCGACGAAGCGGCAAAAGTCGTCCACATGCCCCGAGGTGTCATCACCGGCGATCCCGTCGGGCAACCAGAGCACTTTGCTCACCCCCAAAAAATCGCTCAGCACTTGCTCGGTGCCCTGACGATCCAGCCACGCGTTGCGCGAGTGCTCGCCGTGCAGCAGGCAACGCTCCGTAGTCAGGATGGTGCCCTCCCCATCGACATCAATCGAGCCGCCCTCCAGCACCACCCGCTGCGGCTTGCCCTTCACCTCTGAGGTCGGTAGCCAGTGGTGCAACATGCGCTCCGCAACTTGAATCCCTGCGGCATCGTCAAGCAGGTGATCGCGGTAGCGCCCCCAGCCGTCGAAGCGGAACTTCACCGCGCCGACTTCGCGTTGCTTGCCGCGCCCCTTCACCACGAACGAGGGCAAGCTGTCCCGCGTCCACGAGCGATTGGTCGGTGCTTCGACGAAATCAATCTGAGCTAGATCCACGCCCGATAGCCCGAGCACCTTGGTGGCGTGGGAGCGCTCTCGACGATCGGCCACCAAGAAGCGCACACGCTCCACTTCGCTGATCAGGCGAGCGATCTCGGCGAACGTCCAGTAGATCGCGGCCTTCTTGACCGGCCAGTCCGTACGGTGGTGTGGCCAGGCGAGCCAGACCGCGGCTTGCGGCTCCCACTCCGCCGGCATACGAAAGCCCAGCGCCCTGGGCGTCTTTTGGCCAGCGTTCGCTTTGAGTTTGCTCACTGATCCTCGTCTGCGAAGCGCTTGGTGATCGCGCCGTAGGCGTCGATGCGGCGATCCCGGAGGAAAGGCCACTCGCGGCGCGTCTCCTCGCTACGGCTGAGGTCGAGCTCGACGACCAAGACTTCTTCGTCTTCGCCGGCCTCCGCCAACACCTCGCCAAAGGGATCGCACACAAAGGAGTGACCCCAGAACTGGATGCCGTCGGGCGGCCCCTCTTGTCCGACCCGATTCACCGCCACCACGTGGACGCCGTTGGCGATTGCGTGGCTGCGTTGAATCGTCTGCCAAGCGGAGAGTTGCTTGGCGCCGAACTGAGCCTTTTCCGCGGGGAGCCAACCAATGGCCGTCGGGTAGAAGAGGATCTCCGCGCCCTTGAGCGCGGTCAGGCGCGCCGCCTCGGGGTACCACTGGTCCCAGCACACGAGGGGACCGAGCTTGGCGTAAGGTGTGTCGATGGCCACGAAGCCAAGGTCCCCAGGCGTGAAGTAGAACTTCTCGTAGAACTGAGGATCATCCGGGATGTGCATCTTGCGGTAGCGCCCCGCGATCTGTCCCTGCTCACCCAGCACCACCGTGGTGTTGTGGTAGAGCCCCGGCGCGCGGCGCTCGAAGTTGCTGGTCATGATGCTGATGCGCAGCTCCGCAGCCAGCGCTTGGAACGGCTGGGTGCTTGGACCGGGGATAGGCTCCGCCAAGTCGAACAGCGCCTGATCCTCGACCTGGCAGAAGTACTGGGTCGCGAAGAGCTCCTGCAGGCAGACCACCTGGGCTCCGCGCTTGGCCGCGTCGCGAGTCAGCTCGACCGCCTTCTTGATATTCGCAGCCTTGTCGCTGCCGACGGACATCTGGACGAGGCCCACCTTCACCTTGCGGCCTCGAGGAAAAGCTCTGAGGTTTTGTCGACTTTGGCTGCTCATGGCGGCGCGAGTCTACTGCTTGGAACCTGCTCGGCCAGCGACAATCCCGACTCAACCCCGGAACTCTCCCGCTCGGGGGATGAAGTTTCTGGGAACTTCGCAAAACCCCCGCTGACTAAGCCGCCCAGCTGAGCCACTCGCTTGGCCCGCGCGTCGCCCGACGCCTCACAGCTGCGCTCTCAGCGCACCAATCTGCTCGCAGCGCAGCGCGTTGCGACTCGGAGACACCCCAATGGCCGACCACTGCCTGCGGCGCCGTGCTGGCGTTGCTTTGTCCAAGCCCTCAGAAACCCCTCATCCCGCGCCGGTTAGCAAGCGACGTCGGCTTGGACTCGGCCTCGGGCTGTTCGCGGCGGCACTGCTCGCGGGGTGTGCGCCTAGCAATCAGCAGACGGTGAGTGACCCAAGCGCCCCGGCAAAGCCGACGGCAGCCGCGAGCAGCACCGCGGTGGGGATCGCCAAGGACGTGGCGCAGATCACTCTCCCCGCGGATCCAAAGGTCAAAGAGCCGCTAGCACCTCCGATCGTGGATCCACCCCCGGCTAAAGCGGAGCCAGGCAAGGTCGCGGGGAAAGAGCTCAGCGGCGAAGGTCGAGGCGGCGGAGGCAAGGCTGAGGGATCCATCGGACTCGGTTCCGTGGGGACAATCGGTCATGGCGCAGGGACCGGAACCGGCGCGGGTTTTGGTTCCGGCCACGGGCGCCTCGGTGGAAGCCACGTCGCGAAGGGACCGAAGGGCTCCGCTGGTTCGAGCGCCTCCGGGAGCGCGTGGGGGGACGAGATTGGTGAGAGCTACGGCGCTGGAGGGCTCGGACTGAGCGGCGTGGGCGAGGGCGGCGGTGGTGCCGGCGTCTCTGGTGGGTCAGTCGGTGGCGCCGTAGCAGGCAAAGCCCGCCGCGCAAAGCCGAGTGTCCGCGCTGCCGGGCAGCAAGCGCGCGGCGTCAAAGCCGGCGAGTGGGACGACAACGCGAACTACCGCGACTTCCTCAAGTATCAGAAGGGCGAAGGCCAGCTCGGAGCTCCGCTGGACGTCACTCACCGGCGTTTCCTCGTGGTACGCGACGCGAAGAATCAGCCCATCCCAAACTGCCAGCTGAAGGTGCAAGACAAGCAGGGCAAGAGCGTCATCCTGACGACTCAAGCCAATGGTCGCGCCATCTTGTTTCCGCGCGCATCCGGTCTGAAGGGCAACTTGGTCAAGGTGACCGTGAGCTGCCTCGGACATGAAGAGTCCAAGCAACTGAGCGTCGCCGCCAAAGACGGCGCCCTCGACTTCAAGCTCCCGCTGGTCCGGGCACTGCCCGACAACAAGGTGCTCGACATCGCCTTCATCCTCGACACCACGGGTTCGATGTCCGAGGAAATCTCGGCGATGAAGGACACCCTCGAGGAAGTCGCGAAGACGCTCAAGGGCATGAGCATCACGCCACGCATCGGCTTGGTGGAGTATCGAGATAAGGGCGATGTGTACCTGACGCGCACCCATCAGATGACGACGGACATCTCCGGTTTCGCAGACCGAGTCTCGACGCTGAGCGCCAACGGCGGCGGCGATATGCCCGAACACGTGAACGAAGGGATCCGCGTCGCGCTGACGAAGCTCAAGTGGAGCGACCACTCCCTCGGACGCTTGGCGTTCCTGATTGGCGATGCGCCGCCCCAGCTCCACTACACCGACGACACGCCCTACACGAAGTCGATCTTGGATGCCTCGGAGCGCGGCATTCAGCTGCACACCATCGCGGCATCGGGCATGGACGACCTCGGGCAGAGCGTGTGGCGCCAGATCGCGATGTTCACCGGCGGAACCAACCTGTTCGTGTTGCGCGGCGGCGCGGGCCCCCAGAGCACTGGGGCCGGCGATCCGAAGGACAGCTGCGGCTCCCGCCACGACAACTACACGAGTGGAAACCTCGCGGAACTGATCAGCAACAAGGTTCAGACCACCGTCGACTCCCTGAGCTGGGATCCAATGAAGATCGCTGGCCTCGGCAAGGACGAGAAGAGCAAGCCGTGCAGTCAACGGGTCGCGCAGCAGTAGAGGAGCGGTCTCTCTGCGAACCCTAGTCAGCAGAACGAAACGCTTCCGGGTCGAGACCATGCTTGCGCAGTAACCGGTAGAAGCTCTCTCTCTCCACCCCAGCGTAGGAAGCGGCGTCGGAGATCCGCCCTTGAAAACGCTTCAGCACAGCCTCCAAGTACCGCCGCCCGACCTCGACACGGCCAGCGTTCACCGCATCGCTCCACGTCCCCAGTTCGCCTCCAACTCCAAAGTATCCCCGAACCTCGAACGGCAGATCGTCGAGCTCGAGTTCTGAGTTCGTGGCAGCTGCAGCAGCGCGCTCGATGGTGCTGCGTAGCTGCGTGATATTTCCTGGCCAGTCGTATCGAGTCATTGCATCCAGCGCCAGCCGCTGAATGCCGCGTATCCGATTCCGTCCGGTAATAGACACGTAGTCACGCAGAAACTGATAAGCTAGCAACTCAATGTCGGGAACGCGACGACGCAGCGGCGGCATCACAAGTGCCTCTCCGAGGCCCTGCGCCAAAGCACCGCGAAAAGTACCAGCACGAACCATGCGCGCAACGTCATGCCGACTAGTGCACACCACGAGTGCGGTGAACTCATGCGGCCCGCTGCCCCCTGGAGCACCGATCGGGACCGTCGAGCGACTCTCCAGGGCTTCCGCAAGCCTCGTCTGGATGGACGGTCGAAGTGCTGCAACCTCGTCGATCCAGACAACACCGCGCGTGGCGTCCAGCATGCCGCTGCGGACGCCCTGAGGACTCTCACTTCCGAAGAGGTCCAATTCTACACTCTCCGGTGAGCTGCCTTCGCACTTCAGGTGGAAGAACGGTTCCTCCGGGTGAGGGCCCACTCGGTGCAACGCCCGAGCGAGCGTTCCCTTACCAGTCCCCGATTCCCCGAGGATTAGCACACGTCGGTGGCGGCCTGACGCGCGCTCGGCGCCAGCAGCGACATCGCGGAGCTCGCGGCAGCGCGACGCTAGACCGGGTAGCACTTCGAGATCCGGCGATGACTCCGGGTCGTTCAACGACGCCCGCGCCAACGCAACGAGAAGCACGCCCCGAACCGCTTCTGGTTCGAATGGTTTCGTGACGTAGTCGAACGCTCCCAGCTTGAGAGCTTCCACGGCGGTGCCTATCGTCGCATAGGCTGTCATCAGTACGAACTCGGAGTCTGGGCGAAGACGCTTCGTGGCTCTCAGGACGTCTAGTCCACTCATGTCGGGCATCTTGAGGTCGCAGAGCACCCCATGAACCTGCTCAGTTACGAGATGACGAAGTGCCTCCGCGCCGTTCCGCGCGGTCAACACGGTCGCATCGCGCTTCATGACTTTCGACATCAGGCGCAGCATGTTTGGCTTGTCGTCCACGACCAGCAGCACGGGTTTTCGGCTAGTCATCGACTGCCTCCTTCAGCCGCGAGCGGAAGTGTGATGCGGAACAACGCGCCCCCCATTTCACCGCTTTCAACTTCGATCTTGCCTCCGTGCGCGCCGACGATGCCTGCACAGACGGCGAGGCCCAGGCCTGTACCTCCTGACCGCTTGCTGAAGAAGGGTTCAAATATCCGAGCTCTGTCTTGTTCATTCACCCCATCGCCATCGTCCTCAACCTCGATCACGTATTCCCTCGAAAGCTTTCGGCCACGTACACTGACCAGCTCTCCCTCCGGGTTCGATTCAAGTGCATTCTCTAGCAGGTTGAACAGCACCTGACGGAGACGTCCAGGATCGATCGGCACATCGGCTGGCTCGACGTCAACTTCGATCGTTGGCGCGCAACTACCTCTTTCTGTGAACCGGTCGCGAACCAGGTGGACGAACTCCGCGATTGGCGTGAACGTCTTGGCCAGCACTGGTGTCCGCGAGTAGGAAAGCAGATCTTCCGCAATTCGCTGACACTGCTCTGCCTCTTCATCGAGGATAACGAGTTCCTCGCGGAGTTCCCCCTCCACAACCTCGCTCAGCATGGTCTTGAGGTAGCCGCGAATAATGCCGATGGGATTGTTGAGCTCGTGGGCGACCCCCGCCGCGAGTTGACCCAGAACTGCCATGCGCTCCTGCTTCAGCAAACGAGCCTCACGGAAGGCCAGTTCACGCGCCATGTCATCCAGCGCGCGCGCCAGCGCTTGCAGCTCACCGCTGCCCACGTTCCCCACTTCGATATCGAACTCGCCTCGACCAACCTGTTCTGCTGCGGCGGTGAGCTTGACCAAGGGGGAGAGCACCTGACGCCTTAGTCGCATGGTTGATATGACGGAAAGCAGCACGACGATCAGCACGCAGGCTCCGCCCGAAGCCAATCCGAGGTTGGTTGCCGATTTCGCGCTCACGTGGGATCGCGCCATGCGTGAGTTCGAATCAGTCGCCAGCGCGTCAGCGCCTTCGGCGAGTGCCTCCCCGAGTTTCTCAATCTCGCGATGAGCACGCCGATAGGCCTTCGTGTCATTCGCCTCGGCGGCCGGGAGGGCTTGGGTCAGGAACACGTGGTGCATCCGTTGCTCTTGCTTGCGCAGCTGCTCTAGCTTGGGACGCTCCGAAGCAGGTAGCTCCTGCTCTAGCTTGTCGATCTGGTGATGAACGACACCCCGCCACTTGCGGTAATGGTCCAAGTGGCTTTCGTCGCCCTCGATGAGCGAGTGCCCGATGTGAATGTTCAGCTCGCGCACCGCTGCGGACAGTTCGAGTCCTCGCTGGATCGAGTCCTCGGTCCCGCGCATGATCGAAACCAGTCCACCCACGTCGAAGATGACGAACAGCAAGCTCGCGCACATCACGACACTCACGACGCTCACACCAAAGTATCCAAGCGCGAGCTGCCGGGCGATCGAGGGACGCAAGCTTGTGGCTGAGTCGGTCATTGGGTGTAGCTAACAGAGTCTAGCAGCAGCCGTGCCAGCCATCGGCACCGCCGCGCGCGACGTTCTCGGCGCGAAAACCTCGCAGGGATTGCCGCCAGTTTCCTGCGTCCGGCAGCCCTTGCGGCGACATCCGAGGCACGGCGGCCCACCGGAATTCGAAGTGGTTGTAGCCCACCCCGTTACACTGAAGCGGCCTTGTTTGGCTCGATCGGCACGCTCCATGCTTTCTGCATAGAAACGAATAGAGCCACTCATGACGTCGCAGCTTTTTCTGCCCAACCGCGAAACTCAGCTCGTCCAGAGGCGCTATGACCGGGTCGCCCGTGTCTACGACGGCTTCGAGTGGATGATGGAGCGTCGGGCGAGGCACTGGCGGCGCGATCTGTGGGCGCGGGTTGCGCGAGGTCGCATCCTCGAGATGGGTGTCGGAACCGGAAAGAACATCCCTTACTACCCCGAGCATCGTGAACTTGTCGCGATGGATGTTTCCGAGAGGATGCTCGCTCTGGCCAAGGGTAAGGCGACACAGTTCCGTCGAGCCGTCGAACTCGATCTGGGTGATGCTCAAGCGCTCTCCTATCCAAGTGAGAGCTTTGACGTAGTCGTCGCTACGTTCTTGTTCTGCTCAGTACCGGACCCAGTGCGTGGGTTATGCCAAGCGAAACGCGTTCTCAAACCTGGCGGGCAGCTGCTGTTACTCGAGCATGTGCTGTCTCGGCACTTCGTGCTTGCGACGCTGATGCGCTGGCTCGATCCCATTCCCGCGCACCTCTGGGGCGCTCACATCGACCGCAACACGGTCGGTGACGTTCAACGCGCCGGGTTCGTAAACATCGTTGAAACGGACCTATCGCTGGATGTGGTCAAGCGCATCGAGGCGAGGGCTCCGCTAACGCCTGCTTGAACGCCTCTCGCGAACATAGAACCAAACGATCGGAGGCCAGGTGCAATCACGAGCACGACACCCAAACACGATTCGCGGTCAAAAGGCAGCACCGGTCCTCCTGGTTCAAGTGCTCATTCGCGTCTATCAACCGGTCGTCCGCCGCGCGGCGCGCGCTACACTGGAAGGTCGCCGTTGGGATCCGAAGCGCCCCCAGGCCGGCCGCTTTCTCAGGGATGATGTTGACGACTTTCTCGAGGACGTTTGGCACCGTGTGGCACTCGTGGCGCAAGAGGAAAACTGGGGCCAGATCCCGACACTGGGGAATCGGCACAACGTGTTCCTTGGGGTTCTTACCATCGCGGCCTTCCACGCGCTCATCGAGCGAGGCGTTCAGAAGGACTACGCCGTGCAGCTGTTCGCAGACGTGGGCTGGAAGGTTTACGAGCGACTGCTGCGGGTCCCGCTCTCGCTGGCCCGATTGCTTGAGCGCGATCCCCAGAAGCGAATGAACCTCGTGCTCGAAGCGCTCATGCGCTTCCCTTTCAGTGCCCCAGGGGCTCCGGGCTACGAGGTTCGCGCTTGGCGGGAGTCGGATAGCTATCACACGCACTGGAGCTACTGCGCCCCGCTAGGCTTCGTGAAGCGATACGCGGAAGCTCACGGCGACCGCGGGGAAGTCGAGGCGTTCTTCCAGTCCTGGTGCCAGTACGACTGGCCAGCCGCCGACCTAATAGCCGGAGCGAAACTCGGCGAACGAGGACACTACCAGCGTCCACACACGCTCTCCCAAGGCGACAGCGTCTGCGACATGTGTTGGTCCGCATCAAGGTCGTGCAAGCAGCGCTAACTCGGCTGCGAGGTGTAGGTGCCGGTGGAGAGAATTCCCTCGCGGAAACTGTGTCGCATGATCACCGCTCGGACCGGTCGAAGTCTCTAGCCCCGTGTGATGTAACCCAATCGGTTCAATCTGTGAAGCCGACCGCATGTGGTCGCGTGCAAAAATGCCGCAGCATCTGCGCGCGCACACGCACGACCGCTGTTTTTTCTGCAATCCGGGGCTTGTCTATCGGCACCGCGTCGGCACAAACCATGAAAGATGGGTGTAACCATCTCAGTTACACTGCGCTCGATCCTGGCACAGTCGATGCTTCTGCGTGAGCTTGAAAGGACTAACCGATGCGCTCGATTCTCACGTTTTCTACCCTCACTCTGGCGTTCACCCTCTCGGCATGCGGTTCCAGCGGACCGAAGCCCCATGACGCTAGCACCGAGCACCACGAAGCCGAAGCCGCGCAGGAGGACCGAGAAGCTGCGGAGCACGCGGCCCAGTACGACCCCGACGCGACAACCGTGCGTTCCCGATGTCGCCCTACTGGGCGCGGGGTGTCCTCTACGGGTACCGCGGACGTGGAGTTCGATGTGGGGTTCTGCTGGACTTCAGTCATCAACCCTACGGCAAAACATCTGGAACAAGCGAAGCAACACCGAAAGCTCGCCGCGGCGCATCGCGCAGCGTCGCAGGCTCTGGTGCAAGCCGAGGAGAAGAGCTGCTCTGGAATTGCGCCCGACGACCGAGATATCAGTCCTTTCGAGCATGTGGATGACATTCTCCGAGTTACAAAGGTGCTGGCAGAAGAGAAGCCCGCCCTGAAAGGCGGAGCGCCAGCCGAGCACTCGAGCGCGTTGGCAGGCGTTCGGGTCGTCTTCCGCGCCGTCCCCGGTATGACCGTCGAGAGCCTCCAGCGAGTCATCGATTGCCACTTGGCTCGAAATGCTTCCCTGGGGCACACCGTGCCGGAAATGCCCGATTGTCCGCTTGTTCCGAACGGAATCAGCGCCAAAGCGGAGGTCGCGGACGAGGGCTTCGCGGTGCAGATCCTCGCCACCGACCCAAAGGTCGCGGACGAAGTCTACGCGCGGGCGCGGCGACTTCAGGTCGCGCATCAACACTAAACACAAAAACGAGTCTCCAATGCACGACCACACCACGGGGCATACACATGCGCGGCACGTTGCAGCCGCGGGTCAGTCCGTTTCAGGGACGACTTACACATGCCCTATGCATCCCGACGTGGAGCAGGACGCGCCGGGCAGCTGCCCCAAGTGCGGGATGGCGCTCGAGCCAAAGCTGCCATCATTTCCGCATGGCACTATTTGGACCTGCCCGATGCATCCCGAGGTCCGCAGCAATGCGCCTGGTTCGTGTCCTAAATGCGGGATGGCGCTCGAGCCGATTCAGGGCGAGCAGGAAACCGAAGCCAATCCAGAGCTCCGAGACATGTCTCGGCGCTTCTGGTTTGCGGCGGCGCTCGCGGCACCGCTGCTGCTCATTGTGATGGGAGACATGTTGCCGGGGCAGCCAGTTTCCAGCCTACTTCCTGGGCGCACACGCCAGTTCATCGAGCTTGCGCTAGCGACGCCGGTCTGCCTTTGGTCAGCATGGCCCTTCTACGTGCGCGCGGTCTATTCTGTACGCCGACTCAGCTTGAATATGTTCACCCTGATTGGGTTGGGGGTGAGTGTCGCCTACGTCTACAGCGTCGTCGCCACCCTCCTTCCGGGCCTGTTTCCCGAGTCCTTTCGAAGCCACGGTGGTCAGGTCGCTGTCTACTTCGAGGCCGCTGGCGTGATCGTCACTTTGATTCTGTTGGGGCAGGTGCTCGAGCTGCGGGCGCGGAGTCGCACGGGCGCGGCGATCAAGAAGCTGTTGGGCATGGCGGCCAAATCCGCACGGAGAATCAATGAAGACGGAAGCGAAGAGGACGTAGGGCTGGAGCGCGTTGAACCAGGAGACAAACTCAGGGTTCGACCGGGAGAGAAGGTACCGGTTGACGGTCGCGTGCTGGAGGGCAAGAGCACCGTTGACGAGGCGATGGTGACAGGGGAGCCGATCCCTGTGGAAAAATCGCCAGGCGACCAAGTGATCGGTGCGACCGTAAACGGGACCGGAGTCTTGATCATCCGCGCGGAGAAGGTGGGCGCGGACACGCTCCTGTCTCGCATCGTATCGATGGTGTCTGAGGCTCAACGGAGCCGGGCCCCGATACAGAAGCTCGCCGACGTGGTGGCATCGTTCTTCGTTCCAGCGGTCATTCTGATCGCTATCTTGACGTTCGTCATCTGGTCTTTATGGGGCCCCGAACCGCCGATGGCCTATGCCCTCATCAACGCCGTCGCGGTACTGATCATTGCGTGCCCGTGCGCGCTTGGGCTTGCGACTCCGATGTCCATCATGGTCGCCACAGGCAAGGGAGCCGGCCTCGGGGTGCTGTTCAAGAACGCAGAAGCAATCGAACTCTTGCGGAAGGTCGACACACTTGTGGTCGACAAGACCGGCACGCTCACAGAGGGGCGACCCGAACTGACAACACTGGTGGCGGTGGGTGACCTGACAGACAACCAGCTGCTTTCCGTCGTTGCTGCCCTGGAGAAGGGAAGTGAACATCCTCTCGCCGCCGCACTGGTTCGCGGTGCCGAGCGACGCGGCCTCACGATTCCCGCTGCTGAAGACTTCGCCTCGGTGACCGGAAAGGGAGTTTCCGGAACGGTACAGGGCGCCACGGTCGCGCTCGGCAACCGCGCGATGATGCGGAGCCTGGATGTTGACGTGGCAGCATACGAGGCCCGTGCGGAGGAACTGCGCGCCGAGGGTCAGACCGTGATGTTCGTGTCCATAGGGAGCCAGCTGGCTGGGCTCGTTGGAGTCGCCGATCCCATCAAGAGCAGCACGCCCGCCGCGATTCGAGCGCTTCACGCCGAAGGGCTGAAAGTCGTGATGCTGACAGGAGACAGCGAAACCACGGCTCGGGCAGTCGCAAGCAAGCTTGGAATCGACGAGGTGATCGCGGGGGTACTCCCTGACGAGAAGGCCGCTAAGGTCCGATCACTTCAGGCCGACGGGCACGTTGTTGCCATGGCTGGGGACGGTATCAACGACGCCCCCGCCCTCGCTCAGGCCCAGGTTGGGATCGCCATGGGTACCGGGACGGACGTCGCGATGGAGAGCGCGGGCGTAACGTTGGTCAAGGGAGATCTCGGGGGCATCGTTCGCGCGCGGAAACTTTCAAAGAAGACCATGGCGAACATCCGGCAGAACCTGATCTTCGCGTTCGGGTACAACTCCGCCGGGATCCCCGTCGCTGCCGGGCTACTTTACCCATTTTTTGGTCTGCTACTTTCACCAATGATCGCCGCGGCGGCGATGAGCCTCAGCTCTGTTTCCGTAATCGGGAATGCGCTCCGCCTGCGGCGGGCTGAGGTGTAGGGGCACCGAGGCCACGAGCGCCGCCCCATCAGGAACCAAAACCAACATTTCCGTACAGCAACTTGGAGCACGACATGATGAAGCAAAACAAGCTAACCCTGACCTCAATCGCAATCGCCGTGGGCGTCATCGCCCTGGGCATCGCGGGCTGCGACAAGAAAGAGACAGGCCCCGCCGCTGCCGCCGCCAGCGTAAAGGCAGCCTCGAACAAAGTGGAGGTCGCAGCAGACGGGACCCGCTTCGACCCGCCGGTCTCCAGCGATCGCATTCCGGACGGCGCGTGGATGTGTGAGATGAAGGGCGAGGTGCACTATGCGGCGAAGAACAAGGGAGACGGCAAGTGCCCAGTCTGCTCAATGGCGTTGGTCCAAAAGGGAACCTCGGGCTCGGGGCATATGGAGGGGATGGGGCACGCTGGAAACTCGGGCATGCACTGACGGTGGCGTGGATGCCCAGGCGTCGCCGCGGAGGCCAAGCGAGTGAACGTGCAGCGGGCGCGGTGCCCGTGACATGACGCACCGTGAACGACCAAAGCGCCGAACCCGGTTGCTCGTACTCGGGACTTCACTGGCAATTCTCGCCGCAATTCTCATCCCGCACAGCAAGACCGAGGAATCGGAGAGCGCAACTCCGGCAAGTCAGAGCGACGCCGACCGCATCGCTCTGGCTAGCGAGGTTGCTCTGGCATACCCCAAAGCCGCGCCCGTAGCCGCTTCCGTGCGGCATTTCGGGCTGCGAGCTTCAACAACTCGCTTGAACATGATTGACGGGCGAGCGCTGTCAGTTTGGGCCTACAACGGTCAAGTGCCGGGCCCGATTCTGCGTGTGCGACTTGGAGAGAAAGTGGAAGTGCAGTTCCGCAACGACCTGCCCCAGCCCACGACAATCCACTGGCACGGTGTGCGAGTCCCGAACGCAATGGACGGCGTACCCGGGGTAACCCAGAAGGCGATACCCCCTGGCGGCAGCTTCACGTATCGGTTCGTGCCAAAGGACGCGGGCACGTTCTGGTTTCACCCCCATGTTCGCGGGGCGGAACAGGTGGAGCGCGGACTCTACGGAGTGCTCGTAGTCGACGATGCCAGCTCACTCCCGTACAGCCGCGACGAAGTCTGGGTGCTTGATGACTGGCGTCTAGGCGCTGATGGGGAGATCGACCCTCGGTTCGTGACTCGACACGACCTAGCGATGGACGGCCGCTGGGGTCAGTCGGTGACTGTAAACGGGCGAAGTACTCCGCAGATGGTCGCCCGCCCCGGGGAGAGGCTGCGCTTGCGCCTAGTGAACACTTCCAACGGCCGGGTCTACCGACCTGATTTCGGGGCCCTCTCCCCTAGAGTTATCGCGGTGGACGGAATGTACACCCGAGAACCCTTGGCAATGACGGGATTCGAGCTCGCGCCGGGCAACCGGCTCGACCTCGATCTTCAGATCCCGGTGGATTCATCTGGTCAAGTGTTCGAGGTGACAGACCACTTCACCCGACGACCGTTCACGCTTACGTCGATCGCCGTATCCGGAGAGCCCGTCGCCGCGCCGAAGTTCGTGGCGCCATCAAACGCACGAGTTCCATACTGGCAACAGGCATTCAACCGCCCCGTGGACATAACCTATGCGCTCGACGCTCAGCGCGGGGGTCCGCATGGAATCCAGTGGACCATCAACGGTCTGCCTTGGGGCAAACACCGAGTCACGGAACTGGAGGGTGGACGCTGGGTGAGGGTGCGATTCAGGAACGACTCGGCTCGGCTGCACCCCATGCATATTCATGGTCAATTCTTCAAGGTCATCGCAAGAAACGGGCTTGCTCAGAACACCCCCTATTTCAACGACACGGTGCTGCTTCATGCGCACGAGACCGTCGACGTTGGGAT
Source organism: Polyangiaceae bacterium (assembly GCA_020633205.1). Classification (NCBI taxonomy): domain Bacteria; kingdom Pseudomonadati; phylum Myxococcota; order Polyangiales; family Polyangiaceae; species Polyangiaceae bacterium. Next base: position 261,966 of record JACKEB010000017.1, read on the forward strand.
GGTACCAATTGATTGGGGACGCTGGCTAATGCACTGCCACGTCCTGGAGCACGCCGAGTCGGGCATGATGACTGAACTCCAGGTCAGCGGCGACTAGCAGTCTACATATCCTCATGGCAACACCATCCCCCCCTCGGGGAGATCACAGATGAGTACTGAGATCTTGATTGTCGGTGGCTACGGTCGGGTCGGAACGCACCTCGCGCGCACACTCCTGGACCGCGGGCACGGCGTGATAGTGGCGGGGCGCAGCGAAGCGAGCGCCGTAAGAGCCGCAGCTAGGCTCGGGTGCAGACACGCTATGATAGACCTCGAGCAGCCGCGCACCTGGGAAGCAGCGGGTATCACATGCGATGTCGTGGCATGCTGCATGGACCAGGTCGACACGCACTTCGTGCGATGGGTACTCGAGACAGGTCGTGACTACGTTGACATCACGGCAAGCGACGAGTTCTTCAGAGCAGTCGAAGCGCTAGACTCGACCGCGATTCGAACGGGTGCATCAGCCACGCTGTCAGTGGGGTTGGCTCCCGGAATGACCAACCTGCTGGTGAAAGCCGCCGCCACACGCTTGGACGCCTGCAGCGACGCCAGAATCGGTCTCTTCCTCGGGCTGGGTGAGAGACACGGCAGCGCCGCAATCCGCTGGTTCCTGGATAGCTTTTCGCAGACAGAAAACCGGACGGTGTTGGAGAAGGTTCGGTTCCCCAATCTCCCGTCAGCGTGCTGGGCGGCGCCTCTCGACATCGCAGACCAACACGTAGTCCAGCGCACACTTGGCTTGCCGGCCGCGCGCACGTTGGTAACCGTCGAGTCATCACGCTGGACCCGCGTTGCCGTGAAACTCGGGCCTGCACTGAAGTTGCGAGGCCTTCGGTGGCTCGTCGAGTACCTCGCACCTCACGCCCACTTCGGGTCAGAGGCGTGGGCGCTAGCTATCGAAGTCTCGGGGACACGGGGAGGAAAGAGTCAGGTGAGCCGAGCGACCCTGAACGGAAAGATCGAGGCGGAGTCCACCGCGATGATCGCGGCGCGAGTCATCGAATTACTCCCAAGTCGGCGAAGGCCCGGGGTTCACCACATCGAGCAGATCTTCGACGTCAGCGAGATCTGCTCCATCCTGAATACCGAGCCGGTGCTCATGCTGAACTAGGTAAGGTGCTAACCCCCAACCTCCTCCGGTTGGGGGAGAGGAGCGATGGTATGCCGCTTCCACACGGCAAAAATCGCCGGGTACACGGTCAGCTCCAACAAGAACGAAGTGACGAGCCCGCCGACCATCGGAGCCGCGATACGCTGCATGACGTCGGCGCCGGTGCCTGTGCTCCACAGCACCGGCACGAGGCCGATCAGCGTGGTGAGCACGGTCATCAGCTTCGGGCGGATGCGTTGCGCCGCGCCTTCAACGATCGCTTCCTCCAGATCCTCCTCGCTGCGTAGCTCTCCGCGCTCGATGCGGCGCTTGTGGGCCAACGTGAGGTAGAGCAACATCACCACCCCCGTTTCTGCGTCCAAGCCGGCCAGGGCGATGATGCCGACCCACACCGCCACCGAGAGGTTGAAGCCTAGCAAGTAGAGCAACCACACGGCGCCGATCAGCGAAAAAGGCACCGCAAGCAGCACGATGGCTGTTTCCGCGAGGCTCTTCGTGTTGAAGTACAGCAGCAGCAAGACGAGCAGCAGCGTCAGCGGCACGACGTAGGTGAGCTTCTCCTTCGCGCGCTCGAAGTACTGGAACTGTCCAGCCCACTCCAAGCGCTGCCCAGCCGGTACCTTGACCCGCTCTTGAACCCGCGCCTTCGCGTCCTTGACGTAGTCAGCAATGGGGCGGCCCACGACGTCGACAAAGACGAAGCCGACCAGCTTCCCGCTCTCACTACGCACCATCGGCGGCCCTGTCTTGAAGTCGAGGGTCGCGACTTGTGAGAGCGGGATCTGTGCGCCGCCCGGGGTGGCGACGAGCACTTGCTCCAGGGACTCTGGATCGTCCCTGAATTCACGCGCGTAACGCACGTTGATCGGATAGCGCTCACGGCCCTCCACGGCTTCGGAGACATTGCTGCCGCCGATGGCGCTCATCACGACCATGTTGATGTCGGCGACGCTGAGCCCATGCCGCGCGGCTTCTCCCCGCTTCACCTCGAAGTCAGCGAAGAAGCCTCCCGTGGAGCGCTCAGCGAACGCGCTGCGAGTGCCAGGCAAGTCTTCGAGGGCGTGCTCGATGGAGATCGCTGTCTCTTCAATCTCCTTCAGCGAGTCTCCGAACACCTTGATGCCGAGCTGGCTCCGAATACCCGTCGCAAGCATTTCCGTGCGGGTTTGAATCGGCATCCACCAGATGTTCGGCATGCCGGGGTACTGGAGCTTCTCGTCCATCTCCTTGACCAGGTCGTCGTAAGACAGCCCTGGGCGCCACTGATCGCGCGGCTTGAGCTGAATCGTGATCTCCGCCATGGACAGCGGAGCCGGATCCGTAGGCGTGCGAGCGCGCCCCATCTTGCCGAACACGCTCTCCACCTCCGGGAACTTCGAGAGTTGCCGATCCATGGACTGGAGCGCCGTCGTCGCCTCCCCCACGCTCATGCCAGGAGGCGCCGTAGGCATGTAGAGGATCGCGCCTTCGTTCAGTGGCGGCATGAACTCGCTTCCCAAACGCATGAACGCTGGGATGCTGAACAACATCGCGAGCAGCGCCGCGCCGATCACCCAGTAGCGGTGGCGCACCACGCCGCGAACCACCGGCGAGTACAGCCGGACGAGCCAGCGATTGACCGGATTGTGATGCTCGCCGCGGATTTTCCCCTTGATCAGCAGCACCGCCAATGCGGGAGTCACCGTTACCGCGAGGATCGCAGCAAAACCCATGGAGTAGGTCTTCGTGAAGGCGAGCGGCTTGAACAAGCGCCCTTCCGTGGCCTCCAGGGTGAACACCGGAAGGAAGCTCACGGTGATGATGAGGAGCGAGAAAAAGACGCTCGGCCCGACCTCTTGCATCGCGTGCACGATGACATCAGCGCGGCTCCCCTCCCCCCCTTCATCCTGCCAAAGCTCGAGGCGTTTATGGATATTCTCGATCAAGATGATCGAGGCATCGACCATCGCACCAATCGCGACCGCAATGCCGCCGAGGCTCATGATGCTGATCGTGAGCCCCTGGTAGTACATGGGGATGAACGCCAGGAGCACACCGAGCGGCAACGTCAACACCGGGATCAGCGCGCTGCGCGCGTGAAGCAAGAACAGGAAGATGACGATGCTAACGACGAGCATCTCTTCGAGCAGCGTGTGACGCAGCGTCTGGATCGACTCGCGGATCAAGCCAGAGCGATCGTAGGTGACCTCCAAGTGCACGCCCTCGGGCAGGCCCTGTTTGATCTCCTCCATGCGCTTGTCGACGCGCTCGATGACGTTCAGCGCATTCTCGCCGTAGCGCATGACCACGATTCCACCGACGGTCTCACCTTGGCCATTCAGCTCAGCGACACCACGACGCATCTCAGGTCCGAGCTGCACTTCGGCGACCTCGGCCAGCGTCACTGGCGTGCCATCGTCGCGCACCTTGAGCGGGATGCTCTCCAAGTCTGAGAGCTTCTTCACGTAGCCGCGACCGCGAATCATCTGTTCGTGACCCGCTATTTCGATCGTGCGCCCACCGACTTCTTGATTCGCGTCGCGCACCGCGGCGATCACCTTGGTCATTGGGATACCGAAGCTACGCAGCTTGTTCGGGTCGACGTTGACCTGGTACTGCTTCACGAAGCCACCAACGGAAGCCACCTCGGCGACGCCAGGCACGCTCTCGAGCGCGAAGCGGATGTTCCAATCCTGCAGGCTTCGGAGCTCCGACAGATCGTGTTTCCCCGAGTAATCGACGAGCGCGTATTGGTAGACCCAACCAGCGCCCGTCGCGTCTGGACCGATGCTCGGAGTCACGCCGTCAGGCAACTTGGATTGCGCGGTGTTCAGGTACTCCATCACCCGCGATCGCGCCCAGTAGATGTCGGTGCCGTCTTCGAACACCACGTACACGAAGGACAATCCAAAGAAGGACTGCCCGCGCACCGCCTTCACCTTGGGAGCAGCGAGCAGCGTCGAGGAAATCGGATACGTGATCTGATCTTCGACCAAGTCGGGGCTGCGCCCCGGCCACTCGGTGAACACAATCACCTGAGCGTCGGAGAGATCCGGAATGGCATCCAGCGGACCATTCCGCATGGATATGGCACCCCAGATCCCGAGCGCCGCGACCACCAACAGCGCGAGCCAGCGGTTCTTCGCGCATAGGGCGATCACGTGGCCAACGACGCCGACTTTTTCGGTCGGTTGCATTACCAGTGTCCCTCTGCGCTCTTGAGCCGGCTCTCCGCGGCGATCAGGAAGTTACCGCTGCTAACGACACGGTCGCCTGCTTTCAGCCCGTCGAGCACCTCGTAGTCATCACCGGCTTTGATGCCGACCTTGATCTCTTGCGGCTTGAGTCGCCCCTCGCCGAGGTCCAAGAACACGAGTCGTCGCGGCCCAGCGTAGATCACTGCGGAAACGGGGACGACCACGCGCTCTCCGCGATCCGCGGAGAGCTCGACGTTCGCGTACATGTCTGGCTTGAGCTCAATCTCACGATTTTTCAGCTCGATTCGCACCTTGCCGGTGCGAGTGCTACCCGACAGGTACGGGTAGACGAAGCTCACGGTGCCCTCGAACTTCTTGTCTGGCAGGTAGGGCAACGTGACCACAGCGGGCGCGCCAACTTTGACCAACGGCAGCTCCGCTTCGTAGAGCTCGGTCTCGATCCAGACCTTGTCGAGGTCCGCAATGCGCATCAGGCGCATCCCCGGCTCGACCGCAGAGCCTTCGAAGACGTTCTTCTCGACGATGTAGCCGCTGGCTGGACTCACGATGGGCACGTAGCGCATCGGCTTGCCGCTCTTCGCTACCCGCTTGATGGTGGAGCGCGGCACGTCGAGCAGACGTAGCCGCTGTTCGGCGGCTTCTTCCATACCCTTGGTGGCATCGCTGCCGAGCAACCCGCCGTCGCCGCCAAAGGCCGCGGCGCTCTTCCGTGCGATCAACAAGTCTTGCTGCGCCTGGTAGATCTCCGGGCTGTAGATGGTGAACAGGGAGTGTCCCTTCTTGACCCGTTTCCCCGTGGAGTCAGCGAACAACTGCTGGATGAAACCTTTGAATTTCACGGTCACATCGAAGATGCGTGTCTCGTCGTAGGTGATGCGGCCCACGGCGCGGAGCTGCTTTTTCAAGGCCTTCTTCTCGACCGTCGCGAGCTTCACCCCAATGCGCTGACGTCTAGCCGCATCGACGATAATCACTCCGCTTTCGAGCTCAGCCTTCGTGACCGGCACCAAGTCCATACCGCAGATCGGGCACTGTCCCGCCGTCGGTTGTTTCACCGACGGATGCATCGGACACGTCCAGTGAGCGATTTCGTCCGCCCCGGGTTGGGGGTGAGAGTGCTCTGCAAGCTCCTCGGCGGGCTGCAAATGCTTCTCGAGGCTGACCTCGGAGCCACACGTCAGCATCTTCTGTCCCATATACGGGTTCGAGAGTTGCTCAGTCGGCTGCATCCAGTGCGCGTAGCCATCAGCCATTGGGCACTTGAAGAGGTGCTCGCCCTTCGCGAGGCGCTCGTCGGTAGCGACCACCGCGACCAACTGTTTGGACAGCGTCCCAAAGGCCTTGCGAGCGTCTTCCAAGCCATCGACACCCTGGATCTCCTGGGCGCCGGCGATGGCGGCATCAATTGCCTTGCGGATACGTGCGTCTAGCTCCTCGCCTTGCAAGCTCGCGTTCAATGCGGCCTCGAGGCGCTTGGCTGGCCCAGCGAGCCCATCCGCTGCTGTGTCGCTCGCCAACGCGGACCGCAAGTCTTCATAAGCAAGCAGCGCGGTCTGTAGGCTCGCGAGACGCGTCGCCGAGTACTCCGTCTTCGGCAGCTCCGGGGGGAGCTCTGCCGGTGGCTTGGCTGGCGCGTGATCCATCCCCGGCATCGCTGACATGTCGGCGCTCGGGGCGGTGGCGACGCTTGGAGCTGGCGCCAAGCCGAACCACGCCTGGAGCGGCCCCCGGAAGTAGACGCCCAAGCCCACGAGCACGCCGATCGCGAGCACCGCGGCGATGCGCCCCGGCCACTTGTTGGCGGTCACTTTGCACCTCCTAGCCTGCACTGGTGAGCGGGCTGCCCGACGGCGCGACACAGCTCCGCGCGGCGCTTCGAGAGCTCAGCCCAAGCCATCAGCTCAGCCAACTGAATGTCTCGCAGTTTGTTCTCCGCAGAGATCACATCGGAGAAGTCGGTACCCGACGTCTGGTACGCCCCCAAACCAACCGACACTTGCTGCTTTGCCACCGGCACGAGGCGCTTCTCGTAGAGCTTCACGATCGCGATCGCTTGGAGCAATCGCCGTCGCTGTTCGTCGACCTGGAGCCGCAGTTGGTCTGCGACGCGCTTTACCCGACCGCGAGCTGACGCGGCGCGTGCGTTGGCTTCATCGACCGCTCCGTCCCGCGAGCCCTGAGCGATGGGCAGCGGCAACTCGACTCCAAGCATCCACTGGTGCTCCGTCATGCGAAACATGCTGGTGTAGGTGCCCGACACGGTGATGTCTGGGTAGTACTGGCGCTCCGCTACCTCACCGGCAGCCTCCGCCGCACGCACCTCGGCGTCCACGGCTCGCAGCTCCGCTCGATTCCCCAAGGCAATGCGTTGAAGTTCTGGACTACTCGGAGGCGCCTCGGTTGCGACGTCGAGCTTGCGCGGAGGCTTCGGCAGCGGCGCGTCAGGCGGTTCGTGCATCAGCACGTTGAGCTGCGCGCGCAGGCTCTCTTGGTCGGAGCTGAGCACCAAATCTTGCCGCTCCAGCTGCGCCAACTCCACATCGACGGCGACCTGGTCGCGCGCTTGACCGCGACCCACCGCGTACTGCGCTCGCACGGCTTCTGCGAGCTTCTTGAGCAGCTCGCGGTGTTCGGCGTTGGTCTCCAGCGCACGGCCGACCAGCCAGTAGTCGTCGTACAGGGTGGAGGCTTCCTTCGCCAAGTCGAGACGGGTGATCTCCACCCGCTGCTCGACTACCTCCGCTTCGGCGTTGGCTTTGTCTTCGCTGCCGGAGAGCTTGCCCGGCCAAGGAAAGCGCTGGCTCAGCTTGATGGTCTGGCCGTACGGCACGTCGCTCGCGCCTATCGAGAGCGGAGCGAACTCATACATCAGCATCGGGTCTGGCAGCGTGGAGACCTGCGCAGGGCGAGCGCGCGCAGCCGTGTACGCTTGCCGCATGGATTCGATCTCCGGGTTTCGCTCGAGCACGGCGCTAACCAGCGACTTCCGGCTCAGGTTTGGCGCTTTCCGCAGCTTGGCCGTATCGGCGGACGCGCGCGCGGGACTAACGCCGGCGCTGCCGGAGTAGCGAACGGGCGACTCGATGCGGGTGCTACTCGCGCAGGCGGGAGCGAGGATGCCGCACGCAAGCGCAGCAAGGAGGCGGACGGTGTGACTAGGGTTGATTTGAAACATGAAGCTCTCGGGGCGACGAACCGCCCCCTCACAGCGATGCCGGAAGCACTGGGTGATGGCCAACGAGCAACGGCTACACGCAATGGCGTGAAGCCGGGCCATGCCGGGTGGTCGACGCGAGCACGTCAACACGAGGCACTCGTGCCCATGACGAACAGGAATCACGCACGAGACGCGGGACCGACGTCAGCAGCGCCGTGTCATATCGACACGCGGCCGCCATGCCTTCCCCACGGAAACGCGACTCAAATCAGGAAGCTGCAGTTTTTCAGATAGAGCGGTGGCCCTAGAGGCGGAGGTCCGCGCGCGACCCGGGGGACCTCTTCAACCTCGAGCCGAGGCTCGGAGGCTTCAGGTAAGCTGAGCTCCGCGACCAACACTGCCTGGCTCGGCGGGAGATCCGCTTCGCTCTGGGCGGAGAGGACCTGAGTCGTCTTGGTCAGTCGTTGCTCACAGCAACCAGGGCGCTCGGCCTTTGCGGGCTGTGGCTTCTTGGCAGCGCGTTGATGTGCATCGCCGTGGCAACAACAGGAGGCGCCCATCCGCCCTGACATCTTGCAAAGAGTCAGCACGCGCCCCACCGAAGTCGCCGGCAGCAGCAACGCTACCAGCGCCAACAAGGCAGCCAGCTTGACTCTCAACGCAGACACGACGCTCAAGGAAGGTAGCTGCCACACTGCGGCGCCGCAACGGCGTAGCCGCAACAACGAAACTTGTGCGCGATTTTGCAGGGGCGCAGCGGATTGCAGCTGTGAGCGGGTGTCAGCGCTGCTTGAGCAGCGTGAAAAGGAGCTCATTCAGCTCCTGGCGGTCCAAATCCAAACGACGAGGCCCCGCAGCCTCCAACAACTCAATCCCAAGCGCGATTGCGAGCAGCATCGGCGCCACGGTGGTGGGCGCAGCGTCTAGACGCAACGTGGCGCGGCCGTGTTCATTCGATCCGGCGTGTTTATCGAAGCCGACGTGTTCTTCGAAGCTGCCGTTTTGATCGAAACTGCCGGGCTCGTTCAGGCGCCCCTGCGCGGCCATTTCCCCTAGGTAGCGCCGAATGCGCTCAAAGCTGGCAAGCACGGCTTCGCGCACGTTTGGGATGCGAGCCGCTGCATGCAGGATCAGAGCGACAGGGAGCCGCCGCGCCTCCCCATCCGGCTCCGGAAAGGGCTGGCTAGGCGCCGGGACAGAACGCGGGGGCGCCGCGCCGGACGGCAAGGAGAGCCCGTTGCCCAGGAGCTCGGCCTCGAAGCTCTCCAGTGCACGCAGGGCCACCGCCTCAACGAGGTGTTCCCGGCTGCCAAAGTGCACGTTGTAGGCGCCACGGGTGCGGCCTGCCACGCTGCAGATGACGTCTAGCCCTGGTTGATCGAACCCTTCCTGGATAAACAAGCGCTCGGCGGCGTCGATCAGCGCTTGGCGAGTCTGCGCCTTCGCCTGGGCACGCGCTGGCCCTAGTTTGCGCCGCCGCTTGCCGCTCTTCGCGCTGTTGACTTCGCGCGACGCGGGCCCAACGACCTCGGTATCCGCCGCCGAGTTACTCGCTTGCTCTCCAGACACTGAAGAGAAGCATTAGTCACCCCGAAGGGCCTTGGCAAGTCGCGCCACATTCCGCCCGGTAACAGCTGCCGTTCCCTGAGCAGATTCCGCTGAGCAGATTCCGCGGCAACGCTATCGAGTGGTGCGACGAGGAGATGCTGCAACCGGGCGCTTTTGCGCTGATGTTCACGCGCGCCGGATCCTCAGCGGGCTGCCGCGCGCCGGATCCTCACTCGGCTGCCGTCTACTTGAAGTTCTGGCTGGCCCAGATGCTGCCGTCCGCCATCTTGTAGAAGCCACAAGCCACCTTCGAGTACTTGTCACTCGACATGTTGATGTAGTGGCCGTGCTCACTGAACGGCTCCCCGGGGCCTTCATTCCACATCGCCTGCAGGCAGTTTTGAATGACATCGTCATAGCTGCCCCAGCCCGGGCAGGTGTTCTGAGCGAACTCGCCACACATGCCAAAGTTACCGTGAGCGCCGCCGCCATTCGCGTCGTTGCCTGCCTGCTCATCGGCGCACGCTTCACCGTCGGTCCAACGGGCATACGGGGGCTTGCCCTCGGTCGCGCGAAAGTCATTGATACGCTTGACGCAGGCATCGCGGAGGGCATCCAGGGGGTCCGTGGAGCTGCTGCCGCTCGACCCGCCACTGCCCGCGACGCCCGCGGTGCCGGCGTTCCCCGCGGAACCAGCCGTTGCGCCGGTCCCGCCGGTCGCGCCGTTGCCACCAGACGCGCCGTTACCCCCGTTGCCCGATGCGCCGCTGCCACCCGAAGCACCACTGCCTCCGGATGCGCCGCTGCCGCCCAAGCCCGCCGTTCCACCTGAGCTGCTATCGCCGTCGGTCTGGATGCACCCGCCGGCCAACGTGAAAACGCACGCAAGCGCCAGCACGCTGGCACTGCTCCGTAGTTCGGTCGTCGCCACTCGTGAAACTCGTCGAAGCATTGTGATCTCCTAGTGAGGCGAATCTGTGATTCGCTGAACAAATCAACGCAGCGTTCCTGGTCTCAATAGCAGCCCAAAGGCGCAAAACTCGTGCGCCCACAGCTTCGGGGGGCGGGCGAGTTTTGCAGCGAGCTGCGGAGACATGGCACTACCAGGGTTGCTGTTGGGGGGAGGGTGTCGTTCAACACCTCGCTCCAGTCATTGCAGCGCGAATCATCGACGAGCGCCAGCGATTCGGCACAAATATCCCTGCGGTTTTTCATTCAGTGCGGAGCATCCAGTGCTGCGGTCATGCTTGCGTGGTGGCACCGCCCCACATCTCGTGCACAACGGGGGCGACGCCCCACGTGCTGGATGTGTGTCCACCGACCACTCGAATCTCCGCATTGGAACTCGCATGACCTGATGGTCAGCGTATCGCTCCGACAACCGAACGCTCGCTTGGTCTCACAACTCTTTCCCCATAATTTCCTTGGGGAAATTTTTCAGCGAGCTGACTCAGCGCCAAGCCGGGCGTCACTCCCAGCCGACGCGAGGCAGGCGCCGGGGAGTCGGGTCGCAGCGGCTCGGCACCCCGTCCATTCCCCCAGAGCGAGGCGATGAGGCACCGCCATTTGGCCCCGCCCCGAGAGTTCCGTGTCAACGCTGCGACGCCGTAAGCATTGCGACAAAAAGCCCTAAAACAACGTGTTGCATCGTTTCCGCAACCGTGGCTTGCTCTGCTAACCAACGAGGCCGACTGGGGGATAGCTGTTCCTCGCGTCCACACGGGCGCGAGCCGAGATGAGCAGGCGCTGCTTGAGACGGCAGACGCGGTCGACCGGAAACCCAACACGGACGGGGCGCGGAGGACAACACCATGAAGGCTCAACTCACCACACTGATTGGCGCGATCAGCGCTGCGGCGCTGCTCTCGGTGGCTTGCGACGACAAGCCGGCAGAGCCGAGCAAGCCCAGCGAAGCAAAGAAGCCTGAGGCCACGGCAAAGGCCACGCCAAGCGCTGCGCCCAGCGTGGATAAGAACGGTTTGCCGATCCCCCCGAAGAATCTGCTCAAGCTCAAGATCCCTGATGACAACGAGATGACCAAGGAGAAGGTCGAACTCGGTCATCAGCTGTTCTTCGACAAGCGCCTGAGCGTGGACGGAAGCCGGTCTTGTTACTCGTGTCACATGAACGAGGACGGTACCGGTGGACACGACCCGCTCGCGATCGGCGCGGGGGACAAGCCGCTCACCCGCCACGCTCCAGCCATGTGGAACGTCGCGTACCTCCCGAAGCTCTACTGGGACGGCCGAGCCGACAGCCTCGAAGCTCAGATGAAGGGCGCTTGGGCGGGAGGCAATATGGGCGTCGGAAAGGACAAGCTCGAAGACAAGGCGAAGGAGATCGCCAAGATCGAAGGCTACGCGAAGCAATTCGAAGCGGTGTTCGGCAAGGACAGCGTCACACCAGACAACATCGCGAAAGCGGTGTCGGCCTATGAGCGCACGCTTTTCTGCGCGGATACGAAATGGGACAAGTCCATGGCTGGCGACAAGTCCGCCATGAGCAGCGATGAGCAAGCCGGTTGGGAGCTGTTCGTGGGCAAGGCCGCTTGCAACACTTGCCACACGCCGCCCATGTTCTCTGATGCCTTCGCCGTCGCCGACGGCGCATTCCACAACACCGGCGTCGGCATCGAAGGCAAGAAGCCCGAGGAAGTGGATCCAGGGCGCAAGGCGATCAGCAAGAGCGAGACGGACTTCGCCGCGTTCAAGACACCCAGCCTGCGCAACGTCGCCAAGACCGCCCCGTACTTCCACGACGGCCACGCCAAGACCTTGGAAGAAGCAGTCAAGTTCATGGCCAGTGGCGGCTACGACAATCCAAACAAGGACTCGCGACTCGTCGACAAGAAGCTCTCCGACGCAGAGATCAAGCAGATCGTCGCGTTCCTCGGCGCGCTCAACTGCGAAGGCAAGCTCGAGGAGCCAAAGCTGCCCTAGCGCGCTCTTTGCGGCTCGCTCGCTCTGGCTTCTCTGGCTAAACGCGCGCCTCGACCAGTCACGAGAGCGAGCACCAAGGTTCCGAATGCAGGCCAGTGGCGTACATCGCCGCTGGCCGTCTCGCGTTGGTGGCGCGCCAGGCAAACCCCGCGGTGGAATCGTGCGGGGCTGCAAACTTTCAGCGACGCAGTGCATTCCTCAGACGTCATCCGTGGAAGCCCACTCCACCTCGGCGGTAGGCCGCAGAGTTTGCCGCTGCTCTTTCGAACCGTTGCCGGGTTCGCGCCTCGTGCGCCGAAATGCAAACGCGAGCAAGCGATGCTTGAAGCTTGAAGTGTTCAACAATCGCCCGCTCATCGATGTCGCGCGTTTCGTTGGTGGGAGCTGGGTGCTAAACTCTCGCTTCTCCCCTTCCCCCGAACCGCGCCCGGCTCGCCAGCAGTAGACGCCAGCCAACGCGCGGATGGAGTGCTTAAGATGCGTGTCTCGTCAACGAAGCGTCAGCTAGGTCTCGGTCTCTTCTTGGTCTCCGGTTTGGTTTGGGCGACCGCATGCGGACGCACCACCATCGACTTCGGAGCACCTGAGGGCAACGGTGGCACCGGTGGCTTCGGCGCTGAGGGTGGCTTTGGCGCTGAGGGCGGCTTCGGTGCCGAAGGTGGCTTTGGGGGTGACGCCGGGTTCGGAGGAAGCGGCGCTCAAGGCGGCAGCGCAGGCGGAGGCGCACAAGGTGGTGTCGGCGCCGAGGGTGGCTTTGGTGGTGACGCGGGCTTCGGGGGCAGTGGCGCCTCGGGTGGCGCGCCGGATGATTGCCTCGCGGCAGCGACCGACACCTGCGACGAGTGCACGTGTGGTGGCTGTCGAGCAGAGTGGGATGCCTGCCAGGATGACAGCGGCTGCATCGCCATTGTCGATTGCGCGAAGGCGGCGGGGTGCAGCGGCGCTCAGTGCCTCGGCCCGTGTGGGCAGGTGATTCAGCAGAACGGCGGCGTGCAAGGTCAGCCTGCGCAGCTCGCCCTGGGGCTTGGCACTTGCCAGAGCACCACCTGCGGCAGTGACTGCAACGGCAGCGGCGGCAGCGGTGGGACTGGCGGGACCGGTGGCGGAGGCGGCATCGTGGACTGCATCAGCTGCGTCGGACAGAACTGCCCGTCTGCTCAGCAGTGCTTGCTCGATCAGGCGTGTCGTGACGGCGCCATCTGCGCGTTCACCCAATGCCTTGGGGGCGGCGGTGGCGGTGGCGGTGGGCTCGACTTCCAGTGCCTACTGGGTTGCTTCAACGGGGACTTCAACGCCGCACTTCAGGCGTTCAACTCCGTGCAGTGCGTCTTCTCCTCATGCGGCAGCGACTGCGGCGGCCTGCTCGGCGGCGGGGGCGGCGGCACACCCTTCGGCGGCTTCGGCGGCGGCAACTGAGAGCCAAACTTCCTCGGGGTTCGTCCGTCTCAAAGCGGATGGGCCCCGTCGATCGCTCCACGCCTGGGCCACGCCCCGCCGACCCAACGTCTAGCTCCCCTGGGTTTTTTTGGGGGGTGAGGCACGAATCCTGGCCGCTGGGGCTCGGTTTTTCTGCGCCGTACACCCCGAGCGCTGTCGCCTGGGCGGCTTTTGCTAAGGTTGCCCTATGCCTTCATCGGGGAAGGGTCGCTCGATGACCACAGGAGGGCGCGCTCGCGCGCGTTGGTTCGGACGCGCCGGAGCAGCGCTCGCGCTCCTATTCGGGCTTTCACTGGCGGGCAGTGCCGACGCCCAGTTCAACCCGGGAGGCCGCAAGCGTCCGAAGCCCGGCGCGACGAAACCTCAAGGCAAAAAACCGCGCGGAAATAAACCCAAGGACAAGCCGACTCGCAAGCAAGACCCGGACAAGCTGATCAAGCGCTACCGGGACATCGTACTGAAGCAGCCAGGTGCGCAGTTCCCCCTGCAACGTCTGGCGCAGCTCTACCGAGAGCGCGACGGCAAGCTCGACAAGCTGATCGAGGACCTAGAAAAGCTCGCCGAAGGCAAGGGCAAGAAGGCGTACAACGCCAAGGTCGCGCTTGCAGGTATCTACCGCCAAGACGGCCAGATGGATCGCGCGGTGACCACCTACGAGGCGGCGATTGCGGAGCGCCCGAAGGATCACGTGGCGCTGATCGCCCTGGCTCAGTTGCTCCAAGATCGCGGCGACAAGGCGGGCGCGTTCGACCGCTTCGAGAAGGCGCTGCCCCGGCTCAAGATCGATGCAGACATCGAGCAGACCCTACGCACGTTGATGGGGCTCGCACTGGACCTAGAGCGCTACAAGCAAGCCTCGGAGTTTCACGAGAAGCTCGTCACGCGGGCCAAGGGCAGCTTCTTCGTGCGCGCGGAGCTCGGTCGCGAGCTGATGCTGCGCGCGAAGTACAAGCGCGCGGTGACCGAGTTCGAGAGCGTGGTCAAGCATGCGAGCGGCGACAACCGCGTGCTCGCACCAGCGCTGCGCGATCTGGGGCAGGCACAAGCCAAAGCCAAGCTGACGAAAGACGCGCTCAAGACCTTGAAGCGCGCCCTGCAGATCGCTGGCGCAGAGGCCGGTGTACGCCGCGAGATCTACGATGTAATCGTCGAGGTTTACCGCGCGGAAGATAAGCTACGGGAACTGATCACCCTCGTCGAGAAGGAGACGTCTCGAGATTTCTACCGCGCCAAGATGCTCGGCGCACTCTACGAAGAGACGGGGCAGGTCAAGAAGGCGCTCAAGGCCTACCAAGAGGCTCTGGCGAAGAAGTCGAGCGATATCGAGACGCGGCTCAAGGTAGTCCAGCTGCTGCAAATCCAAGGTGAGCTTGAAGAAGCCATCAAGCAATACGAAGCGCTAATCCGCGCGGCACCGCGAAACCCAGACTTCGTCTTCCAGCTGGCGGAGGCCCTGATCCAACGCGGCGATCGCAAGGCCGCGCTGGAGCACTTGCAGAAGCTCGAAGGTCGCTCAAAGGGAGACGAGGAAACCCTCGCCGCGCTCGTCGACTTCTATGAGCGTGTTGAGGAGCGAAAGCGCGCGATGGAGGTGCTGCAACGGCTGGCGCGCGATCCGCGGGATCCACGTCACTTGGTCGAGCTTGGAGATCGCTACTACCAGGACGGTGACAAGGAAAAGGCCGTGCGCACCTGGAAGCGCATCATGAACCTGATCCCCAACAAGGCCCGTGCGCTGTTCACGCTCGGAGAAGTCTACTTGGAGCACGACATGCCCAAGGAGGCGCTCGAGAGCCTCGCCGAGGCCGTGAAGCTCGCCCCAAAGCTCACGAACTACAAGAAGTCCTACGCGCTTGCGCTGGAGCGCACGGGCGCTGGCGCATCCGCCGCCCAGAAGCAGGCTCAGTACGAGCAGGCGCTCAAGATCTGGGAAGGCTTGCTGCTCGATGCAAGCGCCGCCCACGTCGCTCGCGAGGCGCGACAACACATCGTCACGCTGTGGTCACTCTCTGGGCAGATCGAAGAGAAGGTCACCCCGCTCAGCCGTAGGCTCAACGGGAAGCCACCAGACCTGGACGCCGGACGGCTCCTTGCGGAAATACACGTAAGGCGCAAGCGCTACTCCGAGGCGGAGAAGGTGCTGACCAAAGTCACTAACGCCGCACCAGGAGACGCGGAGAGCTTCTTGCGCCTCGAACACGTGCTGGTCGTGCAGCGCAAGCTCAAGAGCGCTATCGCGGTGCTAGAGAAGCTGGTCAAGGTCGAGCCGAAGCGCGCCCGTGAATACTACCAGCGCATGGCGAACTACGCGGCAGAGCTCTATCAAGACGATGCGGCGATCAAATATGCGGCGCGAGCCGTGGAGCTATCGCCTGACGACGCCGAGGGCCATCGCAAGCTCGGCGAGATGTATCGGCGCCGCCAAGACAACGACAAGGCGATCGCTCAGTTCCGCCAGGCCATCTCCAAGAACGATCGGCTGTTCCCTGTCTACTTCCAGCTCGCCGAGTTGTTGATCAATCGGGGTGAGATCGACGAAGCAGATCGGCTGCTACGGCGGGTCGTACGGGCCTCTCCAGATGAAGACTTGGTGAGCCAAGCGACGCGTATCAGCATGCAGCTGAACCTGGGCCGCGGCAGCCTAGAGTCCCTGGAAAAGGAACTCCTGCCCGTTGCGCTCGGGAACCCTGGGAAGCCGATCTATCGCCGCCTCTTGGTCGAGATCTACGGCGCCATGGCGTTCCCACTGGTTCACCTCTCGAAGAGCGCAAACAAAGCAGAGGCCAAGAAGGCGTCGGCAGAGCTCGCGAAGATCGGCGAACGCGCGGTCAAGCCACTGCTCGACGCGCTGAGCGACGACCAAGGCACGCAGCAACGGACGGCCCTCGAGCTGCTCTCGCATATTCAGAACAAGGGGGCAGGCCCCTCGCTGGTTGCTTATGCCACCGGCAAGGCGGATCCGGAGCTACGCGTCTGGGCGATGCTCGCCGTCGCGGCGCTCAAAGACCCCGGCCTGTTGCCGAAGCTCTCCGAGCTGATTGCCCCGGGGAATCAGGTCCGCTCGGAGGAAGCCGACCCGGTGCTCGTCGCCGCGGCGTTTGCCGTAGCACGCATGCAGGACCCCAAGGCTCGACCGCTGCTGCTCAAGCTCCTGGAGAGTGACGCGCCTAGCGTGCGCGCGTGTGGCGCGCTGGGGCTCGGCTTGGTCGGCACGCCTCAGGACACGGCGCGCCTCGCGGAGATCGCGCGCTCGCTAGAGGCCGGGCCGCTCCCACGAGCGGCCGCGGCCTTCGCGCTCGGAGAGCGCGGCGCGTCCCAGCAGGCTGATGTGTTGGCACAGCTCGCAGAGGCCAACGACGCTTTGGTGCGCGGTCAGGCGATCTTGGCGATGGCTCGCTTGAAGGATGCGCGCGCCGGACGAGCGATTACTCAAGCTTGGCTGAGCGCCGACGACCGGCAGCGTGAGGCCGCGCAGAGCGCCGCGGTGGTGCTTGCCACGGGGCAATTCGATATCGGCTCTGCGCTGGACAAGCCGCCCAGGTCCGGGAAGGTAGACGTACGGCAGCTGGTTAGCTCCCTCACCCCCGAAACACCCAGTGCCGACGCAGCAGCGGACGCTATCATCAAGCTCGCGCCGTCGCTGGCCGAGTCGGTGGGCGGCGCCGTTCAGAGCTCGCCAGAGCGCGCAGAGGTCGTCGCCGAGATGCTGCCTGGCAGCGACTCCAAGCTGGACACCGGTGCCCTGGGCTACAAGCAAGACTTCAGCAAACTTTCCGCTGGGAAAAAGAAGCAGCTCCGAGCTGCCCTCGAGCGGATCGCCCATGGCGCGGTAGAGCCGTTCATCTCGCTGTCGAATCACCCCACTTCCGAGGTGCGAAGCCGCGCAGTGCAGTTCCTGGCGGCGCGCCCAGAGCCTGCCGCGAGGAGCGCAGTGGTCGCGCGACTGAACGACCGCGATGAAGGCGTGCAACTGACCGCACTCACGGCGCTCGGTGGCCTGGGACAAGCGGACGCCAGCGTGACGAGTTCCATCGCAAAGCTGCTCGAGAAGAAGCACCCTTGGACGTTGCGCGCGCGCGCCGCAGACACACTGGCAGAGCTTGGGAGCGGCGCGAAGAGCGAGGACGTGCTCAAGGCGCTCAGCGAAGCCGCGAAGAGCGACGAGCTCGCCATCGTGCGTGAGGCGTGTTTCAAGGCGCTGCTCAAGATCGACCCAGTGCGCGGCAAGCAAGTGGCGAGTTACCTCGCGCAACATGACTCGGAACCGCGACTGCAAGCCGCGGCGAAGCAAGCTTTATGAGGCGCCGCACTTCGCAGCTCGTGCCTGCGCTGTCTGTCTCTCCAGCGCTGTCTGTCTCTCCAGCGCTGTCTGTCTCTCCAGCGCTGTGCGTCTTTCGAGCGCTGCGCGTTGGGCTAGCGCTCACGCTGCTGAGCCCGCTCCTCGCGGGCTGTAAGGATCTGGAACGCTACGACACCGGCCCCGGTGAGGCGTACTGCGGAAACATCATCGGTGCCGAGTTCATTCGCACGCCGGAGCGCGTGGGCGGCTTCTCTCAGGAGCTGCGCATCCGGGTGACTCTCGACACCGAGCATCTGGATAGCGCGCCAGGCACCTTGAGCTCGAACGACACGAGCGGCCCGTGCGCGCCAGAAGCGACGTTCGATGGAGCGCCCATGATCCCCGTGCAGGAGTTGTCGAGCGACCCGCTGAGCCAGCTGAGCTTCGGCGATGGTCGCGACTTCAGCTTCCTCGCGTGGGTCGAGTCCAGCTGTCGCGGCCCCATGTTGGCTGTAGTCAGCCTGATGAACGACAACGAGCTCGAGCTCAGGCTACTGAAGCCGCCGACTCAGACCGCCGCCGGGCCGCGTCCCGCCTTTGCGCTGTTTCGCACCCAGCTGAGCAGTGGTAGCTGCGGCTTCTGAAGGCTCTGAACCGCGGGGGCGGGTGCTCGCTGGCTAGGCTCGGAATGCATGGTATGGCTCGGCGGTGCGAGTCCTAGGCATCGAGACATCTTGCGATGAAACCGCGGCTGCCATCGTCGACCACGACGGTGTGGTACTGAGCGACGTCGTCCACAGCCAGGTGAAGCTTCACGCCGAATACGGCGGTGTGGTCCCCGAACTCGCGTCGCGCGATCACCTGAAGAACGGCCGCTACGTCGTCGAGGCGGCACTCGAGCGCGCGGGCCTCGCACTGGGAGATCTAGATGGCATCGCCGTCACGTGCCGCCCCGGCCTCGCAGGGGCACTGTTGGTCGGTGTGCAGCTCGCCCAAGGTCTATCCTGGGCGAGCGGGCTACCGGTCGTCGGTGTGGACCACTTGGTGGGTCACCTGTTGGCAGCTTACCTGCGCTTTCCCAACCTGGAACCACTCGCGCCGCGCCTGCCCTTCATCGCGCTGATCGCTTCGGGTGGGCACACTGCGATTTACCGCGTGGATTCAAAGCAAGCGGACGGCATCCGCGAGCTGGGTGGAACGCGAGACGACGCAGCGGGCGAAGCCTACGACAAGGTCGCGAAGCTCTTGGGGCTAGGCTACCCCGGTGGCCCCATCATCGACCGCTTGGCGGCGGAGGGGAACGCCAAGGGAGTGAAGCTCTCGAAGCCCATGCCTCAACGTGACTCCCTCGAATTCAGCTTCTCCGGACTGAAGACCAACGTGGCGCGTTGGGTTGAGGAGCACGGTCGCCCCGGAGACGACCAGACACTTCGGGATCTGTGTGCTGCTTTTCAGACCCGCGTGGTCGACGCTCTGCTCAGCAAAACTTTCCGCGCGGCAACTCAAGAGGGAGTCGATTGCGTCGTGCTCGGAGGCGGCGTAGCCGCAAACCGTCAGCTGCGCGCTCGGGCGGTTGAGCTCGGGACATCACGCGAAATCCACGTCGTGGCCCCGCCCTTACGCGGCTGCACGGACAACGCCGCGATGATCGCCTACGCAGGTATCCAGCGCCTTGCCACTGGGGCTGACGACCGTGGTCAGCTGACCACCAGCACCAAGACCAGCCTGCCGCGAGTCACGCGCAAAGGCCGAGGGAAACGCACGCGAAACCTGCCTCACGAAGCGTGATCGCGCGCGTTTGCATACGAGATTGCCGCGGCGTGCGCGGTGGAAGCAACTTCCACCGCCACTGGGTTGATAGTTGAACTGACCACATTTCACTTCGAGTGTGGCGCCCTGCCGAGGTTTGCAGTACTCCGAGCCTGATGGCGCAGAAGTCGTTCAAGAGCATCTACGCTCAGGGTCTATTCGAAGGCCAGGTCGTGGTGGTGACTGGCGGAGGCACCGGGATTGGCCTCGCCACCGCACAGGAGCTGGCCTACCTCGGCGCGACCGTCGCCATCTGCAGTCGCAAGCAAGAGAACATCGACGCCGGCCTCGAGGCGCTACGTGGCTACGGGCCCGAGCCGATCGGAGGCATCGCCGACGTGCGCGACCCCGACTCGTGCGATGCCTTCGTGAAGCAGGTGGTCGACCAAGCGGGGCACATCGACGTGCTGGTGAACAACGCCGGCGGTCAGTTCCCGTGCCCAGCGGAACAGCTATCTTCCCGCGGTTTCGAGGCGGTCATTCGCAACAACCTGATCGGGCTCTTCAGCATGACCCACGCGGTGGCCACCGGCGCGATGATCCCCGCAAAGCGTGGCCGCATCGTCAACGTGATCGCCGATATCTATCGGGGCTTCCCCGGAATGGTCCACACGGGCGCCGCTCGGGCCGGCGTGGACAACATGACGAAGACGCTTGCGGTGGAGTGGGCACACCACGGCATTCGGGTGAACGCATGCGCTCCGGGTACGATTCGTTCTTCCGGCACCACGCAGTATGGCGAAGGCACGCTGGAGCTCTCGCGCCAAGCGACGCCCCTCAAGCGTCTAGGCACCGTCGAAGAGGTCTCCCGCGTGATTGTGTTTCTCGCCAGCAGAGAAAACGACTTCGTGACCGGCTCGACCTACTACATCGACGGCGGCGGTTCGTTGTGGGGCGATATCTGGCCCATCGAAGAACCCGCAGAAACCTGATACGACCGGGCGGTGCCCGGGTCAGACCCACATGACGAGCAGCCAACGCTCGCATCCGCGGAGCCTGCGGCGGCGCCAGCAAGCCAGAGTGGCGGTCAGCCGCCCGCAGCCCCAAAGCAACCGGCTGGGCCGCCAAAGCCGAACGTCGCGCTGCGCTTGTGGTACTGGCTGAAGCGCTACTTCACGGAACAAGACCCGACGTTCTGGAACGCGCTTTTGCCAGGGCTGATCCTGGTGGCCATCGTCTACACCCGCAGCCCGACGACCAACTGCATCTTTGACGAGCAGGAGGCATTGCTCGCGAACCCGTACGTCAACGGCGATCACCTGCTGTGGCGGGACGCATTCACCCGCGACTTCTGGGGTCTACCCCCGACGGGTAGCATTGGGTCCTACCGGCCCATCCCGAATCTGATCTGGCGCGCGCTGTGGCGCTTGCGCGAGCACCCGTGGCTTCCCCACTGGGTGAACCTGATGCTCCACGCGATCAACGCGGCACTTTTGTGTCGCCTCGCGATGTTTCTTGCCCCAGGGAAACGCGGGTTCGCGTGGCTCACAGGGCTGGTGTTCCTGGCGAGCGCGGTGCTGACGGAAGCCGTGACTGGCGTCGTCGGCATCGCGGATGTGCTGGGCGGTATGGGCGTGCTACTGGCGCTGCTCTGCTTGCGCTTGCCGGCGTGGGCCATGCCGTTCGGCGTGTTCATGTCGCTGCTCTTCGGCTTGTTCTCCAAGGAGAGCGCCATCGTGGCGGTGCCACTCGTGGCGTGGGCGGCGTTGATCTTTGCGCCGCTCATGCACCCGGAGCGGCCACATCGCGTCCTGCGCACGCTGCTGTCGCTGGGCAGCGCGGTGGCGGCACTGGTGCTCTACACGGAGCTGCGCAGGCGCTGGTTTCCGGTATCGCTACCCGAAGAGCTTCTACAACCGTTGCCCGAGACGGAGCCGATCACCCGGCGCGCTCTGCATGCGTTCATGCGCTGGTTCGCCCAACCGCGGCTGCCGAAGGACCCGATCAACAATCCGTTGGTGAACGCCGACTTGCCTCATCGTATCGGTGGCGCATTGCGCGTCTACGCGCGAGGCATCGGACAGACGTTGTTCCCTTGGAAGCTGGCGGGTGACTACAGTTTCCCCCAGGAACCAATCCCACCGAAGCTGCTGACGCCGAGCATCATTCTCGGCTTCCTGGGCATGTTCGTCGCACCCATCGTCGGCATCGCCTACTGGATCGCCTCGCTGTTCCGCGTGGGTGACGAACGCAAAGCCGCCCCCCAGGCGGGTGCACCTGACGCCGCCAGCGACACACCGTCAGCTGCGCTGCCTGATGCTGCGGATTTTGGGGGAGAGGGAGCAGCGGTACCTGACGCACCTCCCCCCCAAGCTGATGCAACCCAGAACGGCGTCAG
Organism: Polyangiaceae bacterium; assembly: GCA_020633205.1. Classification (NCBI taxonomy): domain Bacteria; kingdom Pseudomonadati; phylum Myxococcota; order Polyangiales; family Polyangiaceae; species Polyangiaceae bacterium. Next base: position 283,823 of record JACKEB010000017.1, read on the forward strand.
CGAGTTCGTGGCGCCTCAAACCCTCCAGCCGCAGACCGTCGATGACCAGCGCGCCCCGGCGCCCGAAGTGGTGGTGCCAGAACTCACTTGGTCGCCTCGGGTCATCACCTACGCGCTGATCGCCTTCACGCTGGTTTGGGTGCCGGTCTCCTACTTCCCCCACTCCAACATCCCGGTGCTGCTACCCACGGTACGGGCCGAGCGCTTTTGGTACCTGCCGGTGATCGGCCTCGCGCCGCTCTACGCCTGGGCGCTGTTGCACATTTCTCAGTGGAAACTCTTCCAGACCGGAACGGAGCGCAAGCGTCAGCTTGGGCGCTGGGCGGGGGTGGCCGTGGTCACGGCCTTTGTGGTCTTCCAGCTGCAGAGCGCACGCATGCACGCCCTCGACTACACGAACGACCTGGTTTTCTGGCGCGCAACCGCCCAGAGCTCCTCGAACAGCGCGAAGGCGCACCTGAACTACTCGGTGATGCTCGGCGCGCGCGGCTTCATGGAGCAGCGCCTGGTCGAGGGAAAAAAGGCCATGGAGCTCGCTCCGGAGTGGCCCATGGCGCACATCTACTACGGCGACGCGCTCTGCCGCATGCGCCGCGCCGAGGAGGCGTGGCCTCACTACAAGCGGGGCTTCGAACTCAACCCGGCTGACCAAAACCTGATCTCCCTGGCGCTGCAGTGCCTGTGGGACGAAAAAGCCTGGGAGCCGCACAAGCAAGAGCTGCTCGACCTAGCAGACAAGAACCCCGGCTCCTGGCTGGCGTTTCTCGCGCGAGACCTGGTCTACAACGGCGAGAAGCACAACGGGGTCGACCCGAAGTATCGTCCGCGCGGATACAACGAAGGTCCGAAGAAGGACTAGGCACCGAGGAGCACAATCCACTCGGTGCTCGGAACCGGGCAGCCGTGGAAGGAACATCCTGCTACGCTCTGGCAACGTGGCAGTAACCCGCATCGCTATCGGTCTGGTCCCCGTGTGGGACGACCCAATGACCTCGGTCCAGCTCGAGCAGATCCGTCGGCTGCTGGAGAAGCGCCTCAACAGCGAGGTGATGTTCGTCCGCTACCGCCGCCCAGAGATGCTCGCCCGAGCTTTCGAAGACCACGAGATCGATCTGGCGTGGACCTCGCCTATCCTGGCGCTGACGCATCCATCCATGGCTACAGGAATCGCGATGGCGAGCGCGGTGCGTCAGGGTGCGGCCTACTATCACAGTGTATTGTTCACGAGTGCTGACTCGAACCTGACGAGCGCGAGTCAGCTGCAGGGGACGAGCGTCGCCTGGGTGGCCCCCACCTCAGCAGGCGGCTACGTCTTTCCTCGCGTGGCCTTGGCAAGCCAGGGTCTCGACCCGCAGACGCTGTTCAAGACGGAGATCTTCTGTTTCTCCCACGGCGCCGTGGTCGACGCCGTACTGACGGGACAGGCGGATGTCGGCGCGACCTTTGCGGTGTTCGAGGACGGCGACGCGACCAAGAAGCTTCTACGGGCAGGCTTCCAGGACTCCCAGCACGACGCTACCGTACGGATATTAGTCGTGTCGACGCCGATTCCCAGCGACCTTTGGCTGGGCAATCGGGCGACGGTGGACCTCCTGGGAACAGACCTGCTGACCACCCTTCAGGCTCTGTGCAAGGAGGCGCCGAACGCCATGCTCAGCGTCTTCGGCGCAGAGAAGTACGAGGCGCCCGATCAGAAGCGGCTCGAACAGCTCCGGGAAGACGTCGAGCACGCCCAGTCGCTCGAACTCATTGCCGTCGAAGACGACGCCTGACCGCGCCGCCAGCTGATGAGGCGAATTACGGAGACCGAACACTAGGCGAAGCGACGCGCGAACACACCGGCGGGGTCCAGCGCGACCCGGAGGCGCTCGAGGACCGCGGAGCGCTGATCGGCACTGTTCGGTAGGGACGCCAGCGACTGCGTGCCCAGGCGATACGGCAGGTAGCCGGCTGCAGAAAGCGCGGCGTAGAGCGCGTCGTGACAAGCGCTGGCGCGGTCATCTGCTCCGGGCACGTCACGGTCATAGACCATCAGCGGAACCCAGTTGACGCTGCGCGGCGCGGTCGCAACGCAAGCGAACAGCGGTTCGAATCCGTGTTCCGTGAGGATCCGCTCACTGAGGCTCACGGCGCGCACCAGATCGCGCCCTCTGAAGGGCAACGCGGCGCACACCCAGTTCACTCCGCAGCCATCCTGAGCCAAATCGAGGGGTGAGCTCTGAGGACGCTCCGGAGGCATCCGCCAGTACGCGCTCTGCAGGCTGTGCTCGTGGGGGATCCCCTGTAGAAACTTGAACGCCGGGTGCCCCGGATGCAGGAGCTCCCGACCAACGCTGGCGTCTCCACTGGCCTCGAAGAACGCTAGGTCGTCGACCAGCGGCCGCAGGCAGCGCTCCATATGTATCCGCGCGGCATTACCCTGGTCGCGACTCGCAGCGTACACAGCGGTGGTGCCGCTCCAGCGCATCCCAGGCCATTCCGGCATTGCCTCGAGCGTCTGTCGTGGCAGCGCCTGTGCGGGGTCCGCCCCAGCGGGGAAGCGCGCCACGCTGGAGACGACGCGATAGTCGTTCCATAGCCCGATGCTTGCGTTGAGGGTGCCATCGAGCTTGAGCTCGCCGAGAGCGTCCCACAGCCTGCCGAGTCGCCCTGGGTCTTTCAAGCCGAACGTTGCAAGGTGAAGCGAGCGTGGCAGTGGGCACAGCCACAGGGTGAGCCGGGTGACGAGACCAAAGCCTGACTGAGAAAACAGTCCGTCGAGCGCCGGACCCACGCCCCAGCGCGCCACGCGCTGCAGCCCCGGGTTCGTATCCTCAAGGAAACTACCAAAGCCAGTACGCAACACTTCGCCGGAAGAGAGCATCACCTCGAGGTTACAGATGTGCGCGAAACGGTCGGCGTAGGGGCCAGCTCCGTCTCCGCGCTCCAGAGCATTCGCAAGCACGCTCGAGTGGGGCGAAGACCCGGTCACGTTCAGAAAGAACCGCGAGCGCTGGGCCTTCAAGTACTCGTACAGCTGCTGGAAGGTCACCCCGGGCTCCACGTCGATGGCCCCCAGCTGGGAGTCGAAGTCGCTGATGCGGCAGAGCCCGCTCAGGTCGAGCAACACCGCAGGTTCCGGCGCCTGTCGAGTCCCAAGGCCCCAGCTCTTGCCCGCACTACTCTGGTGCAGCCTCACCTGGTGCTGACGAGCGATGGCCAAGAGCTCAGGTAACTGCTCGCGGCTGCTCGGTCGCAGCGCGGCCATCAACGGCGCGCTTCCCCCTGCACTTCGGCTCTGAGTCGTGCGGTTCAGGTCATCCAGCGATGGTCCTGAACGAATCACGTTGGCCGCTCCCAAGAGGGAGGCCCACTGATCTAGTGCCGCGTCGAGGCTCATCCCTGCCGCATCCTCCTACCATCGTACAGAAGCTCCCAAACACTCGAGAACATCCACGATATGCTCGCTATTTATGGGAAGAATTCGCCTGGGTCGAGCGACTGGGCTCGCGCTCCTCGTCGCACCGTGGCTCATCGCCTGCCAAGAGTCGTCGTCGGCGCCCAAGCCGGGGGCTTCTCAGGAGCAGGCGCCGACCAGCGTGAAGGCCTTCTCCGCGGGCCGATCCATCGGAGTCAGCAGCGAGCCGACGGAGACTGAGTACCCGTTTCGCGATCAGCTGGAACTGACGGTGACCGGTCCCAGTGGCGCGAAGGAAGCACTCGACGCGCAGCGCGAGGCGTTGGTGGAGTGCGCGTACGCGCTCTCACCCGACACCAAACAGATCGCGATGGTGGAGGCGAAAGCCACGCTCAAATCTGATGGCGCTCTCGAGAACTTCGAACTGACCAAGTACGCGGATTCGACTCCCGGGAAAGCCTGCATCACGCGCTGCGTCCTTGGCGCCAGCATGCCGAAAGGCGTGGCAGGCGAGCTGCAACTGAAGCTCGCCTACAGCACCAAGCCGTGAGAACTCGAGCCGTGAGGCTAAGGTGAGGCGTCTGCTGCATCTGCGCCAGCGTCGCCTTGTGCAAGCTCAGGTGCCGGACGCCGTGGAACATCCAGCTTCACGTCCAGCAGAATGCTCTCGCCGGACGCCAGCGTGATGGTGCGTCGCTCAGTTGGAGCCGCAGGGTGCTCGAGCCGCACGTAGTGCGTACCTGGGCGGAGCGGGATCGGCTCCGAGAACGGCGTGGTCTCGACCTTTTCGCCGTCCACGATCACATGAGCCCAAGGATCGGCGACCACCCTCAGATAGCCAGCCTGATTGGGCCGCAGTTCGAGCGCGTGGGATCCTTGAGTGACGCTGGGGATAGCGCCTTCCCTCGCGGAAATAATCTGAATCACGACACCGCCCAGCAACACCAGCGCGCAGGCCGCGAGCATCCCGAGCACAGCGCTACCGAGGCTGCGGGTCGGCTCCTCCAGCGGCGCCGGGTCGTCAGCGTCAAGGACCTCTTCAGGGGCCAGGCCGGCCCGCGCCAAAGCGCGGCGGATGTGCTCCGCTGGGCTCCGCTCGTCATCCTCCAGCACAGCTCGCAACGCGAGACCCAGCTCCGCCGCAGAACCGAAGCGATCCGAGGGCATCTTCTCCAGCAGACGCTGGACGATACGCTCGAGTTGACCGGACACATGGGGCGCGACGCGAGAGAGCGCCGGAGGGACGTCGTGGCGAATGCGCTGGGTGGTGGAACGCAGATCGGGTCCATCGAAGGGTCGCTGTCCACCGATCATCTCGTAGAGCATCACACCCAGCGCGAAGAGGTCGCTACGCGGGTCCGGGGGCTCACCAAGGATTTGCTCCGGCGAGAAGTACGCTGGTGCCGCGACCTCCCCGTCCATCAGCTCTGGTGCCGTAGGGATACGCTCATCGCTAGCCGCCGCGAACTCGAGCAGCTTGAGGCCGCCGGTTGGGGTGAGCAGGATGTTGTCCGGCCGCAAGTTGCGGTGAACGATTCCGTGCTCGTGGGCGTGCTCGAGGGCCCGAGTGATCTCGAGGGCAACGCTCACCGCTTCGAGGGGCTCGAGAGTTCTGCCTTCGTCACCCGTGCGCAGGAGGTCGCGCAGGTTCACGCCCTCGACGTACTCGAGCACCAACCACATCGAGTCGTCGTTGCGCTCGAAGTCGTAGAGCTTGAGCAGGTTCGGGTGTTCGAGCTGCGCGAGCAACCGCGCCTCGTGCTCGAGGCTGGCGGCAAACGGGGATGAAGGCAGGATGCTCGGGGACAGCGCCTTGATCAGCACCGTGCGTCCGAGCGGCTGCTGGAGCGCCTTGTAGCGATCCGCGATGGGGCCGGTCCCCAAGAGCTCCAGCGTCTGAAAGCCGGGGAACGAGCGCAGCCCACGCGACGACCCGCGGGCCGACGCCGCGCCTTGGCTTCGCTCTGAACCCTTCGCGCTCACAGCCGCAGCTCTACTACGGACGGCTCGCAAACACCCAAGCCTAGAGCCAGAAACCGCGCAGGGTCGTCCACTCTGGAACTAACGCTTGGCCAGCGCTCCGCCCTTCTTCGGTTCACTGATCAGGAACTCGACGAAGTCTTTCCGGAGCCGCACGCGGTAGCCGGGAATGCCGTTCTTGAACTGGAACGTGATCTGCGCTCCGTTGCCGCCGTTCGAGGTCTTCACTCGGGCAATGCGCTTGTCGCGCTTGGAGATCGAGTCCCCGGACTCCATGACTTTGCGTCCGGGGATGACCACGACGAAACCGGTTGGGTTGATCGCACCTTGGATCGCGCCGCCGGGAGAGTCCAAGCGGATGCGGTGAATCGTTGGCCGGCTCACGGTGCCGCGGCCCCAGGGCTTCACGCTCTTGGGATCGACCTTCTCCGCCGTGGGCTTGTCATCGCCCTTGTCCGCCTTGTCGCCACCTTCATCCCAGGCTTCGTCTGCAACGGGGGGGGTGTCGTCCACGGGTTCGTCGAGCGCGGAGGCGCCCGCCGACTCATCCACCGGCGCTGCCTCGGTCGGCGCCATATTCGTCGGACCAAAGAGCGGAACGTCGGCGCTGATTCCGTTGGGCGTCGTCTTTCCCTGGGGATCTTCCTGGGGCTGAGCGGGCGCCTGGGCGGCATTGGCGGGGATCGGGTTGCCTTGCTCATCCACGTTGGTGACGTCTTCGCTCGGCGCGAGGGGCGTTTCCTCCGCGGCGACTGGCTTGCTCAGCGCTTCTTCACCCCCGGCGGGCGCGGACGGCTTCTTCATGGCGAGTACAGCGACGGTGGTGAGCATCACCGCGGCACCTGCGATTGCGCCGTAACGCTTTAGCTTCTTCGTGGCCGGCGGCGGAGCTTCCGGCGCGGCCTCTTGACGGCGCGCCTGACTCGGCGGGAGCTTCGACCCGCGCATCGACTGGGGGCGCAGGCGCCTACCGTCGGCGCTCATCACGCCGGACAGCGGAGCGCCCTGGACGCGCCGTCCCGCACCTTGTTTCCGCGTGGCAGGAGCTGACTGGGTGCGAGCCTCAGCCTTTCCAGCTTGCTTGCTGCGCGCGGTCTTGATCCAGCCGCCCACCTTGGACGCCGCGCTCGCACCGACGTGCTTGAGCGCAGTTCCGGTGTTCTTCGCGATCTCACCAGCCTGAGAGGCCGCTGCGCCAAGCTTGGTCTGGAACGCGTTTGGTTCGTGCTCATCCTCGTACTCAGCGTCCACGCCGTCGTAGTCCGAGTCAAAATCGGGTTCGTCATCCAGCTCGTCGTCGTCGAGCTCGGAAGCGACCGCTCGCGCGGCGACGCGCTCCGGAGTCCCGGCGATGCGAGTCGCCGGGCCTGGCTCATCCAACTCGTCTTCGAGATCGTCGTCTGAGCACTCGCGCAGAGCACCGGCGGACTCCCCCGCATCCACCACGCTGGGCTCGGGGGTGATGTCTGCGAACGCCTCGTCATACGCCAGCGACACCACCAGCTGGGGTACCTGAGACTGCGGGTCGATCACGACGTCGACGGTCTCGATGGACGCCCCAGAGCGGTCACCCGCGTCCAGGTCTTCAATGTCCAGATGCCGACCGAGCTTCAGGAACTCGAGCTTCGAGCCGACGGTCATCGCGCGACCACCAGCCTTTCGTACCTGCGCCTTCATGGGCGAGCCCAAGCCGTCGATGTGCAGGCGCACCCGAGTGCCTGCGGTCTTGCGCTTACGCTGGGCTTCGCCGGGTTCCGCTGCCGCTTCTAGTTCGTAGTCCTCTTCCGGCTCCTCTTGCTTTTCCGCATGGATCCCGCAGAGCTTCTTGAGGGCGTCCACGCTACCGCTATCGAGCGCCGTGAAGCGAATGCCAAACTCTCCGCCGCGTTCCTGGTCTTCGGCCCAGGCCACTTCACCTTCGACGAGGATCTGGTGACCAGCCTCCTCGAAGCGCAACACCAGCGGTGCTCCAACCGGAGGCAGATAGCGGGTTCGTACATGCATGCCACGCCCGCTCACCTCGATGCTCTGCGCCTCGAAGGCGGGCACCTCCGGTACTCGGCCGCAAATCTCGACCAATGTCTGCACGGGTACGCGTTTGACGCCGCTTGCTCGACGATCCTGCTTCTGCATTTGAGTCCTCCCGGATCCCAGACGCGGGCCTGGGTCCGACCTCGCACCACTCGAGGCGCGATCGGTCGATAAGCGCCGATACGTGAGCGCGACTACTTGGGCCAAATTTGCTGGCTAAGAAGGCCTCTCGTGCCATCATCCGCCGCGCATGCCGATCTCGGTTCTCGTCCGATCAGGCGAGGTGGAGAGCCCACCGGAGCTGAGCTTCGACGCCCCGCGCGTCGTGATCGGACGTGGAGACGGCTGCGAAGTGCGCCTTCCGGACCCCAGCGTAAGCCACCGCCACGCCTCCATTCGCCAGCGTGGCGCAGACTACATCGTGGTCGATGAGGGCAGCACCAACGGCACGTTCGTCGGTTCGGTTCGCTTGGGCGCCCAGTCACCTCGGGTGCTGCGAAGTGGGGACGTGATCCGCGTCGGCCGGGTCTGGCTGGAAGTTCAAATCAAGCCCGTAGCACCCCAGCTCGCCACTCCCAACAGCACCAAAGAGCTGGCTCTCGCCTTGGTGGCCAACGCGCTGAGCTCCCAGGGGGAGGACGCCTCGGTCAAGCTCGCCGTCTATGAAGGTGCGGACTCAGGGCGCGAGTTGGTGCTGGGGCTGTTTGAGCATCGCTACGTGATCGGTCGGGGCAAGAGCGTCGATTTGGCGTTCGACGACGAAGACGCGTCGCGCCGCCATTGCGAGCTCATCCGACGCGGAGACAAAGTCTTCGTGCGCGACCTGAACTCGAAGAACGGCACCTTCTTGGACGGCCAGCAGCTCACCGCGGAGCGGGAGACGCGCTGGCCCTCAACGGCAATCCTCGGCATCGGCAGCAACCGGATGCGCTTCGAGGACCCGGTGGCGCTCGCTCTGGAAGAGCTGGAGCGCGCGGCGGACGAGCACATGTCCCCGGACGACTCCGTGGACCCACCAGACACCGTCGCGCCCAAGGCGGAGACACCCGCGCCGGACAGCGATGCACTCTCCGACCTGGTGCGGGGTGCGCGCTCATCGGGAAAGGCAGCAGCCTCATCGCGCGCTGCCGCGCCGATTGCTCAACGTCCCAAGAAGGACGCTCGCCTGGATACGACGATTCGCACCCGGCGGCCGAAGGCGGGCTGGGGAAAGACGGACTTCATCGTAGCCGCCGTGGCGATCGGCGTGCTCGCGCTGTCGGTGCTTGGAATGCTGTTGTTGCTCCGCAGTGGTTAGCTGCGGACAAGAGCGACAGCCGCAGTGGTTAGCTGCGGACAAGAGCGACAGCCGCAGCGGTTAGCTTCAAGCGCAGACAGAACCGCACGGAATCAAGGCGGGCACACATCCAGCTGGTCTACCGTCAGGTCGCTGTGGGCGGTGATGGTTACGGCTTCGTAGACGTTGCCTCCCGAGATGTTGCTACCAGCTCCAGCGCCATGCACCGTTGCGGGTGTCGTGGAGACGAAGCCATGGGGCAGCGTTCCCCGCTCACACGTTGCCGGAAGACTTGGATCCGCTAGGCGATATGCGGAGCGGGTCGTGACGCAATACAGGGCACCATCCGCGCTCTCCAGACAGTGCGCGTAGCCACCGCCGCTCTTGAAAATCAGGTTCCAGGAAGAGGAGTTACGCACGTCGCCAATCACAGTCGTGAAGCTGCTGCCATCTTGCACGCCGATGGGGTGACTGCCGAGAAACGACACGCGGTCGAGGTCGATACGTCCCGTCGGCACACTGAGGTAGCGGCGCTTCAGTACGCCTGTCTGAATGTCGAACTCGGAATAATAGCCACCGTCTTCCACGAAGGCGATGGTGCCGTCAGGAGCGAACTGCAGTTGAATGGGCTGCTCCGTCATGCGCCACCCGGTGCGGAACGTACCGGCCGAGGTGAGCTGAATCACGCGCCCCGAATCATCGACCACGAGCATGTCGTTGCCTGGTCCCCGATGAATCCACTTCACTTCACGCTCGATCCCAGGGTCGAATCCAAGCGAACGAATCGTCGACCCATCGAGCGCAAGTTCCATGACGGTTCCGCTCGGGGTGACCTCCTTTCCTCGAGTCCCGGCGATAAACAAGGTTCCACTGGGGCCAAGCGCCAGCGCGAGCGCCTTGCCCTCGCCGGTTCCGTGCTGTTCCCATTTGGGAATACCGTCACCACCAAGGCGCATCACGAGGGGATACGGTTCGAAGAGGGAGGCATAATAGTATCCCGATGCCACTAGATCACCGTCATCCAGCTCAAGGACGTCGGTGAACTGTTGACGGGTCTCGTTCTGCCAGGCGCGCGCCCAGAGCACTTTGAGGGATGGGCTCAATCGGATCAACACACCGGGCTGATTCGGGCTACCGTTCCCGCGCCCGGCGATCAGGAGATCACCGTTCTTGAGCTGACGAAACTGGGTGATCTCGTTCAGCAAGGTGCTGCCGCCGGGATTGGTGAGCCTGAGCTGAATCTCGTCCGCCAGCGGCGCTGCACCGGCAGTCCCCCCAACTCCGCCGGTTGCGCCTGCAGTGCCGCCGGTTGCGCCTGCAGTGCCGCCGGCTCCGCCTGCAGTGCCGCCGGTTCCGCCAACCGCCGAGCTGCCGCCGGCGTCATGGGTACCGCCGACACCTCCGCTGCTGATCCCAGCGCTTCCGCCACCAACGCCAGTGGTCCCGCCAGTGCTAGCCCCTCCGGTGCCGCCCGAAGCTGTGCCGCCGCTAGCGCCCGTACCGCCGTTACCGCTAGAAGCCGTCCCCCCGCTGCCGCTCGCGCCACCAGTTTCCGCGCTGGATGTTCCGGCCGCAGCACCAGCGTTTCCGCCCATCCCCGCACCCGCGCTACCCGAGGTGCCACCGCTCGAATCGTCAGCCGTAGTGCTGTCCTGGGATCCGCACGCGACGCATAACGTCAATAGCGACACCGCACCCCAACTCCCCAACGCCCCTCGAATCGTTCGATGCATGGCGCGAACGGTACACAACGCGATCGCGAGCGCACGTGAACGAATAGAACGTCGTGCGGTTGTGCACCGCTTGAGTCAACCGACTATATTTGTCGAGCGCGACGTTCACCATGGCCCACGCACCGCAAGTCACCGATGCCTACTGGCCGATCATCGTCATGACGCTGACGGATGGCATGGACTACGACGCCTACAGCGCGCTGTTCGAGGGTTACGAGCGGATCATGCAGAGCGCCGTCACTCGAGCGGCAGCATCCAACGAACGCGCGGGCATGAACATCACCTTGTCCGATCTGAGCGTCGTGCGCAGCCGCCCCGCCGCGAAGACCAGAGCACTGGCAGCTCAGAAGTCTCAAGAGTGGCAGCCCTTGATGCGTCGCTTCTCGTTGGGTGACGTACGCGTGGTGACGTCCAGCCTGGTGCGCGGCGCAATGACCGCGGTGAGCTGGATCTATCAACACCCGCTACCCCTCAAGTACTCGGCGTCGTTTCCCGACGGAGTCAATTGGTGCGTTCAGCAGCTAGACCTCGCAGGCGTGCCGCTCAGCGATGGCACCCGCCAGCTGATGCGCATGCACGGTGTGCGCGGCGCCTAGCGGCCGACTCACGCGGGAATACCAGCTTCGTCTGCGGCGTCTGCAAGAGGCAATATGTTGACTGGTAAGTGCCTTTGCGAGGCCATCGCCTACGAAGTTACCGGTGCGCTTGGCCCGGTTTACAACTGCCATCGCTCGAAATGCCGACGCTGGCATGGTGCCGCCTTCAGGACCCGAGCATCCATCCGTCGCGAACATTTCAGGTGGGTTCGGGGGGAGGAGCAGCTTTCCTTCTACAACTCAGCGCCGAACGTCACTCGCTCGTTCTGCTCCATCTGTGGTTCGAACCTGATCAACACGTACGCCGACTTACCCGACATCATCGGGCTGCCCTTGGGCGGGCTTGAGCAGCATCCTGGGCGCGTTCCGGAGGCGCACATCTTCGTAGGCTCCAAGTCTCCTTGGTACGAAATCAGCGACGGACTGCCAGAGTTCGAAAGCTGGCCTGGCGACGAGGCCGCCGTTCGCAGCACGCAGTAGTCGCCCTGACTAGCTTACCTCGCCGACCAGCCTCGCACTGGATGAGTCCCCGCGAAGCGCACCACCGCCTTCGGTAGCGGTTGCTCTGCAAGAGCGCGCGGCAACGTCTCGGCGACTACGCGGGTAGTTGCCGTGTAGCTCGAACCTTCGCCGTGGGTGCAGGCGTAGCAAGTGCCAATGGAGAACACGAGCTCGGCTTGCTGCTTTCCCTGAGGAGTGACCTCCGGGATGACGTTGATCAACGTCACCTGCTCCTCGGTCGGTTCGTCGAAACCGTCCCCTGCAGCCTTGAACGCGGCAACCGCCTGACTCAGTTCGTGCCCTCTCAGCTCGTTCGTTTCCGCGGGAGAAAGCAAGGGCAGCTTCTGCTTGCGCTCTAGGTCATACGCGGAGTAGGTCGCCACGCTGAAGCCGTGGGCACCGCAGCCGTAGACCCAGGTGAAATCTGCGAGCACCAGATAGCGACCCGCAGAGGCGATCAGGCCTACATTTTGGCTGTAGTCATTGTAGCGCTCTTCAGGCCCCGGCTTTGGCTGCTCCCAGAGCTCCCAGCTCCGACGGGTCTTGAGCTCAATCAGGCTCGGGACCTGAGTCTCCTTGTGATCCGTCGGGGCGCTGGCTGTGTCGCCCATCACTGCATCGCACTCGTACACGGGCATGCGCCCGAGGGTCTTCGAGAACTCCCACTCTTTACCCCCGGCCAGCATAAAAATCCCCGGTTGCTCCTTGAGAACATTTCCCTCGGGATCCAACCAGTAGCTGGTCGTTTGCTCGGAGTCGTCCGGGCGCGCCCAGACGATGACGCCCTTGACCTCTGACCGCTCGACTGGCTCAGCTTCCTCCTGGGTCTTTTCATCGCCGACCCGAATGGTTGGAGGAGCGTCGGCTTTGCGTTGCTCACCGCCGCAGCACGGGAGGGCGAGCAGCGCTCCTAACCCCCAAACCAAGATCGGGCTACGACGGCTCATCGTCGAGCAGCATAGCTTGGGAAGGACTGGATCCCACATCTCACGGAAACGCCGTGTGGACGCCGCGGATTCCGGGGCGGCAGCTAGGCCCGGCGCCACATGCGGCGCTCGTCGTCGAAGATACGGCCTAGGCGCTTCTGCTCGAGAACGAACGCGGCGTAGTTGCGGGGCACCCTCGAGTCCGTAGCGAAGATCCCGTGCACCTTGGCTGCGGCTTCGGCGTCGTCCGTTGCGCGGTGGGCGCGGCCGATGTCGATACCTAGGCGCTCACACACGTCCCCAAGGGACTTGCTCTTTGCATCCTTCTGGAGCTCTCGTGCCCAGGTGAGCGGATCCAACCACTCCACGCCTTTGCGCGCTGCCGGCGGCAGATTGGGAACGTCCAAATTGCAACGGGCGAACTCAGCGTGGAGGAAGTCCCGGTCGAACTCGGCGTTGTAGGCCAAGGGCACGCCCTGACGCATCGCCTCGAGGATCTCCAAAGCAACCGAGGAAAACGGCGGCTTGTCCTTCACGTCGTCATCACTGATGCCGTGAACGTCGAACGCTTCCTTGGGGATCGGCATTCCGGGATTGACCAGCCAATCGTGGCGCGCCACGACCTGTCCCTCGCGGTAGATCACGCACGCGACTTCGACCACACGGTCGACGTTGTGATCGCGGCCTGTAGTCTCGGTGTCGATGCTGACCACCGGCAGGCGGTGCATCTCGGTTTGACCGTCGAACTCATCAGCGAGTCCGCTCGCGACCACGCGCAACAGATGAGCGATGCCGGGATAGTGGCGTCCCGTGGGGAAACACCCCTCGCCCTCCATGCCTGACTTCATGGCTTACTTGGCGCTCGGAGCAGGCTTGCTGGGCTTGGCGCTAGGCGCTGGCTTTTCACTCGGCGCTGTCTTCGCGCCTGACGGAGCCGCGACGGGCTGGGTATCCCCACCCTCTTCTGCACTCGCCGGCGCCTTCGGCATCGGCTTCGGCTCCACGTCCTTGCCGGTGCGAAGCTTGATCTCGAGCTTCACGAAGTCGTCCAAGTCTTCCTTCGTGTCGAAGTAGCCGCTCGTGAAGTTCCGACCGTTGATGTAGATCATCGGCGTCCCTTCGAGCCCGAGCTTGTCGGCCTCCTTCTTGTCCTTCGCCACGGCGTCGGCGACCTCTTCGCTGTCGATGTCCTTGAGGAACTTCTTCACGTCGAGGTTCAACTGCTTGGCGAAACCGGCGAAGTCGTTGGTGAAGCTCGCCTGGTTCTTGAACAACAGGTCGTGCATCTCCCAGAACTTGCCCTGCTTCCCTGCGGCAACCGCGGCGCGAGCTGCCATCTCGGCGTGCTCATGGATGGCCAGGGGGTAGTTCTTGAACACGAAGCGGACCTGGCCCGGGAAGCGCTCCACCAAGCCATCCAGGATGGGGGCCATCATGCCGCAGTGGGGACACTCGTAGTCGGCCCACTCGACGATGGTGACCGGCGCGTCCTTCGCGCCCTTGGTCGGGGAGTCTCCGATCTCGACGGGCTTCACTTCATCTGTAGAGAAGCGCACACGGAACGCCGCCTCAGCCTGATTGCGCGTGCGCCCACGACGTACCTGCGTCAGGAGGAAATCCGCCGCAGGCTTGCAACCGTCGCATTTGCGGGCTTCTTTCACGCACTGAGCGATGCTGACAGGCTGATCCGGACAGGGCGCCAGCAGGTCGCTGACATAGGTAGACCACTCCCGCTGCTCGCGACGAGTGAGCTCCGTGGTGTCCACGCCCGGTAGCTCGACGTTGTCCACCGTCGCCGAGTCCGCGGTTGGTGGATTCTCGTCTCCCCGATGTTCGCAAGTGCTGAAATTCAATTGCAGAAGCGCGAGCACTGCTGTGCCGAGGACGGACCTGAGCGAGGGCATGGTTGGGGGACTCTAGTGTGAGGTGCGGCGCAATGCTACCCGGTCGGCAGCCCGCCTCTGTGAGGACTTGTCGATTCGGACGCGGATCTGCGTTACATGCGTGCCGCGCTCGCGTCGATGACAGAAAGTATCTAGCGCTCAGCCTCTCAACTCGTGGTTTATTCCCGCCTTTCCCGGGCAAAGCCCCTGAATTGCCTCGCTCCATGGCGCACCGTTGGCCACGCGCCCAGCGCGCCACGTCCGCGTGCTCAGCCCCCTAACCATGTCTAGCGGAAGCCTCTATCCCTCGGAACCGCCGCCCGATAGCGGACCCGGCGCAGACGCGCCGCGAGTCGTGCGCCACGTGATCGCTGTGGCTGGTGGTCGCGGCGGTGTGGGAAAGAGCATCGTGGCGATCAACCTGGGCGTCTACTTGGCTCAGCTCGGACGCACCGTGGTGGTGGCTGACGCCAACCCCGCAGGCGCGGATCTGCACACGATGCTCGGCGAGGCGATGCCCCGGGCAGGCAACGACGAAGACGCTCCCGAAGAAGAAGAACTCACGCCGATCAAGACGCAGGTGCCTGGCCTGCTGCTCTTGCCTCAGGCGTACTCCCGAAACTCCACCGTGCCGCTACGTCCAGGGCGCAAGGCGCGTTGGGCCTTCAGGCTGCGGCAGCTGGATGTGGACTACGTGATCCTCGATCTGGGCGCAGGGACTACACCCGCCACGCTGGACTTGTTCCTCACGGCAGACCTCGGGCTCTGCGTCACCTCGCCTGAGCCTCCAAGTGTCGAGGCAACCTACCGCTTCGCCCGCGCGCTGTTCCAACGCAAGCTACGACGCACACTGATCAAGGACCGCTTCAAGGTTCGCATGGTGGAGCGCGCGCAGGATCCGCTTCCGCCCCTGCCCTCACCCATCGAAATGGTGCGGGCAATCGCTCGCTACGACAGCTCCGTTGCCGAGCTGGCGGCCGCTGAGCTCGCAAAGCTGAGACCGCGACTCGTGGTTAATTCCGCGCGGTTACGTACGGACAACGACCTCGGCACCGCGATGTGCGACATGAGCCGGCGCTACTTGGGCGTGGAGTTCGACTACGTCGGCCACGTCGAACAGGAAGACTCTGTTTGGCTCTCCGTAGTTCGCCGCCGGCCGCTGCTCATCGACTCGCCCACGAGCAAAGCCGCCCGCAACATCGAGCGCATCGCTCGGCGCATTCTGGCGCTGGCGACCACGCGCGAGCAAACCAAGGTGGCCACACCCGTGCCCATCGTGCCCGCGGAGCCAAACCTATACGAAGTGCTGTGGACTCACCGCGGCGCCAGCGACGAAGAGTTGCGCCGCGCCTACAAGCGCCAGCGAGAGATCTATCAACAGGACAGCCTTCCGCTTACCTCGCTCTTGACGGAAGAAGAGCTGGCCCGCGAACGCGCGCGCGTTGATGAGGCCTACGATACGCTGCTCGATCCCATTCGGCGACGCGCGTACGACAAGTCAACGTTCCCTGAGGCCGAGGCCGGTGAGCAGCCGCCACGGCCAGAGGTGGACGCAGCCCTCGCGGCGGAGCGCGCCATGCTACGCGCGGAGTTGGCGCGAGAAATCCACCCGGAAACTGAGTTTAGTGGTGCGCTCTTGAAGAAGGTGCGCCAATCATTGGGCATCGAGATCGAAGAGATCGCGAATCGCACGAAAATCAGCGCATCCCACCTCAAGGCGATCGAAGAAGAGGACTTCCGAAGTCTGCCGGCGGCGGTGTACACACGCGGCTTCGTCCAGGAGGTGGCCAAGTACCTCAAGGTGGATCCGGCGCAAGTCAGCCGCAGCTACCTCAAGCGGCACCGCGCGTGGCGC